>JAZKCZ010000002.1:0-106699 GCA_040387835.1 Myxococcota bacterium | reverse complement strand
CTGAATGTATAAGCCGAATAAATGCTTTGCCGATTCGAATAGGATTGTGGCTAGCAGCGCTCCTTTGGCAGCGTCTTTCCAAAAGACGACGCAATTGGGCAGGAAGCGATAGATCAAAGTCAGCCCAATCCAAGTTGATAGAATGGACATCATGTCAGCGAAAGGTAGCCAACTAAGAAGCGAATTGGCCAAAGCCGCCAATGCAATGCCTGCCAGAATCGGCAGGATTAACAGCACAGCCGCGTAAGTAACAAATGAGCGTATATCCCACGGTCTTGGCTTTGCCCCCCAGATGGCGCTGAATGCATTTTCGATGGTGGCTATCATCATCACCGCGGAGATAATCAGAAAGACTATGCTGCCCGCTGAAAGGCCAGCCGCGTTTTTGCTAAAGGTTTCTATGTATTCTTTAATTTCGGAGGTAGAGTAGGCCACCATGTGTTTTACCAGGTAGGCTTCGAAGTCTTTGGTCGATTGTTCAAAAAAAGGAAAGAGCGTGCTGAGAGCGAGTCCAGCCACCAGCAGAGGTACAATTGAAAACAAAGTCTGATAGGCGAGCGCGCTTGCCGAGGTGAATCCATTTTGATCTAAAAAATGGGTGGTGGCGGATTTCCAAAAACGATATTGCCGTGTGAACCAGAGTCTCATTAGACGCATATTATCATATAAAACAGACTTGGCGCGCTGGAAGTTTTGGCATAAGATTTAGATGTATGAAGATTTACCTCATTGGGATTGCTGGCACGGCCATGGGTGCTTTTGCGGGATTGTTAAAGCAAGCGGGTCATGAAGTGGTTGGCTCCGATGCCGCGACCTATCCACCCATGAAAGATAAGCTTTCTGAATGGGGTATACGCGTTAAGACACCGTATGCAGCGAGTAACATAGAGGCGGACAGCGATTTGGTGGTGGTTGGAAATATTGTTTCCAAAGATCATATCGAAGTGCTGGAAGTTTTGCGTTTAGGACTGAAGACGACTTCCTTTCCCCAAGCTTTAAACTCATTATTTTTAAGTGATAAAAAGTCGGTGGTCGCAGCTGGAACACATGGAAAAACCACTATCAGCGCGATTTTGGCCCACACGCTCACCCACACAGGTCGTGATCCAAGCTTTTTAATCGGAGGCATCGCTCAGAATTTCACGGAAAGTTTCCATGTTGGTGCGGGCGAGCCCTTCGTGATTGAGGGGGACGAATACGACACGGCGTTCTTTGATAAGGGACCGAAATTTCTTCACTATAAGCCGTTTTATTTGCTGTGCAGTTCACTAGAATACGACCATGCCGACATTTATAAGTCTGTAGATGAAATTATTGAGCGCTTTGCTCAGTTGATTTCATTGGTGCCAGGAGATGGCGTGATTGTGCTCAACAATCTCTTTCCAGATTTAAAGCGTGCGCTAGAAAAGAGCGAGCTGAAGGCCAAGCTGATTGAATACGGTGAGCCGGCGATGCTTGTTGAGTCTTCCAAAGGCCTTGAGTTTGAAGTGAACGCCGCCCGCGTGAGCATCCCGTTGGCTGGACGGCATAACGCTCAAAATGCCTTCGGTTGCTACCTGATTCTTCAATCGATGGGTTTGACGCACGAAGAGATACAAGGTGGCTTTTCTAGCTTTCAAGGTGTGAAGCGGCGAATGGAAGAAGTCGGCTTGAAAAATGGCATTTTGGTGATTGATGATTTCGCGCACCACCCTACAGCTGTTAAAACAACTTTGGAAGGCGCGAAAAAACGCTACCCAGGCAGGCCGCTTTGGGCATTGTTTGAGCCACGCTCAGCCAGTAGCTGTCGAAAAGTCTTTCAAAATGCCTACGCCGCCAGTTTTGATGCCGCAGATCGGGTGCTGCTTGCACCGCCTGGGCGCCATCTTGAGCCAGGCATTATGATGGATGTGCCTAAGCTTGCTTTGGATGTCGGCCTCAAAGCAACCGCTTGCGACTCTTACGATAAGATGATTGAGTTGGTGCGTGCTGAAGTACCAGCAAATGCGGTACTGCTATGTATGTCCAATGGGGCATTCGGTGGCATTCATCGGAAAATTTTGGAAGTGCTATGATCGTTGCGAATCTAAAAGCATTGGAAGGGTTGGTGTGGGGAACGGCGCTTGGCGACGGGCTACACCGGATGCATCGTTTTCGAAAGCCGCCCTTTTTGCTGCATTCTGCCAGTGGCACTTGGTTTTTATCCGTTTTTCAAGCAGTATTTGAACCAGGGGATCTCTCGACCAAGCTGCAAGTGCTGGCCACGCCGCGTCACGGTATGGCGCTGAGAGGTGATGCCAGCGCTTTGGCTGGTACATTGCTTGAAGCTTCAAATGCGCGGCCTTCACATCGGTTGCTAGGCGATATCTTGCCTTGCATGACACCACTTGCTTTCTTATCCAAAGATGAATCCAGCTTGGTTGAAAAGCTGATTGACTGGACACATGTGACCCATTGGCATCCACGAGTCATCTCTTCTGTGGCGCTGCTAGTCGGTGCACTGCGGGCTTTATTAATGGATGCAAAACTGCCGCTTGAAGGCCAGCTGCAACAAGGTGAATTGCTTGCCGATCGCGTCCTGCATAGGTTGTTCGAGCGCAAGGAAGCAGATACGCCGCAAGCTATTTGGACAGCACATCAAGCGCTTAGGCACCATGTGGCTGTTGGAAAAGGCGCTGTGGATCCTGTTGATTTGCAGTTTCCGGCAGGCTTTGACGGGCGAGATAGCCCTGAGCAAATCGTAATTTATGCCTTGGCTTTAAGCTGCCAGGTCGCCCCGGCAGAACTTAAGTTAAATGTTGTGTTGGAAAATGGCAGCACCAGCGATATTTTGGCGCCTTTAGTGGGTGGTTTGATAGGATTTCACGAAGGCATATCGACCATGCCGCCGCATTCACTCCAGATAATGTTGAGCAAAAGCTTGTGGTCTAGACACTTGACGGCATTGGCGCAGCGCGATTTCTATTTTCCCGCGCTCGCTGAGGCAGAAATCACGCTCACGTTGTCTGAAGAATCCGCTTTGAAAGAACTCGATCACTTCCAAAGCGGCTCTGGGCTCAAAAATCAATTAGCGCTTTTTGAAGACAAGATAATCAAGCGAGAATCTGCCGGAGCCTAATAGGCTCATGGCTAAAAAAGCGATACCAAAGAGAAAGGAAGCTTCACGCGTTCCCCAGTCTGCGCCGCCATGTATGTGAAAGCAGGCTACGGCCATGACAATAATTACGGGAATGGCACTATAGCGAGTCAGTACGCCAAAGGCCACTAATAGCGCGCAGAAAAATTCCGCAAATACCACAAACGCCATGCTTGGCACCGGTCCGATCCCCAAAGGGTCCGCAAAGCCGGGTGACATTTCGGCAAAGTTCATCAGTTTCGGTAAACCATGAGCGAGCGCCATCGAGAGGCCAAAGGAAAGTCTCAGGGCAAGTGTTGCGATGTTGAATTGCATAGGATATACCATATGGCATCTATGACTAGCCTACAAGAACGAATCGGAAACGACTGGAAAGAAGCCATGAAGGCGCGTGATCCGAAAAAAGATGTTCTGTCTTTAATGAAGACGGAAATTAAAAATAAAGCGATTTCTTCCAGAACCGACGGTGCGGCTGGCACAGAGCTTGGCGATGCGGCTGCATTAGATGTTTTGATGAAGATGGCCAAACAGCGCCGTGAGTCAATCGAGTCCTTTAAAGCCGGCGCGCGTCAAGATTTGGCTGACAAAGAAGCGTTAGAACTTGCTACTATTGAGTTGTATTTGCCCAGCGCTTTAACCGATAGTGAATTGGAAGCTTTGGTTCAGGATGTCGCGAAAGAAATTGGCGCTGAAGGCCCAAAAGACATGGGCAAGCTGATGAAAGCCGTGATGACCAAAGCCGCCGGCGGTGCCGATGGCAATCGCGTCCAAGTCATGGTGAGGAAGTGTTTGGGATAAGTGAAACTCGAAGAAGCGATACAGGAAATTAAAAGACGAACGGATTTGGCCCAGGTGATTGGACAAACCGTTAAACTTCGAAAGAACGGCTCACATTATGTGGGCCTTTGTCCGTTTCATGGCGAAAAATCCCCGTCTTTTAATGTTCGACCAGACAGGGGCTATTTTAAATGCTTCGGTTGCGGCGCCAGCGGCGATGTTTTCGAGTTCCTGCAAAAGACCACCGGTCAGCTGTTTATTGATATTGTCAAACGCCTGGCCAGCGAACACGGCATTGAAATCGAACAGACATACAAACCGAGAGTCAATCCCGCGGTTGCCGATTCATTGGCCAGTATGCAGTCCATGTTTAGGCAACAACTTAAAGGTGAGGCGCTTTCTTATCTGACCCGCCAGCGAAAATATTCGACCGATTTTATCGATAAGATGGAACTTGGTTACGGCGGCGCTGTTTCAGGCCTGTTTCAAGGTCGCATTACCATTCCGATTAAGAATCATCGCGGGCAACTGGTAGCCTTTGGCGGCCGCATCTTTAACGATTCAGAAAAAAGCCGCCCGAAGTATGTCAACAGTGCGGCTAGCGAGCTATATGACAAAGGCCACGTGCTCTACGGGCTATTTGAATCGCTGCCTTTAATTAAAACGCAAAAACGAGTGGTCTTGGTGGAAGGCTATTTTGACGTGATGGCGTTGTTGGCCGTCGGCATCCCAGCGGTAGCACCTTGCGGCACGAGTTTAACAGAAGGCCATCTGGAACTTATCCATAAATACACAGACCAGGTGGTGTTGTGCTTTGATCAAGATAGCGCAGGCCATTTGGCACATGAAAAAGCATTGCTGATGTTTTTAAGCAAAGGCTTTTCGGTACAGACGGTTGTTCTGCCAGCCAAAGACCCAGATACACTGTGGCAAAACGGCCAAGCTCAAACATTGAAAGATTTATTCGCCAAGCCGAAAGATGCCATCGAAAACCGAATCGAGCTCGCGCTGCAAGAAAGCGTAGGCGGCGTTCACCAACGCATTGGCGCCCTACAAGCTTTGATGCCCGTGCTCAGTGCCTCGCCAGATCCCTTAGTCAATAGGCAATACGTGCGCCTCGCTGCCCACATGTTGAAAGAAGACGAAGGCCTATTGGTTGGCGCGGTATTAAAATACAGACCTGGCAGCGTCAAAAGGGCGCCTGCACGCGCCACTGCTGCGCCTGCCACGCGAACTCCTTGGTCTGATGCTGAAAAGCTTCTTTATAAAGCTGTGATCGCCGCACCAGCCTTGGTGCTGAATCACCCCGATATTTTAGAAGATGTTGGTTTAAATCCTGAGCTCAAAGCAGTGCTTACCGCACTGGTTCAGGGCGAAAATTTGCTCGATATTACTTTGCCAGAAGTGCAATTAGGTGAAATTTTGGTATCAGGGGAAGAAGCAGAAAAAATATTTTTAGGCTGGTCTGACAAGGTGGCTCGAGAAAAAAGACAAATTTGGTTGAAAGAACAACATCTTAAGTTGATGTCTGCTACAAATCAGGGTAACTTAGATGAGGTTCGACAAACACTAAAAGACCAAAGTGGCGCGTTAAAAAAAGGCTGGACTTGAACACTTTGGTGGATCAGCTATGGAAACGTTTTCTCCTTGGAAAACATCCAATGAGCTCGAAGGCTTCTTATGACACGTACGACCGATAAAAATCAATCTGAAATTGATCTAGACCTTGATCTAGACGACCTAGAATTAGGCAATGAATTAGAATTTGAAGCCGACGAATTCGAGGCACCTGCCCCAAAGCCAAAAGCTGCCGGCGCGAATAAAGCCTCTCAAAAACCACTTCATGAAAGACGCGAAGTCGTTAAACTGGTTAATCGTGGGCGCGATCGCGGCTCGTTAACCATTGACGAAATTAACGACGCTTTAGGCCATGACGTTGCCAAAATGGAAGACCTGGAAAACCTGGTCGCTATTTTGCTCGAAGCCGAAATCGAAATTACCGACGAAGGTGGCAGGCCGACAGAAGCTGCGGGCCGTGATGAAGTCGAAGAATTTACGCCTGAGCCAGACATTGAAACCCCTGATGTGGCCACAGGCGAGTTTAACAAAGGCAGCGATCCGGTAAGGCTCTACCTGCGCAAGATGGGCTCTGTGAATCTCCTAACCCGCGAAGGCGAAGTCGAGATTTCCAAACGCATCGAAGAAGGCGAGACAGAAGTCTTGGATGCTGTCCTTAAGACGCCAATTTGTCTGGTTGAAATCTTAGATTTAGGTGACCGCCTTAAAAAAGGCAAAATCCGCGTCAAAGAAATCGTCAAAGAAAATGAGCCCGGTGAAGATGGCCAAACCATCGAATTCGATGAACCAAAAATCACCGAACGCGCTCTGAAAATCGTCTCTGAATTGAGCCAACTTCGCAAGCACATGACCGAAGTCAACGGCGAGCGCGTGGTTGAGCTTTTAAGAGAGCTCAAAATCAACAAGAGGCAAATCGACCGAATCGTGCAGCGCATCAAAGTCTTGGTCCGCAGGGTCAACAAAGTCGAATTTGAACTGTCCAATATTGAGCGCCGCGTCAATCGCCAAGCTCATGTGGTGCTCTCTGAAATCCGCGCATGCGATAACGATCAGCCCAAAATGCAGGCCTTGGCCAAGAAATGGTTTTTGACCGTTGAAACTCTGCAAGACTGGTACCGTACCATCGTCATGGGCGTGCATCGCATCAAGCGTGTACAAGAAGAAGCTTTGGTAGAAGTTGAGCCACTGCGCGATGCCTACCGCTTAATCCAAAAGGGTGAGCGTAAAGCCAATCGCGCCAAAGAGCAGCTGGTTGAAGCCAACTTGCGTCTGGTTGTGTCGATTGCCAAGAAATATACAAACAGAGGCCTGCAGTTCTTGGATCTTATCCAGGAAGGCAATATCGGCTTGATGAAAGCCGTAGATAAGTTTGAGTACAAGCGTGGCTATAAGTTCTCAACCTACGCTACTTGGTGGATTCGTCAGGCAATTACGCGCGCCATTGCCGATCAGGCGCGCACAATTCGTATTCCAGTGCATATGATCGAAACCATTAACAAGCTGGTACGAACCAGTCGTTACTTGGTTCAAGAGTTAGGCCGTGAACCGACCCCGGAAGAGATCGCTGAAAAAATGGAGATGCCGGTCGAAAAAGTTCGTAAGGTATTAAAAATTGCCAAAGAGCCTATTTCTCTGGAAACACCGATTGGTGACGAGGATGATGGCGGCAGCTCTCTAGGCGACTTCATCGAAGATAAATCTGCGGTTAACCCGTCCAATGCAGTGATGCTCATGAACTTGAGCGAGCAAACCCGTAAAGTGCTGGCCACTTTGACGCCTCGTGAAGAAAAAGTTTTGCGCATGCGTTTTGGGATTGGCGAGCGTTCTGACCATACTTTGGAAGAAGTTGGCCAAGATTTCGAAGTCACCCGTGAACGTATCCGGCAGATTGAAGCTAAAGCCCTTAGAAAACTCAGACATCCTTCTCGATCTAAAAAGCTGTTTGCTTTCTCAGACCCGACAGAGCTACAGATACAAAAGAATCAGTAGGAGATGCACATGGGTCAAAATCTGGTGATCCTCTTTGGAAGCGATAGCTCTGAGCGTTTTGTATCGGTTGCGACCGCACAGAACTTAAGTGAAGCGCTTTTGAATGCGCGTTGCTGGTTTTGGGCACCCAATGATTCGGTTTACGAAGTATCGTCCAGTGATCTGCAAGCTGCGAAAAACGTCTTTAAGGCCGAGTTTAAGCCTGCGGGCACACCGATTGCGACTCACCTGTCTGAAGCGCTCGATTTGGCCAAAGCCAATGGTTATGAGTTTGTCCTAGCCACCCATGGCGGCAAAAGCGAGGATGGCACGTTGCAAGCGCTTTTTGAAAAACGAGGCTTGGTATTTACGGGTTCAGGCTCCAAAGCATGCCATTTAAGCATGGACAAAGCTGGGGCGAAAAAGGCGGTAGCTGCGCGCCAAATTCGCGTGGCACCATCGACAGCGGTGACTGGCAAAGATTTTCAAAATGCGAACGCTGCTATTCATCAAATGTTACACGCGCATTCCAGGTTGGTTTTAAAGCCTAATTGGGAAGGCTCTAGCGTCGGTGTTTCGATTGTCACCCAAGATAACGTAAATGAAGCTTTAGCATCGCTTAAATCGCACGCAGATAGGCCTTATCTTGTGGAAGCTTTCGTGGAGGGAATTGAGCTTACCGTTGGCGTTATCGATGAAGGCGGTGTCCCTCGAGCTCTTGTGCCTACTGAGCTGCGCGCAAAAAACGGCCTTGCCGATTATGATGGCAAATATTTAGGCTTGGGCACCGACGAAATCACACCAGCCGAAGTACCTGAAGCCATTGCGCTTGAAGCTCAGCGCATGGCTGTAGCCGCGCACGATGCGTTGGGGCTTGAAGGCTACTCTCGTACGGACATGATTGCTTCCCATGAAGGTGTTGTCTATTTGGAAACCAACTCCTTGCCCGGGCTTACGAAAGCCTCGTTGGTTCCCCAAGCGTTGGCCTATGAGGGCATCAGTATTCATCAGTTCATCATGCAACAATTGGAGCTTGCGCGTGCCAGACTTAACCGACAGCTATAGAGAGGTGATGTCGCATTGGCCTTCAGGCGTGGCGATTGTGACCTCTGGGATGAATGGTTCGTTCCATGGTATGACCGTTAGCTCGTTCACCAGCGTCAGTTTGCATCCGCCCATGGTGTCCATCTGCGTGGATAAAAGGGCGCAGATGTGTAACATTTTGAAAGCGTCGCAAAAATTTGCGGTGAATTTATTGCAGCATAGTCAAAAAGATTTAGCCGCAAGTTTCGCTGACCATCGCTTAAGCATGGTTCAACGTTTTGAACAGGCTGAGTTTTCAGCAGATCTAGCAGGCAATCCGATTTTAGCAGGTGCGTTGGCTTGGTTGGATTGCCGTATCTCCGGCATGCATGATACTGGCGACCACGTTATTTATCTGGGTGAAGTTTTGAGAGCCAGTGTGTCTGGGGCAGGGGAGCCACTAATTTATTATCGCCGCGGCTGGCATCGGATAGCTTAACTATATATTGCTGCAACCTCTGTAAGCAACGACTGCATTTCAACTGATAGCAGTTCTTTACATGGGTGGTGATTGAACCACCAAAAGACTTGCCTCGCTGCATAATTTTTGGAATTATTTGTTCTACTTCCTACATTCGCAGCCGCTACAATGGTTGTATGGAAGGACTCTAGCCCCTGAGGGCAGTAATCTCTAAGTTCGCTATGGAGTCTCCTGACGTCTTGATGCCTATAAGCGTAGACAATTAAATCCTCAGCATCGAATGCCCTTAAGTTGGAGGATATTAATCCTGTTAATAAACACACAGCTAAATAGATTTTCAATGATACTCCCTGAACAAGTCCGCTCATGTTAATAAGGGCGAGGCGGGTTTTATTCCAGTGATGGTGCTGAGCATTTAGGCATTGACGATGCTTTTTGCCGCTCGTAGACATGGATTGATGGAAATTTTGCTCGTCTATAAGCGTCCTCGGCCCGAAGAATTGGAAAATCATGACGCTTCTTTTCGGCGGGTAGAAGATGTTCTTAAGCTTAAGCGCATCGCTTTTGAAACCTGCTTTCGGGAAGATTTGTCATCTGGCAAAATTAAAGATCGGTTGATTATCACAGTGGGTGGAGATGGCACGTTACTGGAGGCGAGTCACTCGGTTGCAGATAACGTTTTGATGGGCGTGAATTCAAATCCAAACACATCGGTGGGCTCATTATGCGTTGCCGATATGAATAATTTTTCGGATGTTTTGGATGATTTTTTGAGTGGTAAGCTGCAGCCAACGCAAGTGACGCGGATGCAGATTGAACTCGGAGGTAAACAGCTGCCGGTATTGGCTTTAAACGATATTTTAATCGCGAATCAAAATCCTGCGGCTATGACACGGTATGAGGTCACCGCTTTGGGCCAAACGAGTTTTCATAAGAACTCTGGCCTTTGGGTCTGCACCCCCTGTGGCTCCAGTGGCGCGGTTTGTTCTACCGGTGGACGGGTGCAGCCGATTCAAGATAGGCGGCTGCAGTGGGTGTGCCGTGAGCCATATTTCGCGCGTATGCCGGTGCCAGCGCTATTGGCAGGATTTCTGCCGGAAGGCGAGTCTTTGCGAATTCGAAGTTGCACCAGCGGTGGTAGGCTATTTATTGATGGTCCGCATTTGCAAGAGTCGTTTGAAGAAGGCACAGAGTTGATTTTATCTGCATCTAAGAGCATTCTAAACTGGCTGATCACCCCAGAAATGGAGAATCGGCGCCAGCAAATTGGGCTGCTGAGGGAGTTATATGAGTTTGAAAGAAGGGATGAAAGCGCCGGCGTTTAAAGAACTGGAAAAACATTCAGGCCAATGGGTCGTTTTGTATTTCTATCCGAAAGATGACACACCAGGATGCACCCGTGAGGCATGCAGTTTTAGAGATTTGTCTAAAGATTTTCACAAACACAACGCTGTGATTTATGGCGTGTCCAGAGACGACCACGACAGCCACGAAGCTTTCAAAAGCAAGTACGAGCTACCATTTCCACTGCTGAGCGATCCAGATCTAAAACTGCATCGGGCGTATGGCGCATACGGTGAAAAGACCAGTTATGGCAAAACGTCGATGGGCGTCATTCGAAGTACCGTGCTGATTGATCCCAAAGGCCACATAGCGAAAATTTGGCCCAATGTGAAAGTGGACGGCCACGTCGAAAAGGTACTGGCTGCAATTGATGGTGATAAATAAGAGTGCCGAGGGCGGGACTCGAACCCGCACGGGATTACCGGACGATTTTAAGTCGTCTGCGTCTACCATTCCGCCACCCCGGCTTTTGCAACTTTTGTGCTTAACGGATGTGAACGTCAATTTCAAGTGCGTATTGGGTACAAAGCTCAAAACTTCTGGAAGCATGGGTGTCCCTAAAGTGGTTTGCCATAGTTTTGAGCAGCACTTATTGGCTGCGCAAGCCGTGATTCAAAATACAGGATTAACGGCCACGAGCCGTTCTTTGGTCTCCTTGCCCGTGCATCATGTCAGTGGCCTGGCAATCGTCGTGCGCGCTTGGGCATCAGGAGGGGAATGGGTTCTTCCGCCCAAAGATTGGACGCCGAGTTGGGCTTTTGATGCCGGCATCACCCACTTATCGTTAGTCTCAACTCAGTTGATTCGCTGGATAAAGGAGCCTGTTTTCATATCTGCGCTCAGGCAGATGAAAGCGATTACGCTCGGTGGTAGCGCCATCCCTAGGAGTCTTATCGAACAAGCCTATCGTGAAGGACTTCCCCTCATTACGACATATGGGAGCACAGAGACTGCCTCTCAGGTAACGGCCACAGCCCTCGGTGATTCGTTGGACAGGCTTCTCACTTCTGGAAGATGTTTGCCCGATAGGGAGATTCAAAGCGCTGCCGACGGCGAAATCTTGGTACGCGGTGACATGGTGCACCAGAAAGGCTGGTACGCTACAGGCGATCTAGGTCAGATAAATAACCACGGTTATTTGGAAGTTTTCGGCCGCAAAGATAATAGGATGATCTCGGGCGGCGAAAACATCTACCCAGAAGAAATTGAGCGCGCTCTTTTGGAACATCCGAATATAGAAGCGGTCATCGTTGTGCCTAAGCAGGATATTGAATATGGCCAAAGACCAGCAGCATTCGTTAAGATGCGTTCCAATCTCGAAATCCAGCCAGACGACTTAATAGCCTTTTGCAAAGAGAGATTGCTTGGATATAAAGTTCCACGCTTTTGGTACGCTTGGCCTGAGGGCTTAGCGGAGCATCAAAAGCCGAGTCGATATGCCTTCGCCAAATTACTAAACTAAATACTAGTTTAGGCTATGCATATTTCAACGTCGCCTCAAAGCCTGCCTATTTCTATCGACACGCCAGGCCCCAGGGCAATTTGCTCAGAATCTCCTAAGGGGATTCCGGAAGATATCTTCTTGAGCGTGTGTCACCAATATCGGGCAGAACACGAGTTGCCGAATCGGCCTGGGTATGTTTCTCAAGCTACCAGCTATCTTCTTGGGCAGACGTTGACGAGGCGAGTGTCTAACTTCTTTTCTTGCTTTGGCCTCAGCCAGTTTTTGCCTGCTCAACGCGATTACCCCACCCTGCCTCAAAGCGAGCTCAACGATCAATTAGCCCAGCGTTTTACGCCCAAACTATCAACGATTCGAGAACTAAAGTGCAACACAGCGGAGCTTAAACCCAGCTCCATCAGGTATGAGATCTTGCCGCCTCAGGAAGACCGCCCTTTTCATTCGATTATCTATTATATCGGGATGCCGCTAGAGAAACTTCCCATACCCGTAATCGGCAAACTCTATGATTGGGCCCGGCCGGTATTATACGGCTCCCAAAAAGATTGGGAAGCCGTGCAAATCGATGTTGATCTGGCTGGAAACCCGATCGGCATGTCCTTCGAGACTTCTAACTACACCAACTCGCCTGATAGTTTTAATCTAATTACTTACCGAGATTTGCACCTGTTTTCCAAAATCGAAAAAAGGGTCGACGGTGTTTGGACCCAAACGATCCAACAAAAAAATGGCCTGACACAAGTTCAAGAAATCGCTGATCCCTTCAAAGAGAACACACACCCAGATCTCTGCCTAGTTTCCTGGAACGGTCAGCTAGATCTCAGTGATCGAGTGAAGCAAAAGCCCGATTTGAAAGTGAACGCTCTGGAGGCACCAAAACCAGAGTTTCTAGACATCGAAACCTACCGCAAAGAAGGAATCGACCTCAGAGCAACATGGCTAAAAACACGCAAATTCGGCAAATTCATGATGAAGCTACCAGGTCGAACGATTAGACCAAAGCCGTTAGACCCCGCATCCTTAAATGCCCCAAGCGCCTGACGATGTTACAGGCCTACAATTTCACTGGGGTTGTCTACGGTTAGTCTTCTTAGGTCGGCCCCACCGATTAAGCCCTTCGCCGCTTTCAAGCCTTCCACGATAAACCGCCCAACATCATCAGCGTGGTGACAGTCACCGGCCAAAACATCCACCTGGCCGCCCTTCAAAAGCTTTTCCGCAGCGAGTTGATACTCTTTGCCGTAAGCGCCAGCTAAAGAGCCTAGGTTTACCTGAATCAAGCAGCCGGCATTGCGTAAGGCTTCTACTTTTTCAGGATAGGCATAGACATAAGGGAATCGTTCCAAATGCGCCAAAAGGATCTTGTATCCCGTCGTCTGTATCCTGAACAAAACGTCCATCAACTTAGGCGGTGGCGTTTGATAGGGCAGCTCCAACAAAATCCAAGAGCTTTGTTTGCCATTCAACTCGTAAGGTACAGCTTGCTTACTGCGACAAGATTCCAATAGCAGTTCGTCCAGATAATGTTCAGCGCCCTTAATTCTGATGGGCCCTTTATCGCCCAGCAAGGCGTCTAACTTACTATGAATCTGTTTTTGAACCGAGGCGTTATTCATCCAAGCTCTGTCGCGGCGAAAATGCGAAGTACAAGCCACATGAGTGACACCAGCTTGCTCCAACGCTAGTGCCAAAGCGATAGAGTCGCTCTGAGTTTGAGCGCCATCGTCAACGCCATAAGCTAGATGGCAATGCAAGTCGATCATTTATGTCAAAGCTCTAAACTGATGATCGTGGCTCATCAACTCGCCTTCTTTTCGAAAGCCGTGCAGCGGACTATAGTGCAGAAAGTTGGTTACTTTGCCCGTATAGATACAAGCATACGACCGAACTTGAGCGCCGAAACGACTTAAATCATGATGCTCGTGGAAAAGCTCACCCCAGAAGGGATGAAAACGGCGCTCCAGCGCATCTTGAACCACATCCATTTCTTTGTCTAAATCAGCCAGGTGCTTTTTGGCCTGTTCCATCTCGCGTCTAACGGCAGCCGCTTCAGCGACAAGTTTGGCTGAGTCTAAGTAGGCCAAAAGGACCCGGTGCAGGCCGATTTCATTGCCCAGCTCCAAGCGCTCGGTATCTATGCGGCCGAGCTTATCTAGCTCTGGGTTATAGCGCATGGAAAGCTCAAGCTCTTTAGGTAATTCTTCGACGATCAGGCAGGTGCGCCACAGCGTTTCTTTCTTGCTTCGAACGATATCGCCGTAGATATGATCGCCAACATATAAAATCTCTTCGCCGCGAACATCTGCCATTTTTTCGAATTCATGAATGTTGCCGCCTTCAAAAATTTGATGTTGCGGCTCGCCATGCAGGCGTTTAAATGGGTTCATCTCAGTGAAGAAAGCTGGCTTTTGACTGGCTGTGATTACAAAGTCAAAATAGCTCATCCAGTTGCCCAGCAGATAGCTCATGATGGTTTGCGTGTAATCCCAATGGCTGTTGGTCAACAGAAATAGTTTTTTGCCCGAAGAACGGGTCTTATGCAGGGTTAACGCAATATCTGAATGCGATTCAACGTATGTGCTTAAATTGTCTCGAATCACCGATTTGAGCGAATCGTCCGAATGGATGGTATCGATGGCATGCCTAATATCGTCAAATATGCGGCCGTAGTTGAGC
This sequence comes from Myxococcota bacterium, assembly GCA_040387835.1. NCBI lineage: Bacteria > Pseudomonadati > Myxococcota > Myxococcota bacterium. The sequence goes on along the minus strand of JAZKCZ010000002.1, from coordinate 92,275 downwards.
GACTTGTCTTTGAAGTGGTTCACCAGATCGCAATACAGCGAGGCTTCAGGCATAGCGAAAAGCGTGTCCAGCGAGGCAAAATCCTGCGTCATCTTGATGCGGTGGTTTCTATAGATACCGTCTATTTCGACTGAATCCAAAGGTCTGTAGCCATGTTGAGCACGCCACACGCGGCCGTGCATGTCCATTTTCAATAAGTGGCCATAGCGCTTGTCTAGCACCAAACCTCGAATGCTTAGGCTTGGGTTATAATTCAGCGCATATAACTCTTTAGGATAGCCGAGCTTTTTAACCAGGTACTCTACAGTCATGTTGTACTGCAGATTTTCCATGGGCTCTTTGTGGTAGTTAGCCAGCGTATAATCCATGTCGTAGCCAACGGCTTTAATGGCAGACAAGTCTAAATTACGATTGGTATAGATCGCTCTAGTAGGGTCCCGCTCCAAAGCTTTGGGTGCGCCAACTCGTTGAAGCAATTCTTGATCGATGGGAGAAAAATAACGCAATGTCACAATAAAGCTCTCCAGAAAGCGATTTTATTCTCTATTTCTTCCCATTCATGCTCAGGCGTCGAACCAGGGACGATTCCTGCGCCTCCAAAAAGATGCAAGGTGCTATTTTCGATAACAGCACAGCGAATTGCTACTGCAAACTCGCTGTCTTCCTCGCCTGCATACCCAATGGCGCCTGCATAAAAGCCGCGGTCAAAATCTTCCAGTTGTCTGAGCAGTTTAAACGCTTCTTCTCTGGGCCACCCGCAAACCGCAGGGGTTGGGTGCAAGGCCTTTAAAATTTGCTCGTCTTGTATGCCAGGCGCCAGGATGCCACGAATGCGAGTACGCAAATGTTGCACATGCGAGAGTTTTATCACCTCATGCCGGTTGGTGACGCCATAATCAATGCACAGCTCGTGGAAGCGGTTCAAGATGTCGTCAATGACCCATTGATGCTCGCGCAATTCTTTGTCGTTTTTCAGTAAATCATCGGCTGGGGCAGCGCGCGGTTTGGTGCCAGCTTGCGCTTCTGATTCTAGCTGGCTGCCTTGTCGTTTAAATAATTGCTCGGGCGACGCCCCTAAAAATGCCAGCCCTGGCATGGGTTCATAGAGAAAATGATACGCCGTCGGAATCTGGCTTTGCAGCTTGGCAAGAAGCGATAATGAGTCAACAGGCTCAGCTTGTGAAAGGGTCATGTGGCGAGCGAGTACCGCTTTTTGCAGTGAGTCCTGCTGGATGACGTCCAAAATCTCTCGCACCGCCTGGCTCCAACCTGGCGTCGGCTGCGTGCGCTTTACTTGAATCTCTGTTTGGTTAAGGGCGGGTGGGCAAGGGGTGATGGCTTGTTGAAGCTTACTTGGTTTCCAAAAACGGCTTTTACCAAATGGCGACCAAAGCTTATCGCTGCTTCTGTCATTGTCAAAACGCACAAATCCGACGCTGCCAATGCGCGGCTGCTCGTATTCTTCCAAAACGCCAACCGCAGCAATCTCTGTACCGGTGTCCCTGGAGCGCCAGTAGAACTTGGGGAATTCGTCTTGGTTTTCAAGCCACTGAATCAGAGACATAGAGTGTTGCAATTCCCATCGATAAAGGGTGCGCGGAGAAATTACTCAAAACAGAGGCATCAAAGTTTTCAACCGATTGGTTGAGATATTGGTACGCTTTGTAGTCTCCAGAAATCAGACCGCCGATACGCGGCAAGATGTGCCTGAAATAAACCAAGTAGCCTTTGCGAATCAGCCAATTGCGAGGCATCGAAAACTCAAGAACAATAAGTCTTCCACCTGGTTTTAAGACACGCTTCATCTCGGACAAAGCTTGCTCGCGACCGGGCATATTGCGCAGGCCGAAAGCGACCGTGACCAAGTCAAAGCTAGCGTCAGCAAAGGCTAAATGATGCGCATCTCCGGCTTGAAGTTCTACGCATCCGGTAAATCCAGCACGCTCTACTTTTTCTCGACCAATCTTTAGCATGTCAGTGGCAATGTCGACCCCGACCACTTGGGTAATATTGCGCGCTTGTTGAGCCATCATTAGGGCCAAATCCGCCGTACCCGTGGCGCAGTCCAAGACCTTTAGATTCGGCTCCTGCGGAACAAAAGTAATGACCTTCCTGCGCCAAACTTGATCGAGCCCAAACGACAACATTCGGTTGAGTAAGTCGTATCGATGAGCAATTTGGTTAAAAAGCGAATGAATCGGTTTGGTTGATATCGTTTGCACCATAAATTCCTTAAAGGGCGGGCCCCCAGCTTGGTGTCCAATAACGTCCGCCGTGCGTGATTTGTTTCTGCACGCTACCATCTAGATTGGAAACGAACAAATCGCGGGTGCCGCTGCGGGTTGACGAAAAAACCAGCATGCGGCCATTCGGCGCGAAATCGGCTTCTTCGTTGCTGCCTTGATCCTGAGTGACGCGGGTAATTTTTTTCGTTTTAACTTCCACCAGGAAAATATCAAAGACATTGAACTCATCTCTGGCTGTGAATACGATGTAATCACCGGTGGAACTCCATTTTGGAGCCTGGTTATATTTACCTTGCATGGTGATTCTTTCAGCACCAGTGCCGTTGGCGTTCATGATATAAACTTGTGGATTACCTGAACGATTTGAGACGAAGGCAACTTTTGAGCCATCAGGACTATAAGAAGGCGAGGTGTTTAAACCATAACCTGAAGTGATGCGGATTTTGTTTTGTCCATGTAAGTCGGTTTGGTATATATCGCTTTTGCCTTCTAAAGAGAGTGTAATCAGCATTTTTGCGCCATTTGGTGCAAATGCTGTCCCGGTGTTCAGGCCTTTATGATTTGAAATCGTTTTCAGACCACTGCCATCGGTTTTGATGGAGAACAGGTCGGAATTTCTATTGATAAAGCTGGTGAAGTAGATTTCTTTGCCGGTGGGCGTGATGGTGGGCAGAATATTAATGCTGGAGGCCTTGGTAACCTGTCTTTCGCCATTACCATCAAAATCCATCAAAACGATTTGTTTGCCTTGAGGCGTCATTTTTGATGCGGCTATTTGCGAGCCAAAAAAAGATTTTTCGCCAGTAAAAAATTTGTAAACATCACCAGCAATTTGATGACCGAGCTGTCTAGAGGCTGGCTGTTTATATTTGAAAAGCTGCTTGTTATTTACCAAAGCAGTCGTTTCTTTAGCACTGGATTGAATCTTCACCGTGCCCTCGGCAATCGCTGGCATGGCGCTGCGAAATACGCCGGAGAGTTCCAAATCGTTTAAGACCACACTGGCCAATTCAGCTTGACCAGAAATAGCAATCTCAAACGGGCGAAAGCGTGCTTTTTCAACCCGCAGCGAGCTTTGAGCCATCAAAAGGCCCGATAATAGAAAAAATACAAATTTCATGAACACTCCATCGGACAGAACTCGATTAATAAACCGTCCGTCTTATATTTGCGAGCCATTGTTAACGGCGGTGCGCCGAAAGACGAGATACGCCTGCTGCCTTGCATGACCGCTTCGTCGAAGCGCCCGTTTCTGGAAGGGTCTTGAACCTTGATTTTAACCAACTTGCCTTTGGCATCTATCCAAAGCCTAACGAGCAGTTTTAGTTTTTTTGCTTCTCTGTCACTGATAATTCTCGGAATCTCGTAATTTTCGCGCAGAAGCTCAACGACCTGTAGTTCATAAGAATCAGCTAGCTCGCTGTTGATAGAACTGCCTCTCGCATGACCCGCTGGATTGCCAGAAAAGTCAGGCTTGCCAAAGCGCTTTTTTAAAATGTCTAAAGGGTTCGTATTTGGCTTCGCCTTGGCAATCTTCTTGGTGGTCGGCTTGGGCGGGGCAGGTGTGTGCTTCGGCGCGGGTGGAGGAGGGGCGGCATCGATGCGAGGCAGTAATTTTTCTTCCCGTTTTTGACCCAACTTAGCCAGACTGACTTGAATGATGGTTTTAGGCGGCTTGAATGGAGGCTCATAGACGCTGAAAAAAAGATACAATAATGCCAAGGCACTATGGAGGCCTAAGCTTGCAATAAATGCTTTGCGAAAACTATTCAACGCCCTCTCCGGGAGGCTGCGTAACTAAACTAATGTTTTCAACGCCGTTTGACTTAAGAATACCCATGATTTTAACGACATAACCGTAAGGCAGACTTTGGTCGGCCTGGAGTTGTATTTCTTTGGACGCTTTTAGAGATTCTGGTAGTTGGTCCAGTCTCAGCTCCTTGTCTCCCAGCATAATGCGGCGATCGGCGCCCAAACTGAGCGTGAGCTTGTTGTCTGCGCCTTCGATTTGCTGCGAAGCTGCTTCTGGAAGCTGCAGGTCTAACCCTGAGGTCATCATCGGCGCTGTGACCATGAATATGATTAACAGCACCAACATAACATCTACCAAGGGCGTGACGTTGATTTCGCTCATTGGCTGATAGCGGCCTGCGCCCGAGTTGAGATTTTGAAATGCCATAGGAATATAGCCTAGCGCAGGAATATCCTTTTTTCCAGCCTGGTTATTAACTGGTGTTTAATTGGATTAAATTTTCTTGCCTCGCAGGTTTCATCTTTTTCTTACCCTTCACAGCGCGCGCTGCCTTAGTTGAACTTGACAGTCCGATGGTTAGTTTTTGGAGCGAAACGCTTAAACAGTTTTATGAGGGTGATGAGCCTGAAAATCCTTTGACCTTGGAAAATTCGTTCAAAGCTGATTTTTTACTCAAGCTTTGGCAGGATAAATTCCCCGAGAGTTCAGTGCCTAAACATGATGACTGGCTGGATCAATTGCAAGCCAGAAATCTATATAAAGAATCATTTCCAACCCAAACCATTTTTGGTGAGATTTATGGCGATTTAATGCTATCTAATGGCGCTACCAGTTCTAAGTCTGATATCGAAATGCGCACCAACTTAATCAAGGCATTTGCGACGAACAGCAAACTTACGGATGAAGTTGTTTCGCTCCTGAGAGACATTAAATCTTCTGAAGACCTATGTCTGCATCTTCTCAATCCTGTGAAAGCATTAAAAGCTAGAATGCCTCACGCCAGAGGAGATTTGGCACCTAAAGAAATGTCCGCCTGGCCAATTTTGAGCCAGCCACTTAAATCGGCGAGTTTATTATTTAAGAGTTATTACTATTTCATAGGCCTTTGGGTCTCCTATACCGAACTAAAAACGAACTTATCGAGCTACCGTAGTCAACCTACTTGGGGAGGATTTTTTGGCCACAGCTTGATGGGTCTGTTGACTTCAGTCTCGAGCAGCGCACTGATTTACTATCAACTGGATGCTCACGCCAGGCTACAAGCTGAACATGCGCTCGTCGTTGGTAATTTAAAAAACTTGAGTAGCGTGATTCATCGAGTATTCGATCTTCTGGCCTTAGCTGAGTTTCCTGGCGAGCTAGCGCTTTTATCGTACGAGCAACGCGAAACTCTTAAAAGCTTGATGGATTTAGCGGACGGTCTTGCCGTACCATCCGGCTCGCATCTATTTCAGGCTGATTTGCTCAGAGCATTAACCGCCATGGACCACGCGCTGGCTATCAGAAACGATATTCAAGCAATGTTGCTGCTGCTTGGAAAAGCGGACTTTTACGCCTCGGTAGGCGCAGCAGTAGCCAAAAAAGATAGCGGCATTACTTATGTGAAGTGGCTTTCAGACTCGAGGCCAGTCATAGAAAGCGTTGGTCTGACGCACCCGTTGTTGGCCAAATCGAAAGCGATTGGCAACGCATTAAACATTGGTGAAAATGACCATGCCGTGGTTTTGACCGGCCCCAATGCTTCCGGTAAGTCGACTTTAATGCGGGCACTCGGAATCAATGTCATCGCATTGGCGCAGACTTTGGGCCTTGCTTTCGCCGAGTCACTTTCTTTAACGCCTTTTGATGCTTTTCACGTGTTCATGGAAACGAAAGATGTTTTAGGTCAAAGCTCGTCCTATGAAACAGAAGTAAATCGCATGGTGGACGCGCTCAAATTAAAGAGCCAGTTGAGTGAATCCGGGCAAAAAAGCCTTTTGTTGGCCGATGAGCTATTTAGCTCTACCAACGCCGTGGATGCCTTAATCGGCTCCAAGGAAATATTGGTGCGATTATCTCGCCTCGATCACAGCATGAGTCTGGTCTCCACTCATCTATACGATTTATCAAAGGTGGATAACAGCGCCGGCACCGTGCGTAATATGCATATGGAAAACTTCAAGCTTAAGCCAGGCGCCAGCAGCGCACGCAATGGCATGCAATTGGTGCATTCATATTTAGGACTTTAAAATGAGATTTTGCCTTTTATTGATAGCAATTGCTTCTTACTCGGCTCACAGCACTTTACTCGAAAAGCACGCCGTTGGGGCAGATGTCTTAAATTTGCATTTTGCGGTGCCTATAAGCGATGTTTTAACTCAATCGCATGTGCTTGTAGGAGAGGACTGGGACTTGTTTAAACACGTGGCCCCTGCGGCAACGCTATTTGGGCAGCTTTGGGCCGGCCTTTTGTTGAAAAATGGCCTATGCGCTTCGCTTGAGTTGTTAGAAAAAAGGCAGGATTTGCTGCGTCGTCTTCGTGCCGATCCGACCATGGTGAATCGAGTTCAAAGTGTTATGGCACCTTTGAAAGGTTTTGAAAGTTCGTTTTTCGATATTTATGACCCCGACAATCCGATTAACGGCCTAGAAATCCAAATGCTTTATTACGTGGATGAAAAAGCTTCTCTAACTTTCCTGGGGGCGAACAAAAATCTTATTAGCCCCATGAAAGTGCAGAATCAGACCCCGGCCTATATGCTGTTCAAGGCAGTTCAAGAGATTTATCTGTCGCTGCCACTGCTGCTATGGACCACCTATCTTCAGGCACGTTGGGTGCACGCCGGCGGTTCTTCTTTAACGTCGAAGGTTTTATTCTATGCTTGGAATGGATTTATTCTTTCATCCAATTTTCGCGATCCAGCTTTTGGGCACCAGGATTTAAAGAGAAAGCATCAACTGTTGCTAACCAAGTTGCAGCATACGGCGAAGGTCATTGGTGCCATACTAGATATTGAAAAGCACGACCAAAGTTTGCCCCAGTCTCTGCGTCTCAATGTTACCCGGCAGGATGCTGATGACTTCAAGCATTTTGTCGCCCAAATAGATGGCTTAGGGAATGCTCCCAGCGAGCTTTTTCAACTCGACTTGGCTACTGCGTTAGCTGCCAACCGGTTGTTAATGGATTTAAAAAAGCCTTTGGCGCGCTATGTCGAAAAATTGTCAGCTTTGGATTTCTATGTGGCCATAGCCAAAGCCTTAACTGCCACGCCAGCGCAGCTCACCTTGGTTAAATGGTCTAAGAAACATCAGGCGCCGTTTTTCGAAGCCGAAGACTTGCGAAACCCGCTTCTCCCCTTCGAAAAAGCGGTACCCAACGATATCTCTTTAGGCGGAAAAAGCTCGGCGATGCAACTGATGATGACTGGCCCGAATGCGTCCGGAAAATCCACCATGATGCGAGCCGTGGCCCTCAACATCTACTTGGCTCAAACCATCGGCGTAGCGGCTGCATCAGAAATCACCATGCGACCATTTACAGTTGTAAACAGCTTTATGGAGCATTCAGACCAAACCGGTCTAGATTCGTCATTTGTCCGAGAGCTGAAAAATATGGCTGCGATGAAAGAATTGTATGCGAACTTGAAACCAGACGACCGCGCCTTCATGATTCTAGACGAGCCTTTTAGAAGTACCAATCCTGTTGAAGCCGAAGCGGCGTCCCAATTGGTTTTGGACCATTTTTGTAGGTACCCCCAAAGCATCATGATGGTATCCACTCATTTGGTTGGGCTGACCAACCTGACAGGCGAGGGCTGTAAACGCTCGAACATGTATATGCAGCAATATAGGCTTGAAGAAGGCGTCTATGCGGGTAGCAATGCGTTGGATATTTTGTTCCGGAAACTGGATGGTTAATGCTTATTGAACCGTGTACTTAATGTAGACCCTGGAGCTCGCTGCGCTGCCATTTGAGATGACTTGCTCGTTATCCCTCATGCGCAGGTCAAACGCCACCAGGCAGGCGTTCGTCTGCCCCAGGCCCATGCCAGTAAAAGGCTGCACCAGACTCGTGTGCTGTCCCGCAGGTATTTCGCTTCCTGACGTGCCGATGCTCGAGCCATTTTTTAAGCGGGTTGAGTTTTGTACGATGCACCCTTTGGCTTTGGGTGAGCTTTGAAAAACCAACGGAATCGATTTCCCTGGCACGAATGGTACGCCTGGTTCCACGCTCGTTTGAAAGCTTAAATTGCCTTCAGACGAAACAGCGGCCAAACCTGCAATATCCCCCAATTCGATTTTGGAGACATATACGCCCTTGGTGCAGGCGATACCGGCTTGAGCACCATTGAAATCGTAAGTTGAAACGCGAGCATCGGGAGTTTCCCGGTAGCCTACGGCTGGCTGTGGATCTTGGTTAAAGGTGTCGCAAAAGCCCCCGCTAATGGCTTTGAGCTCAATCCAATCGTTACCATTTATCGTAACACTTTCAGCTGCTTGGGAGCGTTCGCTTGCGAAGAGAGCGAATATGCCAATACAGGTGGCTAACCCGATGTTTAGTAACTCATTCCTCAGCATAGGACCTTGGCCTCTGATCTAGATATAAACCTAATTTTGGGAACAATATATTGAATTGTTCGGTGGTTATAAGTTGAGTATAATTAGCTAGTTACTTAAAATCAAAGAGCACACGTGCTGTGCAGAGAATTGCTCCAGCTTTATCCGTTAAGTTGGATTGCCAAAAATAGCTATTGTGAATTTCAGAGCAATATACCAAGTATGTTTTAATAAGGCGGAACTTGGTATGGCTAATCTTGTTTTCTTGATGGGAATTTTAGGTAGTGTAATAAGTTTCGCAGGAGATTCTTGGAAGGTTGCCGGCGAGCATTTCGAGAATCAATATCTTTCTGATCTGCAAGAAAAGCTAAACGAAAGCGATCTTGGCTCGGGCAAGCCGCTCTCGGTTCTACCACTCAAGCAGGCCTTTTTGATTTATCAAATCGAAGCGATGAGAGGTGATGTTGATGCCCAGTTTAGATTAGGTGCATTGTATGAACAAAGCAGCCTTAAACAAGAGTCTGAGAAATGGTATAAGCTGGCTTCCGCTGGTGGGCATGAGTATGCCACATATCGCTTGGGCAAAAACATAGAACCGGTTAATGAAGACGATGACTGCCTGTTCTATGGCAACAAATTGCTTGGTAGCAGGGCATTGCTATCCGTTACATTATTCCACGTAGAATCGTTGGCCATTCTTGGGCACGGGCATTGCAGGATTGCTCTAGGACGTCACAAAAAGTCTCCATATTGGCTTAGAAGTTCGGTGTTTACACCATCGACTACGGTAGTTGGGGGCCGAGCTTTCTATCACTTGGGTCTTGCTCTAGAAGAATCGCTAGGGTCTGACCATAAATCAGTCATCTCGTCGATGGAACGGGCCGCGGTCGAAAAATCAGAGAACGCTCGAGAATGGTTAGAGTCGCGTCGAACTCAAACCGGATTAATGGCCTATGCATTATTTTCCCAAGCCAATAAGGACACTTTAGTCGCTGATCACATCTTTAAAGTAATGATTCACGAACCGAAGGAGCATATTTATATGCTATGGGGGAAGAAGGATCGTTACCAAAGTGGTGCACTGCGAGACGCGATCCCTCTCTATAACCGAGATATTAAGGCTGCTTTGTACGAACTACCGAATGACAAGCCTCCACAACTCATATTCGAAGTGATCCAAGAACTTAGCACGTCTTTAAAATCTGAATTCATTGACTGCGTATTGTCACTCTATCAAGAGCTAGATGGGTTTAAAGCTCCCGACCGCAAGGCGCTCGAAAATACACTCACATTCTTGAAATCCCCTGAGGGTCTCAAGGTCGATAAAGCTAAGCGTTTTAAATTGATTGAAAATAGCGCGCGCGTGGCTCACTTGGGCTTAAATCAAGATCTGGTTCAGTATGTTACTTCGCTAACCAAGGATTTAAATCTACAGCAACTGGAAAATGCGCTTAATCTCCGACATTTTTTGGCGTCTTCTCTTGATGTGACAGAACTAGATTTTGCGCTGGATCGGGTGTTGGAACATGTTCCGGCTGACCAAACCACCTTATCTGCCGTATTGAAAATTGCGAAGGACAGTAGAAACCTGAACCTACTGGCATTCTGCTTTCCCAGGCTTTTCGCCAATGAGCTCGAGCAAGCTGATGCTTTAATGTATTTCGAGGACTTACTCCACGGAGCGAAATCTACTTCTCAGGGCCGGCGGGGGACTCATCAAATTGTCAAGATGTTAGCGCAACTTCCTGTAGCCCCTGATTCGGAATTGCTAGAGAGCTTTCCAAAACTAAAAATGCTGAGGGACAGCGGTATCTCTTCAACTGGTGCAGTAGGCCGGATTGATGTACTAAAGACTTATGCTAAGGCCCTACAGGACTACGAGGCCTGCGGTTATTACTTCTGGGATAATACATTGGCATCCACATTGGCCCCCAGACACATTAGTGCCATTCGAAGTAGCTCAGAGTTTACATTGTCAAGACTAAGCAGTGCGATCCATGATTTTGAAAAGAACCGAGCAAGTATGGACTATCTTGGCGATGCACAAATTTCGAGGAAAATGGCTGTCGAATCATTAGAGAATGGCTTGACTCTTAAGAACTATGAACTGGAATATCGACTGGCTGAACTTAAGAAAACTCAAAGTAGCTTTGATGCCCATGCTAATTACATTGCTCGATATAGCCTTCAAAAAGAACAGTTGAGAACCAGTGCAGGCTTGAAAGTCTTTAAGAGCGTACCGGAGAATTTAGACGTTTTCCATGTGTCCTCCGCGAATTCAAAGATGTCGCCTGACTCTAAGAGCTTGGGTGACTTACCTTTCTATGCCCATCACTCCATCAAACTAAGAAAAGGAGAGGTGTTGAATGTCCAGGTCGCGGGCGAATGGTCACCCGTCTGTGCCTTGAAGCGATCTGGGCATCCAATAGATATCGCCAGAATTCGTATGGGTTCAGAGGGTTTCAGAGAGCAGCAGCTAAGTGGCAATTCCAGGTCAACGGGTAGTGACCAAAGGGAGACAATGTCGAAATTTTCGACTGAGAGTGCAACGACGAGCTTTGGGCTAAGTGGCTCCGGCGGAGCTTATGGGTTAGGGTTTTCTGCTTCATTCTCTTCTCAGAAAACGACCGGTACATCACAGACGTCTGATAACTCTCAATATCAGCAAACGTCCCAGTACCAGTCCAATGCCGCTGCGTTTCAATCTGGTATGCGGTTCGAAGACACACCATTTCCTAGGTTCCCAGCTGGAGCTTATTTGGCTATTGTCACACCGACCGAAATTCGTCGAAACACTGAAATTATCTATAGTTCGGTGGTGCAGACACACACTTCTGTTGTCGCATCAGAAGACGCAGTGGTGTATTTTGTGGTCAACGACTGCAAAGATGAGACCTCAAACTCACACGCATTGACAATCAATTGGCAGAAGCTGGAACCCACTAACATTGCGATTTCTGCCTTACTCGACAATATGGAAGACCAACTGAGGCTTTTCTCCAGAAGGGGTGAGGCTTTGGTTCAAGAGGGAGGAGACCTTGGACTAGGACTCGAGATGTTGAAGTCAAATGTGATTGCTGAACTGAAAAAAAATCAAGCTATTAATTTTATGTCTGATCCAACGCTGTATGCTGTCTTCGGCCAATGGCTGAATCATGAAGCAGTTCAGATTGTGAGAAAAGCGAAGATTATTGAACTAACCAGAAAAATTTATGCTTTGAAATTTGAATCGGATAGCCTGAAGCGGCAGCTAGACGCTCAAACTGGATATAAAGAGCATCTGCTTTCTCGTCAGAGTCGATTGGTGAAAACTGGTCGCCATATCCCTCTGTTTCACATGGTGGTGAAAACAATTCGAGAAGCAACCCGGTTTTTATTGCCGATTCTCCGCTTATACCATGCGGATAAGATCGCTTCGGAAATAGAGATACACAATGGAGATGTCGATCTCGAAACGATGGCAATAAAAGCCAAGTTTGTAGTGGAGCAGGTTTTAAGCCATATATCAGCGGATGCTGGGGTAATGACAGGCGAAGAGATTGTCGTGATTCGAATTCCAAGACCTAACTTGGAGTTGGATGAAAGAGAAAAAATATTAGTTCCAACAATATCTAAAGAACGTGCAAAAATATTTTGGGATCACCTGTTTATTGATGAACCTAACGTTGAAAGTTTAGGCCTGAAGCTCGAGCCCGAAGATTTGTATCAATCTGCGGTTGCCTTGGGAATGTTATCACGTCACGATGGAGCTCCGGTGATTGTGGATATGGCGTTGTTGTTTGGGCATAGTAATACACTGGTTGGGTCTTACTTGAAAGAGTTTCTCCATACTGCAAAAATTGATATGCAAGTTGGGTATGAACTGGATTTTCCGTCGGAATTTGGTTCTCAAAAATGGACGTTAGGTGATGATAAGTTGCGAAGTCACCCGATCAGCCTAGGATTTATTAATATCCAACAGCTGATGGCTGATGTGACAGAATATATGCGAAGTGATGTGACCACAGGTCGCAATACCGGGAAAGGATTGTCTCCTTTTACGAGTTACAATTTTGCACTGAAAGGCACGGGTACACTGACTGCTTTAGCAAGAGACCTGCCAGTAGCGGATGATGCCTATCCGGAAAAGTTAACGGACATATTTCTCGTTATGAAAGTTGTCTCAAATAGATGTGGAAAGCCGATTAAATAAGGAGTTATTTATGTTGATTAGAAAATTGCTATTGCTGAGTTTGTTTTTTGGCGTGTTTGATTCTGTCCTTTTAGCTCAGGAATCTAAGCAGAAAATTAATATCTTGCTGCTTGGTAAAAGCGGCGCTGGAAAATCAGCGCTGATTAATATGTTTTACAATCACCTATTGGGCAAATCTTATGTAGACGACCGAGAGTATGTCATTCCATTTGTACATGGCACGAAAGACTACGAAGTAAACGTTGATAGGTATGCTGAGCTTTGGGGGTTAAAACCGGGTCCTGCTGGCGAAAGCCAAACACAAGGGGTTTATTGGTATAAAATAGAAACGAAAGACTTGGATATAACACTTTGGGATACTCCAGGGATACCAGATACCAAAGGGCCCAAAGCAGATGAAGAGCACGTAAGAAAGATTAAAAACGCACTTGCGACTGTCGATATCCACGCGTTTGCCATTGCTCTTCCGCCCGATGCGTTTGACAGAAAGTCACAGGAATTTTTGACGACCATGAACAATATAGTCAACAATCTTCCAAAAAGTTACTCCGAGAATATTATTGGGATTTTTACTCGGGTTATTGGAGACCATATCGATGATGACACGAAGGCGGATTTTCGGACCAAATTATCAACTGCGTTTGGCGGAGACGATTCAAAGAAGCTGTCGGGGTTTTACGTTGATGGGTCTAGCTTCTTCAATAAGACACCCAGAGGTCCCTTCAATTGGGCAGCAGATGGCATGGTAATTGCCCAAATTATTGATCAGGTTCGGAAACATAAGGCAGCCCCTCGCGAAGAGGTCGTGGAGCTGCAGAGCCTAATGCAGTATTTGGAAGGCAATATAACAGCGCTGAACTTTAATGTCGGAAATCACACAATAGTTAAACAGATACTAAATAACGCCACAATAAATCTTGCACATGAAGAGCGTAGGAGAGACGCCAACCAGCACTATAAAAAGCAACGGCAAGTAACTCGCGTGAAATATCAATGGACTCATTGTGGCTGGAAGGGTTGTACCGTTTATGATGAATCGGAAGAATTTTGTAAAGCCCCCAGAGAAACCTGCACGTCTAATTATCGTGAATACGGTAGCAGTACAACATGTAGACACACCACATATTTAGAAACCAAGGAATGTAAATTGGTTGCCTATCAAGAAACAGAAAATTACGAAGACGAAGGACAACGTGGTGAACACAATGCGGCTGTTTCAGAGGTCACTAAACATGAAAATACAATTAAGGCGAACGAGGAGGAACCAGAGAAGCTTAAAACAGCACGGAAAGAACTTCTAGCTTTTATTGTAGCCCTTCAGAACAGACGGAACGAACTTGCAATGACAACAGACATGAGCGCAACAATCAAGGACCTCGAAGACAAAATGAAGGAAATCAGTGAGCGTACTTTGTCTGAGGAAGACAAAAAGAAGCAGCTGACACCGCATCTGTTGTTGAAAAAGATCTATACTCAGATGGCCAATAAAGTTCTAAATCTAGAGATTGATTCAGACCTATAGGGAGTGCTTTATGTTTCTTCTTAAAGCAATATTAGCATTAGCGCTAATGGCTCCAAGTCCAAAACAAGAAATTAATATTTTACTTCTTGGTAAGAGTGGGGCTGGAAAGTCATCTCTGATTAATATCTTCTATAACCACCTGCGAGGCCGATCCTATGGAGACGAGCTGGATATTGTCATCCCGCTGAAACATAAAGGAAGAGATACTCCGGTAACAGTTGAGATGTATAAGAAATATGAGGTTTTCCTGAACGAAGACGGGCAGAGCCAAACGGAAGAAGTTTTAAGGTATACGGTAACGACAAAAGACTTGGTCGTCAATTTTTGGGACACTCCTGGACTCCCTGATACGCGGGGACCACAAAAAGATGAAGAACATTTGACTAAAATAAAAAACATTTTGGCGAATGTTTCTTTTAATGCCATCGCGGTTGTTTTTCCACCCGAAGGGATTGGTCTACAGTCCCAGGAATTTATAAGTACGATGAGCAGTATAGTAGATACCCTTCCGAAAAGTTATTCTGGAAATATTATTGGGATTGTTAACCGTACCATTGGAGAAAATATTGATGAGGATACTCAGGCGGACTATCGATCTAAATTGTCAGCTGCTTTCGGTATAACTGATTCGAAGAGATTGCTGCCCGGTTACTATTTCGATGGCTCAAGTTTTTTCAATAAAACGCCTAAAGGTTATGAAAACTGGGCTGCCGATGACAGAATTATTGCCCAAATCTTGGATAGGGTTCGAACCAATAAGGTAACAGAAACAAGGGATGCTGTTGAGCTTCAGAGTCTCCCGAGTCTTTTGGAGGCCGAAATGAAAAAACTCAGTGATTGTATAGCAGACGGAAATCCAATCCATCAGAAGTTCCAAGATGCTTGGAATAATCTGAGTCACGAGAGGAAAATTGAATATTCAAGTTTCAGTGGCATATTAGTTGGCTTTCTTGAATCGCTACTGACGGGTAGTAGATATGAATTTCTTGACTTTATAAATAGCCAAATTTTTCGAAATTTAATTATGCAAGAAAATAGACAGCAATCAATCCTAGATGAGATAGTATTTCTTCGAAAAAAAAGGGGTAGCATGGCAATGCCAACAAGCCCTGACCCAATCTCTAAGATCATTGAGGACAAACTTCTTGAAATTGGACTGAGCAGATTAAGTGAAGAGGATAAATCTAGATCGGCTGAACCCTATCAATATCTTAAACGACCCTCTGAACAAACCCGAAATAAGGCGAATAGATTATGATGTTTATGGCCTGGTTTTTGCGGGCTTTATGTACTGCCGCATTTGCGTTTAGCAGCCTAGCCGTTTCATCTGCGGAGCAGAATCTTTGGGTCCATAGCCATCTTCTGACAACGCCCAAAGCAACCACCTTAAAAGGGGATTATGCTCATTTCGGTTTTTCTGGCGAATCACTGGCGCTGGGCGGCGTTGTGCTTCCATTTCCTGTTGAGCTACCCAAGAATCGGGGAAACATTCTCCATCACCCATTGCCTTCGTATTCTCATCGCGGTGGTTTATCAGAGTGGGGCAAGGGCTGGAGCTCATCATTAAGCATTCAACGCTATGCAGAAGTAGGCGAGGTCGAATGCACGGGAGGTTCGTTTTCCAGTCCTTGGGGAAAGCTCCAAGTTAGTCTTGAGGGGAAGGTCTACTACCCGAAAGGATTGGAACTTGATTTGCGAGTTAGCAAGTCAACCAGCGGATTTATAGTTTATCACCCGGATGGGAGAGTCTTCCGTTTTGAAAAGGCTTATGGAGACTTCGCCTGGTATTTAGTTGATGTTAGAGATCGAGAAGGTCATGCGACAGTTTTTGAATATGAAGAGAATCCTTCAGGACGGCCATTTTTAAAAATAGTTCGTTACGGTGGCAAGAAAAGATTTCAATATGAAATTGAAATCGAATACGAAACAATCGGCAATCCAGTCAGGGCTTATGAAAGCTGTCAGCTTGAAACGACTCTCGACAGAAGAGTCAGTGTAATCGTCTTTAAGCATTGGAACGGCCAGAAATTTCAGACTAGCAAAAAATTCTACTTGCGGCATGAGAACGTAGACAATGGCGCTACATTCTATCTTTCTCGGGTTGAGACCGAATTTGCTTCCGGCGATAGACCGCCTGCAGTTACCTATCATTATGATGGCTATGGGCGATTCTTGGAGCGGCCCTACCAAATTGTCGCGAATAATTTCACAGACCTGGTCTCTAGACTAAAGTTTGACCAGTTTTATGCCGCCAGTGTGACTTTCGTAGACTTTAACCAAGATGGCTTGGTAGACATAGAAGTCGCGCAAAATCTTATGTCTTTTTTACAGACTAAGGACGGCCAGTTCGTGCCACATGTGAATTACGTCACAGCTGTTCGTGATGAACTGTGCCCTCCTTCAGGGGACTACTACAGTAATTTTCGACGGTTACTGATTAGACCAGCAGGCCTTCAGGACCAGCTTCAGCAGTTGGTTGTTCGTAACGATTCTGGCCCGGAAGGGGCTCGGACGAGAGTTGTTGTCTGCAGCCTTGAGGGAAAAGTTCGTTTTGAAAAGGATTTACAAATTCGTGGCGAACAAGGTTCTTTTAAGGATGCAACCCACTTAGCTGACCTGAATAGTGATTTGAAACCAGATTTAGTTAGGTTGATCGAAGGCCAATATACTTACTATCTCAATCAGTCTACTAAAGATGAAATTAAGTTTTCGGATGCCATAACGAAGTCGTTTCAAAGAGTGGGCTCCAAAAAGATTAAAGAATACCAATTCGTGGATATTAACGGTGATCGATTGCTCGACATTGTTGGCAAGGCCGATTCCGGAATTTATGTTTGGCATGGGAGAGGCCAAATGGATTTTGGCCCTGAGGTCATTTTCTACTCATTTCAAGCGGACCGGATACCTGCATTGGCAATAGCAAAGTTTGACTTGAGCTTTGTGGATATTAATCGAGATGGCCTGATGGACGCAATCTTAGATGGGCATCTGCTGATTAACCGTGGTGATAGATTTCATCTCGTTTCCGCGAAAAGCTTAGAGGAACGCCCACGGGGCTCGAAAGTCCCCCACTCCATTAATCTGAGCGGAACTCCTGATGACCAGCTTAGTATGATGCATTACTCATTGGGACTGGTTGTTTACAACCTCAATGGCCCGTCAACGGGTCTACTCACGCAAGTGGACAATGGCCAGGGCATTGTTCTGGACTTCGAATACCAATGGACCGATTTTAAGCCTGGCGTGCCAAGGCCTTTTATTGTCCCGAAGTCTCTCACCGTCTCGACAGCTGGAAAGGGCACCCAAAAGACAGAATACGAGTTTATTGACCCGCGGGTAGATTTGGCGACTGGCCAGCTGATTGGCTTTGCTCAGGTCAAAACAAGAGATTCACAGGTTTCAGTACAAACCGATTTTATGACGAGTGCGGAGCATTCACCGAAACCAATCGAAATCCGCAAGCAGGATGAACGAGTTAAAGGGCTGTTTGAAGTAGAAACTCATGAGTGGAAGAGCGATTTCTTGGACGGCATTCATTATCCTAAGCTTATCAAGACAATCCAGGCATATCTTAGCAAAGGTGAGCCAATTGTTAGGCGCTCTATCGATTTTCTAGCGCATGACCGCCTGTGTGCCAATCAAACTCGAGAAAATGCTTCTCTAGGCTTGCTAGAGAGATTAGTTTCTTATGTTGATTCGCGTGCTTGTTTGAAAGCGAACGAGACACTCGTTGGACCAGATTTTACCTACACAACCTTAACTACTTATAACCAGGCTGGACTGCCAACAAATCTCGAGCTGGCGACCGCAACAGAGAGACTGCAAAAGATAGCTCTTGGTTATGACGATAAGCTTGTTCTTAAGAATGTGACCCAACCAGGCAAAGGGACGATATTTTTACATTACGATGCCGTGTTTGAGGTTCTGAAGTCCTTGCAGTTCCCTGATGGCACTTGGCGGAATATGACCGCCTATTCACCGGAAGCCGACGCCGTTTCCGGTTTGTTGTCCAAGGGTGGAAGTACCGAACTGTTGACTCAAAATTTTGTTTATGATGAGTTTCAGAGGCTCAAACAGGCATCAACCAATCTAGGTCAACAGTCAGAATACTCATATCGTTTACCGACTCAAACCTGTCCGGGTGTCTTATCTGAAATCCTCACGAAAACAGCAATGTTAACGAGTGCCGATGGTGAACTGCTGACCCAGGGTACGCAAAGTCAGACAGGTTGGTATTTTGGACCGCTGTATCGTAAAGTCTTGGCCAGGAATAAGGAACAACAAATCGATTTGGGTTCTTTGAGCCTGAATCCGACACAACTTACATTCCAGGATCTTGAGTCTGCCAATGCAGTACTTTCCGAAACGGAGAGTTCTGAGTTGTTTGGTATTCTATCTCGAGATTCTGCCGTTACCTCGAGTCATCGTAACCATATGACTCATCGGTTTGAAGTTGACGCAGCAGGCTTTAAAGCGAGCTCGGAAGAGAATGACCAATATGTTACCAGTAACGTACTTGACCTGAGCACCTCCCAGCCAATTGCTTATACCGATGAGCTAAGTCAGACTTACATATATGAGCGCGATGTTTTGGGGCGCCTTCGGAAGATTACTCTTCCGGACGGTAATATCCACACGATTGATTTTGATATGTTCGGGCGAGTATCAAATATTACTCGCTCTAACATTGCCGGTGCTGTCTATGGCTATGACAACGCAAATGATCGTCTTTCCGAAAAAACTGTTCTGGGCGTACGTGAGACATATGCGTATGACGCTGCGGGTCGCGTTAAAACAATGCTCCGCGGGTTAGAGCGATACGAATTCTCTTATGAGGGCAATGCGGTTGCTCAAGTAGACCATGCTGAGTTCATGAAGAAGTCTTCCTATACACCGGATGATAAGCCGGAACTAAGTTCTCTAACGACTAAATCCGGACTCTCAATAGCTCTTGAGTTTGGATATGACAATTTTAGAAGGCTGATTGAGCAAAATGTTTCCAATATCTACACCAAACAATTTGTTTATGACGATTATAGGCAATTGGGTTTAGTTCGTATTGGAAACCAAACGTTCTCGATTTCACGAAATAATCAGGGCAAAGTTTCGAAAATCGATTTGCCCCATAATCAGACATTTCATGTCGATTATGACTCTCTGACGCAGGGCCGCATAGGTCATAGCTCACACCAGGGCTCGTATAGCTGGAGCCTAAATGACCGCGGTCTGATTGACCATGCTCAGTTTACTTCTTCAGCAGATACCTGTGACCCAAAGATGCTGAGCTTTGTTTATGCGGCGGATAAGACGCTGCAAGAAGCCCCCTTTAATCTTAAACAGTCGAACTCTCTTTCTGCCCCAGGAAGGGGGTTATACGATGAAAATCGCCATCGTATCGGTAAATATAGCGGTAGCAACTTAGAACATATTCGTTTCAACGGTATCGTAGCTACGGCAGAGCATATATATGAGAAGTTTGCGGTCGAAGGCATAGACCTCGGAATTTTGATAGATGGTCAATTTCAACCTTGTTTGTTTGATCAGGTCGGTAGCATACTTGCGATAGGTGATGTGGTTTCAATCCCATCTGCCTTTGGTGAGCGTAAAGAATACCAGCCAATTTTTGAATATTTTGATTACGCTGGTCAAGGTCGAGATCCTGAAACTGGCTTCATTGCAATGGGAGAGCGTGATTACGACCCCAAAACTCATCAATTTACTTCGGCCGATCGATTTTTCCTAGAGTCTCCTGAAGAGTGTGTTCGTTCGCCTCAGGAGTGCGATTTATTATCGTATGCCAAGAATAATCCGCTGATTTATACGGACGAAGATGGACTAAATGCACGGTTAGTTCAGGGTCTGGGTGCGGTTGGATTTGGAGTTGCCACAAATTATCCTGCTGTGAAAAGAGCAGCCACCGAGCTTTACCAAGAGCCATCTCTTAAAAATGCAGGGATCCTGACAGCTGAAGTGTTGCTCCCTGCCACTCGCCTTGGGCGAGCGGTGCTAAAGAATGTCCACAATACCGATGCAGAAGCAAAGGAATGGGCAATAACTAATCCTGAAAAAGTACTGTTTCATCCGAAGTTCAAAATAATCATGAAAGATCCTAATTCGCCTAAAAATGAGCCGCGTTGGTGGTCCAAGGACACAGCCGGACATGGTGGATCAACTTGGAAAGTTTTTAAAGAAACCAATAAGGGTTTGCAATGGGAGACAGATGCAACTCGATTCGGTGATTTTATCGATGATAAACACAAGAGCGATGTTGGAAAGTTTATTCCCTGGAAGGAATTGAGAAATGTCAAATAGTATAGTGTTAGAATCAGCAGATGAGTTTGTAAGATTGCGCTGCAGTGAGATCGATGGCGAGCAATTTATCGCTTCTTGGGGAATTGCCACATTTGAGATTTGGAAAGAAGTTATAGATAACCATCCCCGTATGCGTATGTGGGTTGCTCATAACAAGACGATTCCGGATGAAATTATTCGGATCCTTGCAGTAGATAGAGATAGACGTGTAAGAAGCATGATTGCGAGTAAAAGAAGGGCTCCCTCTGACGTACTAGCAATTCTGGCGAAAGATGAGGATGAGACCATTCGACGTTCGGTGGCGGGGCACCGAAATACAACTGCCGATACTCTTGCAACAATGCTCAATGATGAATGGTCAGTGGTTGCGGAAATTGCGAAGGAAAGGCTGACTGAGATAAATGCTACTTCATTGACCAAATCCAAATAGAGTTTAAAGTTGGGCCTTATGAAAATCAACCGCATATTAATTGGAATCATATTTGTTTTTGGTATCTCTTGTGGTTCAGATAGTACTCAACTTAATCATGATCAAAAAACGTCGAATCCTGATGGCATTTTGCCGATTATCTCTCTCGAAGAAGAATTTAAAAAATGCTATGCTAATTGCAAAAAACCGACTCAAGGTGCGACGCACGTTTGCGATGTGGCCGCAATCTTGAGTCAAATGCAAGCCCAAAAAGCATCCCGAAATCGAGATGCATGTTCTGAATTTTTAACGGCCATGACACTCAGTTGTACGCGACAATCTTGCGAGCTTAAATCGGATGAGGCAGCCAAGAAGCGACTTGCTAATAAGTGTGTGGAATTTCACAGTGCCAAACAAGCCGCAGTTTGCGGGATTTAAATACGTATGAAGAATAACCTATCCATTTTTCTGATGATTCTTTGTGGGTTGGCAGCCTGCAGCAGTGAGCCATTGCCGCAACCAGCCCGGCCCGAAACCTACGAATCTTTGCGAGACGCCATTAAAGCCACTACGTCGCATGATGACCTTGAGAAACTTCGGCGGAAATTATCGAATTCAAAGATTTCTCTCTATGATATCGGTATATTGGAGCGCTCGGTTGAGTTTCAGAGGAAAGCCATTAATCGGCTGAAAAATAAAGGGCTGACGTCCTACGAACTCATAAAAAGAGGATTCGCTTCCGAGAGAGATATCAACAACTTGAAAAGCTTCGAAACAGACTTCAAGTATAGCCCGATAATATCAATGGACCAAAATGACGAGAGACTATATTTTAAGCTTAGTGAGCTGCCTTCGTTGGAGCTCAGGCTTCTAAAACTATTGCTTGATACTAGAATCGTTCAATTGGAAGAATTTGATGGTGCAAAGGCATCAGACGAACCGGGAACGGAGCTTGGGGCTATCTTGCTGGTTCAGGGAAACAAACATCCTGTTCTTATTCAACGACTGGAAAGAGGCGAGCTAGCCTATCGAACGCTGCCTTTCTGGGACCGATTTGCTAGTCTGGATTTAAAAGGTTTTAAGGGTTGTAGGACCGATTTTGTGCAAGGATTGCCTGTTGAGCCGGGCAGCCCGATTGATGTTTCCGAACTTAATCCAGTTGGATCCGGCGGGCAGAACCAGGTTTATGCATACGGAGACGATGTTCTTCGGATAGAAAAAACCGATGAGTCGTGGCAGGTATTGGCTTTTGTTCGGATGCTGGTTGGTCAAAATCTTCCTGGTGTTATCAAAATAAAGCGCATTCTAAAAGCTCCCGATGGCAAGGTTGCCGCGGTTTATGAAAGGCTTACAAAGAAGAATCTGTCCGCAGTTAACGAGGAAAAGTTTGCGCAAATAGCGCTTGAACTCGCGGTGACAGTGAATGAACTACATGCCCTGGATGTAAAGCACGAAGATATTTCACCAATGAATATTATGTTCCGCGGAGAAACCCCAGTCTTGATTGATTTTGGAAGTAATGCCCAGAGATTTTCTGGCCGAGACCTTCCAGATTTAGCGCTCTCGCTGGCCATTATGAGAACGCCTGATTGTGAAATTGAGCAACAATTTGTCGATACGTTTGCAAGGCATGATCCAAACTATATTGCCAGATTAATCGATGAGCGCCTTAGTAAATGTGGTCAAATGAAAACTGTTGGGCCCGAATTGGTAAAGCTAGCGAAGGAAGACGGGACTTTGCCCGATTTTATTTTGTCGATGAGGCATATTTTCGATAACTAACCGGACCCAGCGGTGCCAAGGATATAGTTGATTTTGATAATGCTCTCTCCGCAGTGGGTCAGCCCGGAATCGGAAGAACATCCGATGGCAATCTCAAAACGAGTTCGTTTAGTCTGTTAGGGACATAAACGCCGTCTCCCTAAATCGCAAAATTACCGGAGACGGCCAGCCCGTAAGCTGAACTCAACATAAAGATTTCAGCAGGCACTTGTCAACATTGATCTCCACCCAGGAGGTCTGGGAGACCTATGCTGAATGAACATGTTTTTGGTGCCAACCTTCCGATTAAAGCTAAATATCTTTGGCTATTGATTGCCCGGGAGTGCGATGAGAAAAATCCCACCGTCTATTTAAGCTGTAAGCCCCTTGCAGAAAAGATGTGCTGCTCGCCCAGCACCGTTTCTAAATACCTGCGTGTCTTAATGGGAGCGGGCCTGCTCAAGAAAGCCGCGCCGACTAAATATTCAAACATCGCGCCCTATGAAGTGCTCTTCTTGCCTGTGCAAGCTAAAGCGGAGGAGCAAATAGATGTTCAATTGGCCAGCATGTCTGCCAAAGAACTTGCTGAACGATGCTTAAGTTTGCTCAAAACAGTGAATACCCAAAAAGCACAGATCGCTTCAATGGATAAGATGATCCGGCTCCAAGCTGAAAGGGAGCGCAGCAGGAATACGGGAGTGGTTAAAGAGCCAGATGTGACGGTTCGTAAGCAGAACTGGATGTACAAAGATGGGGGCTCATGAGCCGAACTCATTGGACTACGACCGCCTTAGATTAGCCTGCCGCAGCTAATCAGGGTTATACATTTCAAGCGACTATCTAAACCGACAGGATTAGCCTAGGCCCCCTGGATTGTTGTATCTCCAGATAGGAGATAATGCACCATATGGCACCATTCGTCGGAGCATTAAAATGGCTCACCCGAAACTTCACGGCTCCCGTGTTTTTAGGATTTTTAACTGTCATAGTGACCCTTGTGCGCTTAGAGGTAAGGGATCAGTCCAGAGCGTTTGAAATTGATCTGTCGAGCAAAAATGCGGTTCATGATGAGATTGCTATCGCTATAACTAATATCCGATTAACTCGATTATTGATTCGGGAGAAATGTAAATTCTTTCCCAAAGAAAGCGAAGAACGAGTGGAACTATATAACGCTAACATTCGTCGAATAGAAGCGGTTGCATCGCTAATTCGAGCGGGGTTCAAAGCACAATCAACTTTTGGAGATGAAGTGGGTCAAAAAGTAAAGAGGCTAATTCTTCAGTTTGATACTTGGGATTTAAAATTTGAAAATGTATGTATTCAAGTAGCCTCTTTCGACAACGAATATATGGCAAAAGAGACTGAAATTCTTGCTCCGATGAAGGCAGCTATCGCAGATGATAAAATGCGCTTAAAGTCTCCCATCTGGCTACCCTTTTAGCGAATATTAATTATCTGGATTTCCATCGCAAAAAGCTGCGTTCGCAACTTTCTTTGTTTTGAACAACATTGAAATGATTTTTAGCATTAGATATCTCCTTTAGATTTTATTTTAACCGGTTTGTACCAATCTTGAACAATAAATATACAGCTGAAACCAATCTGTCAAACCAACTCCTAACTTGGTAAATAGGAGTGCCAAATTCTTCGAGATGAAGCTGTTGGGTTTCAGTAAATGCATCGCTTAAGTCATTAAAATTTGTTTTTCCGTCTATCCCAAAATAAGGGTAATGATGAAGATATTTTCCAAAAATTAGGTCGCAGGAAGCAATGTAGTGTTCTGTGTCCAGTATGTGGTTGTGCCAAAATTCATCTACATCTTCAGACGGAGGAAGGCGTTTGTTGGGATATCTAGCCTGCAGAAATAAAAAGTTGCGATATAATGCTGCAGTTTGTTCTGCATCGGCACGCATCCATCCTTGATGCGCCACCATTTTGTCGATAATTATGGAAAAATCTAAGCTTTTAATTTTTTCTTGCAATGTAATGCCTTGAATTCTGTTCATAAAAGATTCCAATAATACCTAATATAATACTTGCAAATCCGGCGAGTACAAGCACGTTTCTTAAGATGCTCAGTAGTTCTGTTGAGGTGGGAAATCGACGCATCTGAACACTGTAAGACAGCAGACTGTCAAACCTTATTCAACGGGTTTGGCACCACCAACAGCCCCTGGCCGAGATCCCCGCCCTCAGCCATTCTACGCGCTTTGCACAGGTTGTAGAAAAACATCGAAATATCAACGCCGACCTTGATTATGCTCGCGAATTGTAAACCCGACATGAGATAGCTAGCACCCCGATTAAGCCAGCTGTTTGGCTCGCTTTGTTTAATTTGAGCTGCTGTGCTTAGCGAAAGTGCCGTTAATTGGGTCATGGCGCTTGCCATGGCAAAAGCTTGCTCGGGCTTGTCTGCGTAGGGATTATGTCGAAGTAGGGCGCCCGTATATACCGCGCTCAGGCCCGTGGCTGTATATAATACGAGATTGCAGCTTGAATGCTCACTGTCAAAAGCGCCAATTGCGCCTGCGGTTACAGCGGTTGCAGCATCAACAGCAATAAACCAAGGTTTGGTTGGTTGATAATCTTGAAAAAGTGGCAGGAATTTCTCTGCGTACTGCGTGCCTGGAACACTTTGCCACCCGCCTACACCTGCTGCGTCTAAAACCCATTGCGCTTGGAAAGTTGGCTTGATCATCATTTTGCCTAGTACAATAAGTCCGATGGCTTGTGATGTTAGATAAGCATATCCGGCAATTTGCTCAGCGCCTTCGCCATGTCTGACAACATCTACTGCTGCGGTTGTTGTAGGCGCAGCTAAAAGTAAGATTGGGAAAATCACAGAGCCTGGAAACTGCACTTGATTGGGGAATTTCATCGACAGTGCCTTAGATGCTACTCCAGCGCCTCCGATGATAGCCACGTTGCCTGCCACGGTTCCTAAAGCGTAGCTCGCTTGGGAGCTCCCTAGTTGAAGCTGTGTCGGAGAATCGCTCCAGCTCGGCGCTTTATTTTCATAAGGTTGGTTTGTCTGGCAAGCGAAAATGCCTTGGATGACCTGGTTTTTGGAGTTCTGGGTTGCTCCTGTGGGCGACATTTTAATAACGCTGGCGATGGCGGAAACTGCTCCGATATTGTTCGCTGAGGCGGTTATTACGGTTGGTATCGCTTGTGGGGTTGTCTCGTGGGCCAAGAGTTTGGGTTTCAAAACGTCCAATTTAGGCAAATCGACTACGTTGGATTGCGTTTGAATGGCCAAAGAAGCAGTTTCAGTGTTCCCACGTGACAGGGAGTGGGGTTCTCGTGTTTCAGAATTGCTGGTTGAGACAAAGCCGCTAGGAGCTTGGCTGCTTGTACGTGTCGGTGGAGGCAGAATAAGAGGCGCAGTCAGGGATGCTGACTGGGAGTGGCTTAGTGAAGAAGGAGCCGTTCTAGAGCCTGTAAGCGCTTCGGTAGGAGTATGGGCCTTGCAAACCAAGCCAGGTTGCGCTGGAGACAATATATTGCAGGTTTGTCCAATGGTGCAGTTGTTACAGGTGGTTAGACGGGTGCTGCATCCAGCACCGGTGCAGCTTAGGGCTGAACCAATGGTGCCCGAGAGAGCAACCCAGTCGCCTTCGCAATTGGTGTCAAAATAGGTAAGAATCTGGTTTTGGCCGCAAGTGCCTGTTTTTGGAATACCGACAAGGGCAGGGTTAGCACGGAGGTCGAGTTTGTTTAGGGTGGTTGGGGATAAGATCTTAGGAATGGTCGTTAGAAGATTGTAAGAAAGATCTATGGTTGGAATGCTTGGTAAGTAGCCTGTTATAGTTTTCAGCCCTCTATGGCTGAAATCTAAGGTCCGCATAGCTGAACCCAAATTGGCGTCAGCTTGAGTTAATCCAAATGAGACTGAGTTCAACTGGCTAGAAGTTGCATTTATATGGATATTACCCCAAGCTTCTAACTCGGTGCGCCCAAACGTCCAATCGTTTATACGGCTGGAGAAGATGTCGAGGCGTCCGGTATTACCGCGATAGCCGAAGTTTGACTCTGTGATGAGGCGATCAACATTGGTGTCTTGCAGGCTTAAAGTATATTTGTTTTCCTCACCACCTAAAGCGAAAAACTTTCCTATGGTGAAGGCGCCTATATCAGAGCTTGTAATCGAAAACGAGCCCTTGCCTTTTGAACTTTGAGCGAAGTGCTCGCCAACCGATACTTTCGGCGATGAAACTTTATTGAATTCCACGAAAACATTGCCGCCGCCATTTCCGATACAGTCATCAAAAACAATACTCTGCGCGACAGTGCATCCCAAGACCGAGTAAATTCGATTTCGAGAGTTGCGTAGCATACAGCCGGAAATGTAGGGAGCGGGTAGTATGGAACGGAAGGTTAGATAATTGAATGTACAGTTATTAAACGCTACTTCTAAGTCAGTCTCAACGGTGTCATCTACCCAAACTCGGTCAAAGACTGCATTTTCAAAAATGCCACTTTTTAAGATGGTTAAATTCTGTGCCTGGGTACTAATAGCCAGGTTGAATATTAGAAAAAAATTTTTCATAGATTGGCGTAAAAATTAAATTAAGTTATTAAATATTGTATTGCTTTTAATTGGTTTGGCAATGGGGTGATATTAGAAGAGCCGAAAACAAAAAGAGCCAGATTTAATCTGGCTCTCATGATATCTATAAGTGATTCTTATTGAATGGTGTACTGAACATACACTCTGGAGCTTGCGGAACCACCAAGTGGGACTTTAGCGCCATTGTCTCTCATACGAAGATCAAAGTTAACCAAGCAAGCATTTGCTTCACCAAGTCCAAGGCCAGTAAATGGTCTGATTAAGTTCTGACTTTGACCAGCTGCGATTTCGCTTGCTTCAACCAAAT
Source organism: Myxococcota bacterium (assembly GCA_040387835.1). Taxonomy (NCBI): domain Bacteria; kingdom Pseudomonadati; phylum Myxococcota; species Myxococcota bacterium. The sequence goes on along the minus strand of JAZKCZ010000002.1, from coordinate 64,664 downwards.
CTGCAGTTGAAGTACCTTTAATAACTGAAGCGCCGTTTGGAATACATCGTGTCGCATTAGGCGATTTTTGATAGACTAAGTCTACACCGTCAGTTTGGCCACCAGCACCAGCAGAACCTGCGTCGGTGATAAATTGGAGGTTAGCTTTGGTGGAACCCGTGCTAAATCCGTTAATATCTTTTAGCTTAATTTCTTCAACGTAAATCCCTTTGGTGCATGCAATACCCACTTGAGCTCCGTTGAAGTCGTAGGTGAGCGTGGACGCGTTAGGCGTGGCTCTGTAGCCTTTCGCTGGCTGCGGATCGACGTTGAATGTGTCACAATGTCCAGTTCCGCTTGCAACTAATTCAATCCAACTTTCTTGTCCGGTCGCACTTGTTACTGTGCTAGCGGCATCGGCACGTGCCAGATTTAAGGTGCCGTTACCTGCGCCCAGCCCGGCGTATTGTGTGCCTACGAAAGCGGCAAGACCTATGGCGACTACTGAACCTAGTTGAAACAATTCCGAACGAACAATATTTTTTCCTGATTTAAACATTTTAATCCCCCTTTATTGTGACGGTTAGAGTTTTGTCACGTGGAGAATATGTAGTAATTCGATTTCGCCACCGCAACTTAGGTGTCTAATTTTTCTGCATCGCGCTTAAAAATATGACGAATTTGGAGATCAGATCCGAGGTTACTCTATCAATTTGACGTTATTATTTAGGTTTTTGCGTCCAAAAGGATCAATAATCGTTAATTCGCCTTTAATTTCTGGGTAAGTCTTAAGCCAAGTTCGGCCGCATAGGGCATACGGAATGCTGTATTGGTTTGCAGAGATCCGGTCTAAGTGCGCGCCAATTATGATATTATTATCATATCCCTGCCAGCCAAGGTCTACTTTCTCAGGTGGTGGGGCCCCTGGTGCGAGCTTTAATTGAACGCTGCACGGTTTGAAATGCCAAAACCCTGTTGATCCATTTGCCCAGTCTTCTATGAAGCCGAGTTCTTTAAGCCATTCTATATATGTATCGTTTAGGCCGGTTACAAAGATACCATCATATTGATAGGCGACGCCCGAGCCAGCCATGCGTAAAACTGCGCTATGTGGAGGTTTTTTCCCTTGTAGCATGAGGCCTTGGACATCTGGGCTGTTCAGCAGTTTTAGCCCGAATGCGTCATAGGGAGCAGGCGGCAACGCGTCTTCTTTCGCTTTTAAAGCGCAATTCATCCAGGGCGCATAAACGCTGAACGCAAATGTGCTCCATGAACCTGTTGCCACCGCAGCTAGCGCGCCTGCTTGAAGATCTCTGTTTAAGTAGGGCACTAAGGTGCTCGATTTAAGGCCGCTTTCGCCGCAGTTGGCTTCTAAAGGGACGAAATGATTAGAACGATTGAGCTCAAGGTTTGCAGGCATGTCTAATAGAGCTGTGATACTTGGGCATCCTTCTGCCAGGGCCTTGTTGGTGCTCCCTATAACCCAAAGCGATCCGCATGAGATAAGTGCGAACGCAATGCCATTCAATGTCATAGCTCGTTTTGATGAGCCAAGATCCTCTAGTCGAATCAGCAAAAGTGAAAATACAGCACCCAAGGTTACGAATCTCTGAGAAAAAAACTGCCAGCTGCTGATGTCGCGGGGAATAAAGATTGCAAGAAACCAGAATAATAGGGCAATTCCTAAAAAGATTTTCTCTGGAAAACTTAGCTGCCCTTTTCTGAATTTAGTAACTGAATAAATAATGCTTAGTAGGATAGCCAGCATCCAAAGATTGGCGTACCAAGTTGGTCCAGGTGCCACTATTTTGGGCAATATATTCAGTAGTTCGTGAACCCCATTGGTTACAATATTAAAAGTACCCAGGTCAGGATGGCGTTCTAGCGAAATCAGGGTTCCCATGACGATTATTAAGGCAGGCATGCCAGTCCAAACCAGTGTTTTCAACTTTTGGTACCGCTTATGCCATGTGGGCTCAGCCGCTAATATGAAGGTCGCAACGGTAAAGCCTGTTAAAACGGCCGTGAATATATGGGCTGAGGCTTGAACGTAAAAGAGAATTGATAGAATTAACCACTTTTTCCATCTCCAGTTTTTTACAATCAGTACATATGCCAATATCCAGTAGCCAATCCCCGTACCGATCGCGAAAGCGAAGAATCCCATATAGAGATTCCAAGACCAAGCTAACGGAAATCCTAAAAATGAAATCCAGATTCTTTTTGGTTTAAAAGCGATTACCAGTGCGCAGAACCCCCAGGCGTTTAAAACTAGGATGATACTTAGCGCGACTTTAATTCCTACCTGCCAACCCAGCCATTTTTCCAATGGAGCCATAATAATCATAAATCCTTGATAGGGATTTAAGGGTATGAAGCCCAATTTTGCGAAGCCAAGTAGGTTTAAATCTGTACAACGATTCTTAAGATACGCACCATAAAGGTGCATCGGTCCATCATTGGTGGGCAAGTAGGGCACCAACCAAGCGCATCTCACCATGGCAATCGTGAGCACTGCACAAATGCTGAAATAGACCGAATACAACCCGAGTTTTGCTTTCGTCATAGACTAAGCCATCGTATGAGAAGGCTCATTTCGAAAACAAGTCATAGGGGATTCTATGTTATGCTTTATTATTGGAGAGGTTTGCTATGAGGATTAAGTCGAAAGCTACTTTTATAGGAATTTTTCTAGGTTATGCCAGTTTGGCAACAGCCTTTTCTGTGACACCTCTGGAGCTGCAGGTAATAGCCCCAAAAAAGATGGATAATCTGCAGATAGGCAATAGTTCAAAAGCAGGGGTGACGATCCAAGGCAGTGTGGCGAAATGGGAAAGGATTAATGGTCAGGACATTCTGGTGCCAACAAAAGACGTGATCATTGCGCCCCCCATGATTTTGGTTCCTCCTGATCGAGTTCAAATTATTAGAGTCGTTCGAGTCAAATCTACCCCCGTCGAAGGGGAAGAGGCCTATCGCATCATGTTAGACGGATTGCCTCCACCGCCGCTTATGCTGCAAAAATCAGCTGCTGGTGCGATGTTTGTTACCACGATGTCAATTCCAGTGTTTTTTAGCGCTCGTGATGTCCAACCCGCAGTTGAATGGAAAGCCATTCGTCAAGGAGATAGGCTAATTGTTAAAGGCACCAACACGGGGAAGAAGCATTTTTTCGCCAGAGAGATTATTGCGGAGCAAGCTAGCCCTAAGGGAGGAGCGCCAGTTAAAATCCCGCTTGTTTCCAATGGCGCTGCCAGAATTTTGCCAGGAGCTTCGGAGCTTTGGATTTCTGAACCCTTAAAAGGCGGATTTGCTCTAGGCCAGCCTGTTATTTTAAACATTAATACGCCCAAAGAACCGGTAACAGTGAGTGCAGCGATAACTGCCCCTGAGATGAACTTTCTATGGCTCGCCAAAAAGAGTGCCGGCAAGCTGGAAGTTGAGTTAGGTATTGAAGGCGGTAAGGCCGTAACTGTAAAATCTATCCTAGCTAGAGACAGTACTGGGCAAGTTGTTCCTCTGGAAAAAGACACGACAACAACCAGTTTTGTAAGCATTAATGAAAAATGGGTGTCTGCCAAGCTCGAGAAAGGATTTGCAGATAATTCTCAAGTTACTTTGACTGCGGACACCAACCTAGGTCCAATGACGGGAACAACCATTGTGCGAGCTGACCTTATCAAGGCTGCGCCCGAAGTAGCAGCGCCTGCTGCTGTGCCTAATCCCGAAGTCAAGGCGGACGTGCCTGTGAAACCAGCTAAATAGTAGGAAATCTAAACGCACCGTGGATTGTTGAAATCCACGGTGTTTAGATGAATTGGCCAGTTCGGCTCATATTGATTTCAGTTTGCTGTGTAAGCCGGCTTTTGTGTGCGCAGAGCGCGACTGAGACACCCATTACGCCTGGCGCAGCGCCACCAGCCTCCGCGAGCACCGATCTCATGTACCTGGAGCTATTGCTCAGCGGGGAAAACACCAAAAGCATTATCCCGTTCTTTGTATTCGATAAAAAGAAATTTCAGGCCATGCGGGGCGAGTTGGCTACGGCTGGGCTCGTGCTGCCGACCAAGGGCACTCCGGATGAGTTGATAGACGTATGCCAATTGCCGGACGTGAAGTGTGACTATGACGAGCAGCAGCAGCGGTTGAATCTTGTTGTTCCTGACTCTTATCGGGTGAAAAAGACTTTTTCCACTGCGGAAAATAATTCCTATATTAAGACCACGCCGTCTGCCATCGGAATGTTTGTTAATTATAACCTCTACAGCACCGGATATTTGGATTGGGCGCAGTTTGGAGCCTCTTTGGGTGGGACTTCGCTCACTTTGATTGCTAATCAGTTTTCGCCCATTGGTACTTTTACACAGGGCGTGGGTTTGGTGAGCAATGACTACCGCTCGTTGCTGGCCAACCGATTAGATACCAGTTGGACCTATGCCAGTCCGCGATTTGCTTGGGTTTGGCAGGCCGGGGATTTAAGCACCAGCTCGGTGAGTTGGTCGCAATCGATTCGCATGGGGGGCCTGCAATTTAAAAAGAACTTTGGGCTTCGGCCGGATTTGGTTACCACAGCCTTGCCGCAGTTGTCTGGGAGCGCGGTTTTGCCTTCTGCGGTGGATGTTTATATTAACGATCGGCTGCTTTATCAGCGTTCGGTTGGTAGTGGGCCGTTTGAGATTGATAATCTGCCGACTTTTACTGGACCTTCCACCATTCAGATGAAAGTAACGGATGTTAACGGCCAGACTCGAACCATCACCAGAAACTTTTGGGCGACTTCGCAGATGCTTAAAAAGGGGTTGTGGGATTATTCGGTTGAAGGTGGGTTTGCTCGGATTGGGTATGGCACGTTTTCCTTTGACTATGACCCACGGCCGCTTGGCAGCGCTACCAGTCGTCTAGGGCTTAGCAATCGCATTACCGGGGAGACGCATATTGAGGGTGGTGCGGGTTTGATTGGTGGCGGACTGGGGGCGGTTACCAACCTTATCCCTTATCATTTGCTCAATCTTTCGGCTGAGGGAAGCTATTGGAATAGCCAATGGGGCGCGCAGCTGGCAGCGGGGGTAATTACGCAGCTAAGCATTTTTAGCATTAATGGGTTGGTGAGAAGAGATTTGGGCAATTTTATGACTTTGGGGCAGGCGACGATGAGCAACTCGCTGTCTTTGAACCCTTTGGTTAATACAATTTTTGCTTTGAGCCAGGAGCAGTTGGGTCTTGGTTTTGCACTGTGGCGATTGAGCTTGTCGGTCAATGGACTGCATAGTGTTGACAGGAACCAATTGGAAACTTGGAATCTGCAAGGGAGCGTCTCAACTTCTTTGGGTAAGTTTGGATCGATTATAGGCAATGTCTATGGCAGTTGGGCGGGCGGGAATAATCAGTTTGGATTTAACTTCGGGCTGAATGTCCCGCTGCCGTTTTTGCGGACCCTGGCGCCCACAGTGAGCGCCTCTGCAGACTCCTCAGGTCAATGGTCGGGTATTGCTCAAATTGCGAAGAGCAACTCAGGTGTTCCGGGTGATTACGGGGTCCAAGGCGCTTACCAAGAAGGTGGCAGTTTTAGAAATATTCGCGTTAGAGCAGATTATACCGCGCAAAAAGCCAGGGCTGCGGCTAACGTTGGCTATAATAATGGTTATTCAGATTTGGGCCTGAGCTTAGACGGTGGCGTGGTAATGTTGAAGGATGGCGTCTTTTTAAGTAACCAAATCACTGATGCCTTTGCGTTGGTTAAAACGGATGGTGCCGGGATTGAGGTTAAAGCCAGAGGGCGCTCTTATGGGATTACGGGCAAGTCGGGAAAACTGTTGATTCCGGGCTTAACCAGCTTCTCGTCGAACCGAATTACCTTGGATTTGGGTGATTTGCCGGTGATGGCGCAGATTGATAATACGGAGACAGTCGTTGTTCCTAGAAACTTGAGTGGTGTTGTGGTGGAAATGGGCAAGCTGACGATTTTGGCTGGCGCTATTGTGACCTTAACGGATGATAAAGGAAAGGTTTTGGAGCTAGGCTCACCAGTGTTGCTCAAAGGTAACACTGAGATATTTATGGTGGGGAATTATGGGATGTCATACGTTACCGGGCTTGGCGCTAAGAACACCTTGCAGTCCTTTATTAACGGACAGCCTTGCGAAGCCAGTTTTGATTTCAAGCCTGACCCATCAGCGCAACAGGAAGTAGGACCTTTGGTATGCCAAGTAAAATAGTTTTTATCGCCCTTTTTGTGTTTGCTCTCAACGCTTTGAGTGCTGATTGTTCGTTCTCAATTAGAAACTTCAATTGGGGCAATATTGACCTTCTGTTTTCCACGAATGCATCAGATATCCAGGGCATATTCGACGTTAATTGCCGAAATGGCGAGCCCGACGAGCAGGTTAGAGTTTGTTTGAATTTAAGCACCGGCTCGGGTGGGATGGATGCATCCGGCGATCCCAGATACATGTTAAATCAAAGCTCACAGCTGGCTCAGCTTCGCTATAATTTGTTTAGTGATGTCAGCAGACTTAACCCCTGGAAACTATGGACAAGCCCACCGCCTGTTCCACCAGATATTGTTTTGACTTTGGATGAAAATGGGCAAAGTACCCGGGAGATACCGATATATGCCAGGCTTTACGGCAATCAGTCATCGTTGCCGCCTGGTTACTATTTGTCGACTTTTAGCGGCAACCAGTCTCAGGTGGTATACGGTGATACCAGCAATAATTGTTTGGTAATGTTTTCACAGCTGACACCAACTGTCGTTCCATTTAATGTGCAAATGAACTATCCGCCCACTTGTACGGTAACAACGCAGCCGCTTAATTTTGGCACCATCGATTTTAGATTTCCGACTATGGGAACGACTCAAATCGAGGTGCAATGTTCGAACACCATGACCTATCAGATTAGCCTCAATGGTGGTGAAAGCGGCGCATGGAATCCAGAAAGGCGAGAGCTGAAAACCCCGGACATGCATGTCCTCTATTACGGCTTATACCAAGACTCCGCCCATATGAGGCCTTGGGGTAATATTGTTAATCAAGATACCGTTCAAGGAACCGGTACGGGCCTTCGCCAGTCTTACACAGTCTACGGCTTTATCCCCGCTCAGCCTGATTCTTGGGTAGGGCAATATCGGGATCGGGTGCGAGTTTTGGTGTATTATTAGTAGGTGCTAAGACCATCGTTCGCCATTTTGTTGTTTTTTCTGTTGTTGCGTTTGGTCATCATCGACCCGATCTATATAATTTCGGGTTCGATGGTGCCTGAAATTCTGATAGGCGATCATGTTTTGATTTTTAAACTCGCCTATAACTTTCAAAACTTGATTTCATGGCGTCAGCCAAAGCCCGGTGAGTTGGTGGCTTTCAAAGCACCGCTTTATGTACCGCATGATAGAGATTCCATTTGGATCAAACGCGTTATTGCGACCGAAGGCCAGCGTGTCCGAATCGACAACGGCACGGTTTACGTCAACAATGTACCGTATTTGCATTTAAAGAAAAACCGAGTCGTCCGTTTTATGGATTTCATGAGCTACGGCGTTTGGCAAAAGCAAGAAGCCTGGGCCACCGAAGAAAATACCGCTGGTTATATTCACCCGATATATATGGGCAATGCTGAGGAATACTGGCCCATATCAGGCCAGCTCGCTTTACCTGGCCTCATATGCGACGCCGTCTCGTGCGTGGTCAAACAAGGCTTTATGTTCGTCATGGGCGACAACCGCGGCGGCTCGACCGATAGCAGGGATTACGGGGCAGTGCAGGTGGAGAATATCATCGGCAGGCCATGGTTGGTTTGGATGAGCCGCGATCAAAGGCTTTCGCAATTTAGAAATCGTTGGTTTAAGCTGTTGTCTTAATGACCACGCCGACACCGATTTCTATTGTCTGGTTTAGACAAGACTTAAGACTCGAAGACAACCCAGCCCTAGTCGAAGCAGCCAAGCATGGCGTGATATTGCCAGTCTATATCGTGGATGACACCGTCGGAGCCGCTAGCCGTTGGTGGCTGTATGAAAGTTTGGCTAAGCTTGACGAATCTTTGAGCCACAAGCTTCATATTTACCAAGGCGATGCTCAAGAAATCTTAAAATCGCTGTGTGAGCGGTACCCCGTGCGAGCCGTGTATTGGAACCGTTGCTATGAACCTTGGCGTATTGCTCAAGACACAGTTATTAAAGACGATCTTCGAAAACGCCAACTCATCTGCGAGAGTTTTAATGGTTCTTTGCTCTGGGAGCCTTGGGAGATTCTTAAAGGCGATAAAACCAATTATAAAGTTTTTACGCCCTATTATCAGAATGGCTGTTTGAAGGGGACGGCGCCGAGAAAGCCTTTGAGTGCTCCAAGTTTGCAACTGGTTGAAAAAGGGCATCAAGATGGTTGGTTCACGTCCAGGCCTTGGCAAGCGAAGCTGGCGTCTCATTGGGAAGTTGGTGAGAAAGCCGCTCAGGTAAAGCTATGCGAATTCTTGGAAAACTTCGTGCAGACATATGACAACGATCGCGACTTCCCTAGTTTAGACAGCACTTCGAAGCTATCGCCTCATTTGCATTTCGGGGAGATTTCGCCTCAGCAAATCTGGCACCAGGTTCCGAATAAGAAATCGGTGTTTTTAAAAGAGCTGGTTTGGCGAGAGTTTTCCTATTACTTGCTTTATCATTTTCCGGAGTTGCCTCACAAAAACTTCCAATCGAAATTTGATAAGTTTCAGTGGGAGCATCGTACAGATTATCTGGAAGCTTGGCAAAAAGGGGAGACTGGTGTGCCTTTGGTTGATGCCGGGATGAAAGAGCTTTGGGAAACGGGATACATGCATAACCGAGTGCGCATGGTGGCAGCGTCATTTCTGGTCAAGAACTTGCTCATCGATTGGCGTCATGGGGCCAGGTGGTTTTGGGATTGTCTGGTTGACGCCGACTTGGCGAACAATAGTGCCAGCTGGCAGTGGGTGGCAGGCTCTGGTGCGGATGCCGCGCCCTATTTCCGTATTTTCAACCCGCTGACCCAGGCCGGTAGGTTTGATGCTGACGAAAGCTATATTCGCCGTTGGTTGGGAGACAGACGAATCAAACCAATCGTCGATGTAAAACTGAGTAGGGTAAATGCGCTTGATGCCTATAAGAAGTTGAGGGCTGAATGAACGAGCCTAATATTGTGGCAAGCATCGCTTTGGCCCTGGCCGTGCTTCATAGTGCGGGAACCAACTTTTTCGCGCGAGCGGCCCTTAAATGTAAGGCCGGCTCAAGTATGCAGAATATCTTTGAGTTGCTCAGTGAGGTTGAAGTTGCATTTGCAATGTGGGCATCGCTTTATTTAGCCTATTTAGTGTATGCCGTAGGATATGTGGGTACCAGCGATTATTTGGCCAGCTGCAATTTCACGGAACCAGCGTTTATTATAATGATGGTGGCTCTTTGTTTTACGAAGCCAATTCTTGAAGTCGCTGAATTATTTATCCTGTGGCTGCCTCGTCATTTGTCTGTAAATCGTTCGATGGGGCAGTATGTATCGATGTTAACCTTGGGTCCTCTATTAGGAAGTTTTATTACTGAGCCTGCGGCAATGACCATCACAGCGGTTTTATTGGCGCGACATTATTTTCATGACGGGTGGTCAGTAAGTTTTAAATATTGCTCGCTGGCCGTGTTATTTGTGAATATTTCGGTGGGTGGCACTCTGACACCTTATGCGGCACCGCCGGTTTTGATGGTAGCTCGGAGTTGGGGCTTTGATTTGCCATACATGTTTTTAAACTTTGGGCTTAAGGGTGTTCTGGTGTGTGTTGTTAATGCCTTAGGACTTGCCTGGTGGTTTCGAGAGGAATTTATGAAGCCTCTTGTGCCGAAGGACAAGTCAGCTTTAACCCCTCTCTGGCTACGCATAGCCCATGTCTGCGTTCTTGTTCTTATTGTTATTTTTGCGCACAATTTGTCGGCATTTACCACTATCTTCTTGGCTTTCTTGGTGCTGCACCATGTTACTTCGGAGCATCAAACGCCGCTAAGAATCCAAGAAGGGGTTCTGGTGGGTATGTTTTTGGCCAGCGTCGTGATTTTGAGCGGTCCTCAGAGTTGGTGGCTTGAGCCGTTAATGACTGGTAAATCCAGGGACTTGTTGTTCTTTGGGAGCCTTGGAATGTCAGCGTTAATGGATAACGCAGCAATTACTTATATGGGGTCTTTGATTCCTGTCTTGCCGGAAGCAAGCCGCTACGCTCTTCTTGCAGGCGCTGTGTGCGGTGGGGGCCTCACCGTTTTAGCAAATGCGCCGAATCCGGCTGGCTTTTTGATTCTTAAACCGTTCTTTGGACCGACTGGTATTAGTTCCATTCAGCTATTTAGATATGCTTTATTACCAACCCTAATAGCGGCATTTTGTTTTTATTTTTAGTTTGTCTGGTAGGTAATACTCTCAGCCATCCGATACGTGCATTTTTTCCGCTTTGCGCAAGACAGCCTCAAAATTCGCTATCATAGCTTTCTCTATGGAACGACGAAAAATTCGAAAAAAGATAGGCAGAAGAAGTCTAAGTTCTGTTTTCACGGCAACTCTGGTTTCTTTATCGCTGATTGAAGTAAATACGTACTCGCAAGTAACCTTTTGCGCTGGGAATGAGTTGTAGTGAAAAACAAACTTATGGTTTGGCATTACCTCATCAACATGCAATGAAACCTGACCATATTTTAGCCTAACTATAACGACAGCCCCCGGTGTCATCGGACCGGAATTCTGCACAGACTTAATCCTTGTCTTCGGGTCTAAGCTGATTAGAAATGCCGGGTCGGTAAGATAGTTCCATGCGCTCGCGATCGGAAGATTTGCAATTAATGATGTATTAAATATTATTGGAGTTTTCATCTTTCAATAGTATGGCTGATGTGCTGGATTCGTCAATCCTAGCAAGGGTGACTCGTCATTGCGAGGAGCGTAGCGACGCGGCAATCCACCCAACGCACGGAATGGATTGCTTCGCTGCGCTCGCAATGACGATCTACCCTCGGTGATGAATGCTCACATCGTGCAGAATGCTGGACGAGACTAGCTCGGTAGCGCTTTTCTCGAACCAGCTTTCGGGCATGCATTCGGCATAGCTTGGTTGTAGAAAGCGATTATCCATTAACACGATCACGCCCCTATCGGTGGGCGAGCGAATCACTCGGCCCGCTGCTTGAATCGCTTTTGCCATGGCTGGGTAGACATAGGCGTAATCAAAGCCGGCGTCATAATGCTTTTGGTAGTAGGCCTTTTTGCCTTCTTGTTGTTTGTTACAGTTAGGCAAAGGCGGGCCAATGATAAAAGCACCGATGGCCATATTGCCAGGATAGTCTACGCCTTCAGATAATATGCCGCCTTGGACGGCAAAGACAATGTGTGCTTTGTTATCATCGCGTAAATTTTCCATTAGGTCGTCAATTTGCGATTTGTTCATGCCTTTGCTTTGACGAACGAGCTCAAAACCATCGCTGGCTTTCATTCGAGTGAACACCTGTTCAAGAAAATCAAAACTGGGGAAGAAGGCGAAATAGTTACCTTGCTTGACGCTCGAAATGCGTTCAATGGTTTCGGCGATGCGGCCGTAATTTTGGGCGCGGTCCGTGTATTTGGTCGATATCTGGGGAATCAGCAATATCTTGCGATTAGATTTGGGAAACGGCGATGCGAGTTCTGTGGTTGTAAGCTTGGCGCCTTCTAGGCCGGTTAAGCGGGCGTAAAATTCGAAGGGTTTTAGGGTGGCTGAGAAGCCAACCACATGTTTGAAATCCAGATACTTAGGCTTTATCATTTTGCCTGCATCGCAGCAGGTGATGTGAATGGCGGCCGGGCTTTTATCGCGCGTGATGAAGAACTCAGGGGCATCTTGCTCGATAAGCGCTAAAACCGAGGTGAATTCAGACCAATAAAAGGACATCTGCAAGATCGGATCGCTGGCGCTGAGAGCAACATCGCTGGCTAAATAGGTGCCTAAAAATTCGCGGATGGCTTCATCGTGTGCTAAGAAGGCACGGCTCAGCTCTTCATCTGGGCAATGGGCAACGAGATGCACGCATTGACCGAGTAGGGCGTGAGCTTGTGGTTTTAAAGCCTCGGGAACTGACTCGAGTCGCGCGGCCAGTTGCTCGAAGGTATGGACTTCGAGGGAAGGGGAGTAATAATCCATGCCTCGTTGCGGCAGATTGTGGATTTCATCGATGATGAGATTGGGTTTGCCGCGTTCAGAGATGTTGTTCAAAGAGATGCGACCGCCCGAATTTGGGGAGAAAACGTAGTTGTAATCGGCAATGACCACATCGGCATGTTTGGCGGCTTCGTATTGAAGCTCTACGGGGCAAACTTGGTGGTCTTGTCCTAAAACGCGCAAGCTTTTGGCACGCCATTTGCGCTTTTTGATTAGCAGCCCGGGCAGATTGTTTTGTGCGACTTTGGTGAAATGGTCTTTGGCAAACTCGCAGTAACTTGGGTTACAGATGGGTTCGTCTTTTAAGCAAAGCTTTTGCTTGGCAGTGAGAGTCAGCGTTTTAATCGGTGATTTTGAAGTTGATAAAAGGGTAGCGGCTTCTTCTGCTAGGACATGTTGGCTATTTTTCGGGGTTAAATAGACGACTTTTTGCCCCTGAGACAGCGCATTTTTTAGGGCCGGGTATAAAACGCCCATGGTTTTGCCGAGGCCGGTGGGCGCCTGCGCTAGAAGTGTTTGGCCGTTTTCGAACGCGGTTTCTACTTGGGAGATAAGCTCAGTTTGGCCTTCTCTTTTGGTTTCGAAAGGAAATTCTAAACTTAACGCTGCTTTCTTGCGACGCTGGATGGTTTTTTGAGCCAGTTTGATTTGAACGATTAGGTCATCTAGGCGGCTATTCAGCCAAGCTTCGTAGGCGGGGACGTCTAGCGCGACTGGCATATCTGCAGATGCACCTGTGCGTGCCGACACTAAATGCAGCGTGAGCTTTGGGATATGGCCGGTCTTTTTATAGTGGAAGTAGCCATAGCTTTGAAGCTGTAGGCGGTAAGGGTGCTCGAGGTTAGTCTCCAACGCGCGCTGCAGGGCTGGTAAATCAAAGCTCGATTTTATCTCTTCGATTTGCATCGGTTCGTCTTGAAAAATACCGTCCATGCGACCGGTGATTTTGAAGTCGTAGCCTTGATGGGAGATTTCGAATGAAATGAAGACTTCTGGTTCGTAATTGGTAGATTCACTGACGCGCTTTGCTTGCAGCTTTTGATGAATCTCGATGCCAGTTTCCAGGCCAGTTAGGCCTGAGCCCGATTCAATGCTACCAACCATGGGGCTGGGCAATGCGAAATCCACCACGCTTAAAGCGATTTTCATAGCAGACTCAATTGCTGAGGGTTTTTAGGAAACAAGGCTGAGTCTGAATAGGCCTTAATGCCGAGCGAGTTTAGACGTCTGACCAATGCACCGCTGCCTCGGTGTTGGACATAGACTCTTTTGGCGCCGGTTTCTAAAACGGTTTTTAATAAATCGTTCCAATCGGCATGGTCGGATAGGATGAATCCCGGATGCGAGTTGCCCCAGCGTGGCCGCTTGGACCAGCCGGATGCGAATGCTGTTTCAAAATCGTCACCTAAAACAGGCGCAAATTCACCGCGCAAAAAGGACGGGGGCACCACGAATAATCGAGATTGGACCGGACTTGTTTGACGGGTGACTTGAATCGTTTCGGGCAAGATAACCTTTTCGTCCCGGTAACAATCGTTGATAACAGACGTTGCAGCATCGCAGAATATGGGCTCTTTGGCCCATGGGTGTAGAAGGTTGAGTACTCTTTGGGCTTTGCCCAATGAATAGGCCAAAACGACGCTATTTTTACCGGCGGCCTGATTTTCCAAATGCCAGTCGTGGATTTGCTTGCCCAAATCGATGTCTTTGCCCCACACAAAGCCAGGCGTACCAAAGGTGGCTTCGGTGATAAAGACATCGCACGGGACAGGCTCGAAAGGCGCACAGGTGCCGTCTGGCTCTCGTTTGTAATCGCCTGAGGCAACCCAAACTTCGCCGCCAAATTCTATGCGCACTTGGGCAGAGCCTAAAATGTGACCTGCGGAGTGAAACGAAAGTTTAACGCCGCGTATATAAAACGCTTCGCCATAAGCGTGATGGTTAACCGAGATATTTTGGCCGATGCGAGCTTTTAGAACACCCAAGCCTGGTGTGGTGCAATGGTACTCTCGGCTGCCACGGCGTGCATGGTCGCTATGGGCATGCGTTACGACCGCGGTGTCCACCTTGCCGTTTGGATCAATATGAAAATTTCCAGCTGGACAATACAATCCGTTTGGAGTCATTATCAGCATAAGAATTAGAACATAGTTCTAAATTCTTGACGCGTAAACTGGGATGACTTAGATGCCGATTAGGCCTTGTCTTAGGCCTTCTGTGACAGCTTCTACTCGGTTACAAACGTCTAACTTTTGGTAGATATGCTCCAGGTGGGTGCGGATTGTGGCTTTCGATAGGCCCAAAACGCCGGCTGCCTCTGTGTTGCTTAGGCCTTTGGCAATAATTTGCAGGCATTCCAGTTCGCGCTCAGTTAGGGAGCGGCGATAGGGTTCTGGGTGGAGGGTGCGTTGGGTGACGGCTGGTTGAAAGTGTTTTAATAGCTTGCGGGCTAGGGCAGGCTGGATGACGCTGCCGCCGTCGTGGACGTCTTCGATGGCTTCGATGATTTTGGCTGTTTCGCCGCCTTTTAGCAAATAACCTGCTGCGCCATGTTTGACGGCTTCTAGTACTCGATCAGCGTCGTCAAACACAGTTAGCATGAGGACTTCGATTTTGGAGTATTTGACTCTGATGAGCCGGCAAAAATCGATGCCGCTCATTTTGGGAAGGCCTATGTCACATAAAATGACGTGCGGTGGATCGGGCAGCTTGTCGATGGTGACAATCGCCTCTTCGGCGCTAAGCGCTGTGCCTACGACCTCTAAATTGGCAGGCGCGTCGAGCAGCGAAGCGAGGTTTTTTAGCAAGGCCGGCTGGTCTTCCAGAATGAAGACGCGAATTGGTTTCATAGACTAGCTCCGATTTGGATGTGAGTACCGCAAAGTGGTTGAGACTGGATCTTAAAAGTGCCGCCCATTTGTTGAACCCGCTCCTCTATGTTTCGAATCCCATAATGGTTCTTTGGAATCTTTGTGGGATCGAATCCAATGCCATCATCCTTGATATCCAGCAACAGCTGATTTTGTTCGAAGGATGCATTGACTTCGACATTATGTGCCTGAGCATGTTTGGCGATGTTGGTCAGGCTTTCTTGGAGAATGCGCAAAATAGACAATGCGCGGGTGTGCGAAATACTGGAAAGATTGCCTGGTATGTTTAACCGGCTGTTGATGTGATTGCGCTTAGCGAAAAGGTCTAAGCAGTTTTTAATTTGTAAGTTTAAGTCTAGGTCATCCCGCATGATTGAAATGGCGTAGCGGGTTTCTTGCAGGGCTTCTCTGGCTAGGTCTTGAATCTCAATCGAGCCGGCCTGCTCAGCCTGCAGTATTAATGCTGATAAAACAGAACCTACGCCATCGTGAATGTCTCTGGATAGGCGCTGGCGTTCTTCAATGATGGCTTGTTTTTTGAGCGCTTGCTCCAAATGCATAATGTGACGGCTGGTGGCTTCCTCTTCGCCCAAAATCTTGTTGGTGAGGTAGATCGTGCAGCCGTTTAGCAAGCTGTAGAGGGCCAAAGCCTGCAGCGATACATCCGGGTGTAGCGCTGTTAAAATCGGCAGAATTAACAGCGGCGGAAGCATCGTCAATGGTTGATGAAAAATCATCGCAAATAGGAGCGTTACGGCCGGCAGGATGGCGATTAAGGGACTGGCGAAATTGCCCGTATGTGAAATGACATTGATGAGCCAGATTAAATCGCAGCTTAATGTACTGAATACTAAAATGGGCCCCCATTTTTTATTTGGCGCAAACTGGTGAGATAAAGCGATGCCGGCAAGTATCAGGGCAGCAAAAACGGCGTTGGGAAAATATATTTGAGTACCAGTTAACAGCGCCGCCCGCACGAGCGTCAGCGCCCGTGCCCGCGTGACGAACCGCTGTTCAAGCCGTTCTTGTTCAGATGGGGGCTTCATATTTTATCAACAACGAGTTAGTGTTGGCAATGCATTCCCTTAAAGGAGACTTATAATGCCCGGATCTAGTCTGTTGGAACGAGTAAATACATTAAATCCACAATTTGATTTTTGGTCACTGAGACACGTCGAAGCACGCTCCGAACATCTTAAGGTGCGCCAAGACGTTTTAGAACCACCTTACCAGTGTGTCGACATAGGCATTTATGTGACGGTGGTGCAAGATGGCGGCGTGGGTTATGCGGCGAGCCCTGATTCTTCCAAAGCTGGCTTAGCAGATGCTTTTGAGCGCGCTGCCGCTTGGGCAAGACAGTCTGCGCGCCAAGCCCTCTTTGATGCTAAATTGTTTCCCAAATCGACTTTGAGTGGCCGCTATAAAAGTCATGTTAAAAAATCCTACCTCAAGTTTTCTTTGAGCGACCGCATTGATCGACTGAAAGAAGCCGCTGCGCTTTTGAAAAGCGATGACAGAATTGTGGATTGGACGGCGTCATTTTCTCACACGCAGTCTAAAGAGTTCTATTGCAACTCCGAAGGTGCGCGCATTCAACAGGATTTTGAGATTTTTATTCCAAACCTGACGGCTACAGCTCATGAAGCGGGCCAAACTCAAACGCGTACTTTGGCTGGACATGGGGTTGGGCGCCAGGCTGGCTTTGAGCTCTTGGACCAGATTAACTTTAAAGAATCAGCTGTTCGCATTGGCCAGGAAGCCGTTGAGTTGGTTTTAGCCGATAATTGCCCATCCGGTGAGCTAGACTTACTTTTGGCACCTGACCAAATGATGCTGCAAATCCATGAGTCAATTGGCCATCCTTTAGAGCTCGATAGAATCTTGGGCGATGAGCGTAACTATGCGGGCACCAGCTTTGTCACTCAAAATATGTTTGGCAACTATCAATATGGCTCTGAGCACTTGAACGTTACTTTTGATCCGGCCAGAGCCGGCGAGATTGCAAGCTATGCCTTTGATGATGAAGGTACGCCAGCCGAAAAAGTGTTTCTCATTGAAAAAGGGATTCTAAAACGCCCATTAGGCGGGCCATTGTCGCAAGCCCGTGCTGATATGGAAGGCGTGTCGAATACCAGAGCTTCTAGCTGGAATCGCCCACCCATCGATCGTATGGCAAATCTGAACTTGGAAGCCGGCTCGCATTCAATGGAAGACATGATTAGCTCGGTTGAACGCGGCGTTTTCATGGAGTCTAATATTTCTTGGTCTATCGATGACTCACGAAATAAATTCCAGTTCGGTTGTGAGCGAGGCCAGTTAATCGAAAATGGTCGATTAACTAAGGTGGTTCGCAATCCCAACTACCGCGGCATCTCTGCGACCTTCTGGCGCAACTTAGCCAAGGTCGGCAATGAAAGCACGGTGGGCGTATACGGAACCCCTAATTGCGGCAAGGGCGAGCCAAATCAAGTAATTCGTGTGGGCCATGCCTCGCCAGCCTGTTTATTTAATCAAGTCGATGTTTTCGGAGGACATCAGTGAATACTCGTGAATATTTTTTTGCATTAACTGAAAGACTGGCTGCTGGGATGAAGGCAGATGAACATTTTACTTGCTGGTTTTCCGGTGAAAGTTCCGATTTTGTCCGCTTCAATCATGCAGCTGTGCGCCAGGCAGGCTCGGTTAAACAAGGCTTTTTGAGAGCCTCTTTAATTCAAGGTCAAAAACAAAGCGTCTTCACCATGGGCATTTGTGAAGATATTGAAAAAGATGGCGAAGCATTGGAGCGCCTGCTCAATGAACAGCGCGTTAAGATGGAATTTATCCCCGATGATCCCTATCTGTTAATTTCAACGGTGCCGCACTCAAGCGATTCAGTCGAAGAAAGCCAGCTTTCGGATCCAAGGCAAGTGGTGGAATACACGCTTGCCATGGCTCAAGGCCTCGATTTGGTCGGCATTTATGCTGGTGGTACCATCTATCGTGGTTTTGCTAATTCGTTCGGTCAGAAGAACTGGCTCACGAAGCATAATTTTAATTTGGATTTCAGCGTCTATTTAAGAGCCGATAAAGCGGTGAAGGCTTCTTATGCAGGCTTTGTATTCGATCCGTTGCATTTTGAACGCGAACTTACCTTGGTGAAAGAAAAGCTCAGGGCCCTAGAACAGCCATCCAGGGATTTAAGCCCGGGTAAATACCGCGCCTATCTGACACCGGCAGCCTTGCATGATCTGGTTTCCATGCTCGGATGGGGCGGCTTAAGTGAAAAAGCGCTCAGAACCAAACAGTCTTCGCTTAATAAAATGCGGGATGAAGGTAAAACGCTTAGTGCGCTGTTTTCCCTTTATGAGCATACGGGCAAGGGCACAGGTCCGCTATTTCAAGCGCAAGGCTTTATTAAACCAGATTGCGTGAGCCTTATCAAAGAAGGCGAGCTGGTTGGAAGTCTTATTTCACCAAGAACCGCCAAAGAGTACGGCACGCATACCAATGGGGCGGACGGTTCAGAAACACCTGAGGCGTACGATGTTGCGCCGGGTAATTTGCCGCGTGAAGATGTTCTAAAAGCTTTGGGCACCGGCATTTATATCGGCAATCTGTGGTACCTCAACTACTCCGATAGGCAATCAGCTCGCATTACGGGTATGACTCGTTTTGCAACCTTTTGGGTAGAAGATGGTCAAATTGTCGCGCCTTTGAACGTGATGCGCTTTGACGATAGCCTTTACGCGTTGCTAGGTGAGAACCTCGAAGCGCTGACCAAAGAGTGCGACTTCATGCTCGATCCAAGCACCTATGAGGAACGCTCAACCGGCAGCGCGCATTTGCCCGGTGCGATCATCAACAATTTCAACCTGACGTTGTAGCTCCTCGTCATTGCGAGGAGCAAAGCGACGTGGCAATCCACGCCCCGCTCGAAAGGCTGGATTGCCGCGTCGGCTGCGCCTCCTCGCAATGACGATGGCGTTGGGCGTCAACTCTCTGCTTGGGTACTTAACCTAAGCGGCATGCCGTTCTCCCTAGCATACTGCATCACCTGGTGCGCCTTAGTCTCCGCAACATCTTTGGAGTACTGCCCCACAGTCGCTTTGCCTTCCAAATGCACGGTCATCATCAGCTTTTGAGCTTCCGCTGGGTTTTTATGAAAGTAAAACTCCAGCACATGCGTCACAAATTCCTGAGTCGTATAATCATCATTATGCATAATGACGAAATATCGCTTAGGCTTTTTAAATTCGGTATCCTGCCGAGTTAAGACATCGCCTTCTTCTTGGTGGTGCGGTTTGGTGGGCATGGCTGTTAGGAAAAGCTTAACACTCTATATCCGGACCTGACAAGCATACTGGGTTTGAAGGGTTTGGGACCTGTATTGTTATAAAGGTTCACAATGTTTAGCCTGTTGCTAACAATATGCTCAGCGCTACCAATATATCTCTCTCTTTTGGGTCTAAATTACTGTTTAAAGGCCTTTCTTTTTCTCTGCTTCCAGGCGAACGCGTTGCTTTGGTCGGGCAAAATGGGGCGGGTAAATCCACATTTCTTAAATTGCTGACCGGCCAGCTGGAGCTGGATGCGGGTTCCATTGATAAGGCAAAAGGCAAGCGCATTGGCTTTTTGACTCAAGAGCCGCAACTCGAGTTGGAGCAAAGCGTGGTCCATGCGCTTCGGCATGGATTTCATGGAGAAGATTACCAGATTGAAGAAGTCTTATCTCGGCTTCATATTAAGGCTCGGGATGAGAAGATTAAGACGCTGTCTGGGGGAGAGCGGCGGCGGGTGGATTTAGCGCGGGTTTTATTAGAAGAACCGGATATCTTTTTGCTGGATGAGCCTACCAACCATTTGGATTTGGGGGCGATTAAGTTTTTGGTGGATTATTTTAAAGCCACGAACAAGCCGCTTTTGTTTATTTCCCATGATAGCGCCTTCATTGATGAAGTCGCTAATCGCATTGTTGAGCTTGATTCGGCGAAGTTTTTCGCGCACGAAGGCTCATATGCGACTTTTATTGAAAACAAGTTGATTCGAAGCGATATTGAAGGCCGGACGTTGCATCGTAAAGATAGATTGATGGCCAGAGAGCTTGCTTGGCTTCGGGCGGGAACGCCGGCTCGTACGACCAAGCAGAGTGCGCGTATCTCGCGAGCGCAGGATTTGATTGGAGAGGTTTCGGCGGAGTTTGAGCGCACGCGGCTGAAACAGGTTGAGATTGAAAAAACTAAGAATAAGCGTTTGGCTAAGACAATTTTGGAATTCAAAAATCTTGGATTTGAGCCGTTGTTTAAAGGCCTGAACTTGATTGTTACCGCTGGGCAACGCTATGGGATTTTGGGGCCCAATGGTTCTGGTAAGACGACACTTTTATCGGCAATTTCGGGGACTCGCGAGGCAACAGAGGGCGAAATTATTCGCGGGCCGCATACGCAGATTATTCAGTTTGACCAAAACCGCGCGCAGCTGGATCCGAATAAAAGTTTGAAAGAGACTTTGGCGGATCAAGGTGAGACAGTGTTTGTGGAAGATAGGCCGGTTCATATTGCGAGTTATTTAGAGCGTTATTTATTTTCGCCTTCGGATCAGAATCGGAAAGTTTCGACATTGTCGGGTGGCGAGCAGAATCGGTTGTTGCTGGCCAAGCTTTTGAAGCATGGGGCTAATTGTCTGCTGCTGGATGAGCCTACCAATGATTTGGATACGGCGACGCTGGGGGTTTTGGAAGAACGACTCGACTCGCATGAAGGGGTGGCGTTTATAGTTAGCCATGATCGGCGTTTCTTGGATCGGGTTTGTACGGATATGTTGGTGTTTGAGGGTGGGGTGATTACGCATTATGCGGGGAGTTATTCTACTTATGAGAGGTTGGTGGCGGAGGGGGGGAAGCCCTCTTCTGCCTTTGCTGACGCTACGGCAGACAAGCCCACGAGTAGTTCAGGGCAAGACGCGCGGGTTAAGAAACCTAAGCGGAGTTTTAAGGAGCAGCAGGAATATGCCAGTATAGAGGCAGATGTTTTGGCGGTGGAGACGCGAAAAGGGGAGCTTGAGGCTTTGCTTTCGGATCCGGCGAAATATGCTGAGTATGGGGCTTATGCTAAGGAACTTAAGGCGGTTGAGTCAAAAGTTGAAAAGCTTTATGAGCGATGGCAATATCTGGAATCGCTTGCCTCCTAATCCGGAGTGTGATTTCCTACGCAGCTTATGATCGATTTAAAGGCCTTTGAAAAAGATCCTGAGCTGTTTGCGCAAAAATTGAAACGCCGCGGGGAAATTGAAAATTTGCCCGAGCTGTTAAAGCTGGTCAAAGAGCGTAAAGCGTTGATTGCAGCGTCGCAAAAGCTTCAGGAAGAGCGTAACGAGGCTAATAAATCGCTCGGCAAGGCTGCCAAGGAAGAGATTGAGCTCAAACGGGGCGCTTTGAAAGAGCTCGGCCAAAAAATTAAAGATCAAGAAGCAGAGCTCCGGCGGCTTGAAGACGCTTTGAACTTTGTTGCACTGCGTATACCGAATATGCCTGCAGATGATGTCCCTACGGGCGCAGGCGACGAAGATAACGTGGAAGTTCGGCGCGTGGGAACGCCTCGGGAATTTGAGTTTACGCCGCTTGATCACGTGGAGCTTGGCAGTCGGTTGGATATTATTGATATTGAACGAGCTGCGAAGACTTCCGGTTCGAGATTTGCCTTTTTAAAGGGGCAGGCAAGTAAACTTAATCGAGCGCTGATTCAGTACTTTTGTGATTTCCATACCAATCTAGGGGATACTGAACTCACGCCACCATATTTGGTTCGTGCAGCCGCCATGGTTGGCGTTGGGCAGTTTCCGAAATTTAAAGAAGATGTTTTCGAAATCCAGGTGCCTGAGAGTGAGCCATTTTACTTAATTCCTACGGCCGAAGTCCCTGTGACCTATTATCACGCAGATGAGATCTTAAATATTGCGGCGATGCCGATGAGGTATTGCGCGTACTCAGCTTGTTTTAGGGCTGAAGCAGGATCTGCAGGACGAGATACCCGGGGCCTTATTCGTGTCCACCAATTTGAAAAGGTTGAAATGGTGCGATTTTGTACGGCTGCGCAAGCTGAAGCGGAGCTTGACGCTATGGTGGCGCGCGCTAGCCAAATGCTAAGCGAGCTTGAATTGCCGCATCGTGTGGTAGCGCTGTGCACGGGCGATATCGGTTTTCATTCGCAAAAGACTTATGATTTGGAAGTCTGGTTGCCGGCACAAAATACTTTTAGGGAAATCAGCTCCTGTAGCTCATTTGGGACTTTTCAAGCTCGTCGCGCGAAGATTCGGTATAAAGATGAGCAAGGCCAAACTCAGCCGGTGACAACGTTGAATGGGTCAGGTCTGCCTTTGGGTCGGACTTTGGTAGCGATTTTGGAAAACCATCAGCAGGCAGACGGCAGTATTCACATTCCGAAGGTCCTTCAGCCTTATATGGGAGGGCTTACATGCTTGACCTGAAATCTAAGTTGTTAGCGGCAGGGCTTGTTACTGAAAAGCAGATTGAGCGGGCTGGGCAAAAAAGGCCACCTAATAAATTGAAAGGCATGCCGAAGGCAGAACAATACGATGTCATTCGCAAATGGGTGGATCGCAATCGCCTGGACAGAGGCATCGGGACCGAGAAGTTCTTTTTCGAGAAAGCAGATAAAAGCGTTAGTTGGCTGAGCCTGGATGCGGATGTCATTGCGAAAATTCAAAGCGGAGATGCGGGCTTGACGGCATATATGTCCAACAGCGGCTTGGCACATACGGTGCTCGATCGTGATATCGTTGAGGATATCGTTGAAGTGTTTCCCGAATGGCTACGGATTTTGAAATAGGGCAAACAACGGATGTCCTGAAGGGCTGAACTGCCTAAACTAGAGCCATGAAGATGCTCTGGCTGCTATTTAGTGCCTTGTCGGTTTCCCTTTATGCGACCTTGGCATCTCAAATACCATCGGTAAAACAGATGACCCGTAAAAGTGCGGTGATTGTCGATGCTGAAGTGACCAATCAAAAAGTATTTTTGGATGTAAAGGGTAGGATTATCACGCTCAGCACCCTAAAAGTGAGCGAAGGACTTAAAGGCGCAAAGCTGGGCCAGGAGCTCGTTTTGTACCAGGTAGGGGGCGAGCTGGACGGCAGAGTGGCGCGTATCCAGGGAGCTAGTATCTATCGACCGGGCGAGCGGGTGGTGCTGTTTGCTCAGCCCTTTCGCAGTCAAATTGTTAGTTATGGGTTAGGCCTCGGCAAGTTTAACGTTGTGCGCACACATCACGGGGCTGAGGTGGTGGAAGATATCCATGATGTTCACGTTTTAAATGGCAAGTCTTTCCAAACGCCGAAACCTAGGCGCTTTCCGTCTTTAGAAGCTTTTAAGACTGAAATCCGAGGGGCTTTATGAGGCAGGTTGTTTTATTGCTTTTTCTGCTAAGTGGCTACGCAAATGGATATGCATTTCTATGCAATGGCGTTGATGCGGAAGGCCAAAGTGAGCAAGATACTTGCGGTGTTTGCGATGACACAACTGCGACCAAGTGGCGCAACAGCTATTTGCAATATTGGGTAAGTACCACCGAACTTCCGGCTTCGCTTAACGCTTCGTCTTGGATTTCCTTGGTTAATAGTTGCTTTGCTTCTTGGAATACCGTTTCGGGCGTTCACTTGACGACTAACTATTCGTCGGACGTTGTTTCTCCTCGAAGTTTTGGTGACGACAGCGAGCATCATGACGTTTTTTGGGTTAACAACGATGATGAGTGGATGGAGTATGTGGGTGCTGCACCTGATGGCATCCTCGGGGTGACTTTGCCACCCTACGCTTGTCAAACCAGCTCTGCCAAATTCAGGGTTATTCAAGACGCTGATTTGATTTTGAATGGAACGCCTACGGCAGGTTTTAAATGGCAGCCTGAATGTAGTCGGTTGAGTAATTCATGTCAGTCGATTCGAAGTACGTTAACTCATGAACTGGGTCATTTTTTGGGCCTTGGGCATCCATGTGTGGACAGCTCGTCTGCTATTATGTGTGCGACGGCGGCTTACTTGGTTCAGTATCCTCTATTTGATGACCAGCAAGGGATTCGTGCGCTCTATGCGGATGGCTCTTCGGGTGCGTACGCAACTCGGTGTAGCAGCAACACAGACTGCTCAGCCAGCCTTCAGTGCCACACGCAAAATGGAAGCAAATATTGCAGTCATGCTTGTACCGAAGATGCTGATTGCGACAATCATTTGATGTGTACTTCAGGGTTTTGTGAGTTTCCGGCCGGGTCAGCTTTGGGTGCGGCTGATTTGCATGAAGAATGCTCTGAAAGCCCTTGCGATCAGGGCCTGATTTGTGTTGGCGTGAACGTTGCCTCAGAGCCAGCTTACTATTGCTTCGAAGACTGTAGTGAAAGCAGCGCCTGCTCTAAAGATAGAGATACTTGCCGCACTTTGAAAAACTCGAAGGAGGAAGCCATCGCTTCTAAAGCGTGTATTCAAGTGGCGACCGCTACGGACGAGCGATGTGGTGTTATCGATAATGTCCCTGTTGTGTGTCCGACAGGCTACTCGTGTAGCGCTGAGAAGTGTCAACAAAGTACAACGGGCGAAAGTCTAGCGGCAACCGGCGGCTCTTCAGGCGGCTCTTCAAGCTCTTGCGCTAGCGCGGGCCCTCCAGGTGCCTTAGGCATGCTTTTGGTGGCGCTAGGAATCTTGGTTCCCAGAAGACGGAAAAAATGCTAGAAGCCCGTTAAATGTTGGCGGCAATAGATATTGGTAACACGAATATTGTGGTGGGGGTCTATCTAGGCTCGCTGCTGCAGTGCCGCTTGCGTTTTCGGACGGAACGCAAAGCTACCGTTGATGAGATTGGCCACTGGATTACCGCACTGCTGAAGCATCACGATATCTCGAAAGAACAAATCAATGATGTTTGCATTAGTTCAGTTGTTACCCAGTTGGATCGTATTTTTGCCGAAAGTTGCGAGCGATATTTAGGTCGAAAGCCCCTTTGGGTGAAGCAAGAGCTTAAGCCGAACATGCCTTTATTGGTAGATAGGCCGGATGAGTTGGGTGCCGACCGCTTAGTAACAGCCTATGCCGCTTATCGGCAGTTTGGAGGTCCTTCTATCATTGTTGATTTGGGGACTGCCACCACTTTTGATGTGGTTAGTGGAGAGGGCGAGTATTTGGGCGGCGCGATTGCACCCGGCCTTGAAATCGCCAGTGAGGCGCTATTTCAGTCTGCCTCGAAGCTAAGCCGTGTGCCGCTGGAGCATCCGGCACGGATGATCGGCAAAAATACAGAAGAACATCTGCAAATTGGATTGGTGCAAGGTTATGCCTGCCTGATTGACGGTTTGGTTAAAGCAATGCAAAATGAGCTGAGCGTCCCAGCCCAAGTGATTGCGACGGGCGGTTTGGCGCCATTTATGAAACAAGCATCCAAAACAATTCAAATGGTTGAACCTGACTTAACGTTGTCGGGGCTATGCTTGTTGTATCAGGAGTATCAAAGTGGAACCCGAGATTCCTTTATCTCAAATAGATTTGAATGCATTGTGGGTAGTCAAGCGGCTACGTGCTAAAAACCACGAAGCCTATTTAACAGGCGGTTGTGTCAGAGATTTGTTGCTTGGCAAAACGCCCAAGGATTTTGACGTTGCGACCAGCGCGAAGCCTGAAGAAGTTCGTCAGATTTTCAGAAACTCTAGGCTAATTGGTCGCAGGTTTTTGCTGGCGCATGTATTTTTCCCCGGCAACAAAATCGTTGAAACGGCAACTTTTAGAGCGAACCCTTTGGATGTACAAGAAGACGTTCCGGAAGACTTGCTGGTTACCCATGACAATGTTTATGGGGATATCGAACAAGATGCCAAGCGACGTGACTTAACCATCAACGGCTTGTTCTACGATCCAATCGAGGGCAAAGTTATCGATTACGTCGGTGGCAGAGTCGATTTGGAGGCGCGTTCAATTCGAACGGTAGGCGATCCGGACATTCGCTTCCAGGAAGATCCGGTGCGGATTCTTCGTGCGATTAAGTTTGCTTGCAGGCTTGAATTCGACATCGAAGAAAATACCTTTGCGGCCATGAAAAAGCATGTCGCAGAGATCCCAAGATGTGCGCCGCCAAGACTGCTTGAAGAGTTTTTGCGCCTGTTGCTTTCTGGCCATGCGGTCAAAGCATTCAGCCTGTGTAAAGAGCTTGGTATTATCGATATCTTCATGCCGGAGCTTACAGAAGACTTCAGCAAGATGTTGGTTGTCTTGGATGAAGCGCATACGCGGGAAGTTGATATTTCTTCAGCTGTGGCGCTATCTGCTTTGATGCTGCCAACCTATTTGGCGCTCGAGCAATCAGAACACAACGAGCGCAATTGGATCGATAAACTTTGTGTGGCCTGGGCTGAGCGCATTCGCTTACCGCGTCATGACCAAGATAAGATTCGAAGCTTGCTTTCGACAATCTCTTCATTTAAGCCAGCGATTATTCAAAAGTCATGGTTTAGAGAAGCGTTGTTGCTTTATACTTTGCATTTGTTTGCGCATGGTGAGTCTTTAGATCCAGTTGGTGTCCTAAAAGCGATGGCCTTGCAGTCCAATAAGCCATACTTGCAAACCAAACGTGGTGCGCCGAAAATTAGACCACATTTTAATCGGCGACGTCGCCCGCAAGGCAGGCATCGCGGCAGACATCCTTCGGGAGAACATGCGGCTTAATTACTTAAGCATATGGGCCTTTCTAGGCCTCTTAAGTTTGACGGTGGGCTGTCGTACAAGCAGTGGCTTGCGAACAGCAACAGGCGGTTACGCGGGCGGGGTCTACACGGTTCAACGTGGCGATACCGTTCACACGATTGCTCAAAAGAAGAGAGTTTCTGCGTTTGATTTGATGGAAGTCAACGGCATTCTTGATTCGAGTGCCGTAAAACCTGGCCAAAAACTGTATATTCCTGAGTCTGATATGCCTTTGGCTGTGGCCAAGCAGCAGGCTAAGACCCCTAAGCCTGCTGCGAAGGCTGAGCTCACCACAGATGGCAAGAAAATGGATTTTGCCTGGCCAGTGAAAGGCGCCGTTTTATTCAAAACTTTCGATTTAAACCCCAATCGCCTTTATGAAGGCATCGCCTTAGCAGCGCCGCGTGGCACACCTGTGCAAGCTGCGGCCGAAGGCGAAGTTATCTACGTGGGCGATGACGGTACCCGTTATGGGCGTATTGTCATTGTTAAAAATGCGGATCCTTTTGTGACAATTTACGCGCATTTAGATGCGGTAGATGTTACCAAAGGCCAGCAGGTAAAACGTTTAGAGCGCTTAGGCACGGTAGGCACGTCCGGTGGCGTGGATTCGCCTCGAACTTATTTCCAAATTCGCAAAAATCGTACCCCGGTTGACCCCGAACTATATTTAAAGCAATAGCCAAATCTACGTGCTTGCTCTCATAGCTCAGGTGGATAGAGCGTCGCTTTCCTAAAGCGAAGGCCACAAGTTCGAATCTTGTTGAGAGCACCATTTAAGAATGTTTTTCGATGTAGTTTCTTACATACGAGCAGCCTGGGATGACTTTAAGATTTTGCGCCTTTGCATCTTCAAGCGCATATCTTGTTAGTTGCGCGGCGTAACCATGACCTTCGAGCTCTGGCGGCACATAGGTGCTGTAAAAATTCACCACGCCAGGGCCCGTTTCTTTGTACCGTAGCAAACATTCTTGGCCGTTGATTAAAGCGAAATACTTTCCCTGGCCCGCGTCATGCTTGATATCAAGTTTTGAATTGTCGATCATCTATGTTAGTTTAAACCAAATTTGAGGGAAAAATATGAAATCATCGAATCCTGTTTTAGCGAGAGTTTTTGACCAACCTGGGCAATATTTAACAGGCGATCGAATGTCTGTGGGTGGCACAGTTAATAAGACTGGCTTGTTGTTGGTGATTGCATCGGCAGTGGCAGCCTACCCTTGGAGTTTGCTCACTGAGGCTCGCACTGCTGAGCTTAACGGCCTTTTATGGGGCGGCATGATCGCTGGATTTATATTAGCCGTGATTATTAGTTTTAAGCCAACTTGGGCACCTATTGGTGCGCCTCTTTACGCAGCAGCTGAAGGTTTGGTATTAGGCGGTATATCAGCAATTATGAATGCGGCTTATCCTGGCATCGCTTTGCAGGCCATCGCGGGTACCTTCGGAACTTTGGGCGTCATGTTACTTTTGTATAAGACCGGCGTGATGCGAGCCACTCAGCAATTTAGAACGGGCGTGATTGCTGCGACCGGCGGTGTAATGGCAATTTATTTGTTATCTATGGCGCTTCATTGGTTTGGCGTATCTCTGCCCTTTGTTTATGGAAACGGTTTGACCGGAATTTTATTTAGTGTGGTGGTCGCAGGCATCGCCGCATTAAATCTCATTTTAGATTTTGATCTAATCGAACAAGGCGCCAAGGCTGGCGCGCCTAAGTATATGGAATGGGTAGGTGCATTCGGTCTTATGGTGACCATGGTTTGGCTCTATCTAGAGATGCTACGTTTGTTCTCCAAGATTCGCGGCCGAAACTAGCCAAGGATGCTGCAACAATGCGGAAATGGGTTCATCGGCGGCTTTGTAGCGGGCAACAAAATCGTTTGCAATCTGTGAATGCTCGCCCGGACCTAAAAGGCGCTCACAAGTGACACCAGCTGCATGAATGTCGACTCTGACAGGGTTTGACTGCTCATCTATGGCTGGTGATTTGCCTATCGAAGGCTTAATTTCTGTTGGCATATTAATATAATATCATAATCCTTTAATATTTTTGGCAAATTGCCATATTAATAGTTTTCTAAAATTTGAACGATTGAGCTGTTGCCATGTAGACAAAGTTCGATAAGTCGTTCGCTCTTTGGGCTTGTATTTGCGCCTAGCATGGCTCTGCAGGTTAAAGCCGCTGCGTATAGGTCAATTTCCACCGCATTTATCGAGCCTAGCTTTCGATAGGCTAAAGTTCCACTAGAGAGGTGCGAAGGGATCAAAGGTCTGCCTGGAGTAAAAAAACGCGCTTCACCAAAATCGATTAACGTTAGGTGGCGAGTTTCTGAATCCCACATGATATTGGTTGGCTTAACGTCTAGATGAGCGATGCCTTGTTGATGGCAGTAATCTAAGACTGAAAGCAGCTGCCGAATCGCAAGTTGCGCATCGGCTTCGTTTAAGATTTGATCCTGCAAGAGGGCTCCAGGGGCTACTGTGGTCGCAATTTGCAGGTAGTTATCTTTCTCTGAGCTGCCGATAAATCTTGGGATGTGAGGGTGTGGGGACAGCTGTGCAAGCACTTTAATTTCCACTCGCATTTTTTTAGCATGATATTCGATCAGGCCTTGTTGCACAACACCCCCGTATTCTCGCTGCGCAATATGACCAATATCTATCGTTTTAATCGCCATGGATTGGCCATTATAACGTTTGACAAGGACAACTCTGCCGAAAGCGCCCCGTCCAAGCGCGGTCGGTTGGCGTCTCTCAAATGACGGAATCAGAGCTCTAGGCGTTTTGATGCTTCGCCCTAGAGGCGTCAAATGGCCCGGCTCAAACGAATTTTCTGGAGTGTCAAACGTTGCATGCTCCAGATCGGGAAGTTCTAACTCCGCTAATGTAGCCATGTCGCCTGATTGGCTCGCTGCAGAGGAGGGTCGTGTGACACGCATATAATCAGCTTAAACTGATTTAAACAGCAAAATATTCTCGCCTGCTTTGATGGGGGTTGCATCCATGACACAAATTTTATCTATAATCATGGGCACTTGGCCTTCGAATTTCAAAGGATGAAAACATTTCATCACTTCTATGAGCCCAACGGTATCGCCAGGATTTAATTTTTGGCCCTCAACGATGAATGCTGGTTCAGTAGGTGAAGATCTGAGATAGAACAGGCCTTCCAGAGGGGCTTTAAATGTCTCGCCAGAAACCGGACTGCTGTTCGCTATTGGCGTGTTAGCCGTGATGTTAGACTCGATGGCGGAGGCACTTGGATAGCCTAGCAATGCCAAATCATGAAGGCTCCAAATCCTCGGGTTTTTAATTCTACGACTGCCTTGGTTTTGGTAGCAGCATTCGACAAGGCATTCGAGATAGGACCTAATTTCAGAGAGCTTAATAATCTCGTCCGTATCCATTTGCCCTGCGGCTTTGTAGGGATCCATGTCGGCTTCGATACGCTCAGACAAACTCTTCATGGCATCGGTTTCACCGGGCCTGGTGTTAAACGCCCCCAGCGCCAGTGTTTTGCCTTCCATAACCGCAAGGCGTGAAAAACAAGTCGATAGCTGAATTACCGGATCGTAAGGTAGCCCAGCCATCGCATAATAGCCTGCGCCTGAGGCCTTGCGCAGTAATACGGTCATGAAAGGTGTTTGGTTGACCGAGTTCGCATAAATTAAACTTGAGCCATAACCCAATAGACCTTGCTTTTCTGCTTCAGCGCCTACGTCGAATCCTGAAACATCTTGCAGCCAAACCAGCGGAATGCCGTCGCTATCACAGGCTCTGGCGAAGGTGGCAAGTTTTGCGACGCCTTCTTTATATAAAATGCCACCCGGCCGCTTTTGCTGAGGTGCGTCTGGGTGAGGCAGCAGCCCTTGCACATTGGCAGCGATGCCCACGTACAAGCCAGATATTTTGGCAATGCCGGTGATAACTT
This sequence comes from Myxococcota bacterium, assembly GCA_040387835.1. Classification (NCBI taxonomy): domain Bacteria; kingdom Pseudomonadati; phylum Myxococcota; species Myxococcota bacterium. Next base: position 33,992 of record JAZKCZ010000002.1, on the reverse strand, counting down.
CATGGCCCATGTGCTCAAAGACTTCCATAAACAAGCTGTCATCAACCAAACGCGCTAAAACTTGTCTAATGTCATATGCCTCGTTCGCTGAAATCATGTCTTTAAGTTCAGTGGTCTCAAAGTTTGGCAGGGCCGCTTCAGCGTCATTTCGATAATAATCCGCACTGCTGGAATTGCAGCGCCCAATTTCTTCTCGAATGCGGGCTAGACAAGTTTGATCATCAGGCACTCTGAAATCGGCACAATTGGAAAGATGCACATGCACACTGGGTCCACCGATGTCTTTGGAACTTAAATTTTGACTTTTGGCGCCTTGAATCAAAGCCGCGCCGGCAATGACCATATATGCTTGCTCGGTCATATAAACTTTGTCAGAAATGATGGGCATGTAACCACCACCCGCAATGCAGTCCCCAAATACGCCAGCGATTTGAGGCACTCCGGCGTTACTTAACAAGCTGTTCATTTTGAAAATATGACCAGCACCTTTTTGACCGGGGAAACTTTTTGCCTGCTCTGGCAAATAAAGCCCGGAGCAATCCACCAAATAAACCACCGGGATTGTAAGCTTTAGAGCCATCTCTTGCGCCCGGATTATCTTTTCCGGCGTCTTAGGCCACCAAGATCCCGAAGCGACTGTGTTGTCATTTGCAATGACCATACACCAACGATTTTCAATCCGAACAAACGCCGTAATCACACCCGCCGCCGGCGCAATTTTATCTGCGCTGCCTGTCTGAACAAAAGTTCCAATGGGAAGGATGTGGTGCTGGGTGCTGGGGCCCCCGCTGTCACCCCGGCCTTGAGCCGGGGTCCAGGGTTGTGCTGGGTGCTGGATCTCGGGTCGATGCCCGGGATGACAGTCAGCCAACGCCTCCACCCGCTCCCAAGCCGTCATCTTCCCCTTGGCATGCACCCGCTCTCGATACTTCTCACCCCAACCTAGCTTAATCTCCTGCCGCTTAGCCTCAAGGATATCTTCAAGCGGCGATTCTTTTGGCGGCAAATTCAGTTTCGAGCCGATGGGATTCAAAATCACTTTGGCCATGCAAATTCCTCAAAAAAGCGGCAAGAATATTTGCCTTCAATAAATCGCGCGTCTTGTACAATCGCCTGGTGCAGACCTTGTGTGGTAGGCACCCCGTCGATTACCAGCTCTAAAAGCGCCAGCTTAAGCCGCGCCACCGCTTCCGCGCGAGTGGGTGCATGAACAATGAGTTTGGCCAGCATACTGTCGTAATAAGGCGTCACGACAGTGCCTTCGGTTAAGTAGGTGTCAAACCTGACGCCGGTAGGAATTTGCAGCTTACTCACCGTCCCGGGGGCGGTGGCATTAATGCGGCATTCAATCGCGTGACCTTCTGGTTTGGTATAGACAGCTGTCAAAGGCTGCCCCGCTGCGATTTTAATTTGCCAGGCGATTAAATCGAGACCGGTTACCGCTTCGGTAATGGGGTGCTCAACCTGAATGCGCGTGTTCATCTCCATAAAATAGAGATTATTTTGTGCGTCCATCAGAAACTCAAGTGTGCCAGCGCCTAAATAGCCGATTTTTGAAATCGTTTGAATAATCAGCTCGCCGATTTCATGTCTTAGATGCGCAGAGAAACCGGGAGCAGGGGCTTCTTCCAGAAGCTTTTGGTGTCGTTGTTGGATGGAGCAATCGCGCTCGCCCAAGTGAATCACTTTGCCATAAGCATCTGCCAGGATTTGAAATTCGATATGCCTGGCGCCAACGATAAATTTCTCGAGATAGAGCTCAGGATTCGCAAATGCTTTTCCAGCTTCCGCGCTAGCTTCCAGATAAGCTGGCGCCATGTCAGCCGGCGTATTGACTAAACGCATACCTTTGCCACCGCCGCCGGCTGTGGCCTTGAGCAGGACCGGGTACTTTAGGACTTCGGCTACGTTGAGCGCTTCTTCGACAGAACTCAATATTTTAGAAGAGCCTGCAAGCACGGGCAAGCCAGCTTCTCGCATGGTCGCAATCGCAGTGGCTTTATCGCCCATTTGGCGAAGGTGCCTTGGTTTAGGTCCAATAAAAGTCAGCTTTTGTTGCTCACATCGCGTCGCAAAAAGAGCATTCTCGGATAAAAAGCCATAACCTGGATGTAACGCTTCGCAGTCGTTTTCCCTGGCGGCTTTTAAAATGGCATTTTGGTTTAAGTAGCTTTGACTGGCCGGAGCCGGGCCAATATTCACCGCAACCGTTGCCTGCTTCAGGTAGGCCAAATCAGCGTCAGCATCGCTGTAAATCGCAACCGTTTGAACGCCGAGATCCTCGCAGCTTTTGATAATACGCGCCGCAATCTCTCCTCGATTCGCAACGAGAACGCGCTTAAACATGCTTAAAGTTCTTCCACATCATGGATTCGACTGGCTTAGCCGTCTTTTGGTTGTATTTAGCAGAGCCCTTTTTGTCATAAGGCGTGTCGATCGTCCCCTCAACCATAAAATAAATCAGCTGCCCAATCGGCATGCCGGCATAGACGCGCACCGGCTGCTTCACGGAGATTTCTAAGGTCCAGTAGTTGCAAAAACCGACATCGCCTTTGCCAGCTGTTGCATGGATATCAATCCCAAGGCGCCCGACACTGGATTTGCCTTCCAAAAACGGCACATGCTTGTGAGTCTCGGTATATTCTTCCGTAACCCCTAAGTAAAAGCGCTGCGGCTCCAAAACAAAGCCTTCTTCAGGGATGTCAAAATAGTGCACCGGGTTGTGAGATTTAGAATCCAGCACATGAAACTCATAAAGCGCCAAAGTCTTGCCCAAGTGAACATCATAACTGTTGGAACCCAAGGCTCCCGCACGAAAAGGCTCAATTTTGATATCGCCAGAGGTAATACAAGCTTTAATGGCAGAGTCACTCAAGATCATGCTGCAGCCTATAGCACCAAACTTTGAAGCTTGCTAAGGTGGATCTCATGGCAAAAATCAGCATCATTCAAGGCCCCAATCTCAATCTCCTCGGGACAAGAGAGCCTCATATTTATGGCCACACCACTTTGGATGAGATTCATGAAAATCTACGAAAGCTTTTCGGAACGAAACATCAGCTAGAATTTTTTCAGAGCAATCATGAAGGCGATTTGATCGATGCCATTCATGGAGCGATTGCCTGTGATGGCCTGGTGATTAACCCTGGGGCTTATGCACATACTTCTTATGCAATCCGAGATGCATTAAGCTCGATCGCTAAGCCTGCCATGGAAGTACATCTGACCAATCTATCTAAGCGCGAATCTTTCCGGCATACCTCAGTCACGGCCCCCGCTTGTATCGGTCACATTGCTGGTTTGGGTGCCTATGGGTATGAGCTGGCTATGTTAGCTCTACTTAACTATTTAGGTTGAGGCTCTGAGTTCGCTGTGGAATTTGTCTGCCTCTTCTTCCCAAAACTCAACGCTCTGTTCACCTATTTTTCTATTTAAATCGTCCCCCCATTGATTGAGTTGCGCTTGGTAAGCGGTCGGCGGTCCATTGCGCTTCGCTAGTTGGGTTTCGAATTCTTGTTTTAGCCACGCAGTTCTTGCCGCCGTACTCGGGAGCTTCAAGAAATCGCCTCTATTTTGCGAGGTATCAAACAGTTCTGAAAGATGTTTATGTTGAACGCCTCGCATAATTTCCTTCTTCAAATCAGACATGCGGTCGCGGGTGAGAGCTTCTTTCACTAGACGGCGAGTGGTGGCGAATTTGGTGTCGAGTGTGGTTCTAACCGCGGTGTATACCCGGTAACCCGCCCATACAGCGCCAGCGCCCAGCAATATAGCTGCTCCAACTCCTGCTGCTATGCCGCCGGTGGCAATTGTTGTAAAGATCGCTCCGGCACCTAAAGCGCCGACCACGGCAGTACCACCTACTGCGCCCAAGGTTTGATAAATAGCGCGTTGACGCTTTTCCGTAGGCTCGGAGATTTCCCACCAATGCGAAAATTTCCTCCTCATGTTGAGCATCGCTTTCTGTAGCCCGCCTTCTTTAAAGTCGCTGTAAAAAGAACCAATCGAGGTGGTAAACTGCCGATTGGCCACAGTGTTTAAGGCCGTTTCCAACTTAGCCCCATAGTCCCCTTCAAACGTAATCCCATTTATCAATGCGCTGATAGCTATCTGATTGTCGGTATACTCGTTTAGGGTGGATGCCGCCGCTCGTTTGATTGTGCTGGTGTAGTAACCCACCGCGCCGGCAGCTATTAATCCAGGGATCCAACTGCCGGTTACCACGGTTGTTATTGCGCTAATCGTGTTGGCAACGGGATTTTGGCCCATCAATGCTGTCGTGACGTTGACTCCTTCTGGCGCCATACTTAAAAGATCTAGCAAGGCGATAAGCTCTGGAGGCATTGGAGCAACCGTATGCTGGCTGGCTTCAAGGATGGTTCGGTCGCCTATCAACATTTCTCGCACTTGCGTTTCCATGTCGGATCGGCTCCAAATCGATCCAATGATGCCCGTACCCTGAATTTGGTCATAAAGTTGTTGTAAATCACCACTCAAAAAAATAGCTTCTCGCGGATGTTCTTTCGCCCAAGAATATAGCTTTTCCAGGAGTTGTTTAATGACCAAAGGGGCGCTTGCACCATTTCTTAAATTAAGAGCAGAGAAAATGTCCTGCCCGTTTAGACGAGTTGCCAGCCGCTTTCTAGCTTCGTTAATATCCATGCCATTTAGGGAAAGTTGGTGCTCTCTTTCAAGTCTAGAAAAATCAAGTTGCATTGTTGATTTTTGAAATGCGAATGTTGCTTTATTTTTTAAGTAGCGAACACTAGATATTTGGTATCTTAGGTCATTTAAATCTTCCACTTTAGTGACGTGCTTAAAATTGGCTTCTTGAAAAGAATGTATCGCCAGACGGTAATTATATTTCAATCGTTCTATTTGCCTGTTGAGCGACCTGATTTCGTCATCTGCCGTTGTTTGAGCCAGCTGAACCGTTAGGTCTTTTATTCGCCTGTTCGTTTCATTGATGTTTTGCTTGTATAATTTCTGTTGGGCAGCGTAAGATTTTGCCGCTTTTTCTTGCACTTGGTCAATTCGGGCTAACGTTTCTTGCTGTATAATATCTAGGGCACTTTTGATGTCGCTTAAGGATTCCTCATTTGCAAAAGGCTGATGCAAGATTGCTGTTTCCCGCAAGGTCCTCAGTATTTTCAGAGCTTCTTCTGGTTCAGTAATAAGAGAGATTCCGCTCAGCGCGTCCCTAAATTGGGGGAGCAGTTTAGGAGATCCTTGGATAAAAAGATTTCTTCCCGTTAAAATGCTCGTTTCGAAATGGATGTAAGACTGGACGCTTTGTCTCTGAGCCTCCAAAAGCGTAATGCGCTGCTTTACTGCTGTTTCTATGTCCGGGTCAGGATTTTTTGTCAGTACTTCTTTTAGTGCATCGATATAGCTTTGAACCAGCCGCACTCCCTCCTTAAGTTTGCCGACTTGGTTCTGGACTTGATGCAATGGTCTTGAAGGATCTCTTAGCAACTCCAAATCAGGTCTATCGTTTTTATTCTCTAATTTTCTACGTGCTTGATTGGCATCCGCTAAGGATTTTTCCAAAGGGGTCAACGCCAGCAAGCCTACGCGACCGAGCGCCCGTCTCCACGTGGTAGGAAGAGAAATATCCGCCATGGAAGATGGTGCTGCTTCGCCTTTTTTTGCAAAAAAAGGCAATGCGCTTTGCAACTGCTTCTGGGTTTCTAAAGTTGCTTTCATGCCTTCCGGATGTGTTGTTAAAGGCACGGGCGCCAGAGCAGGGGCTGCGGAGACAGGGCGTTCTGCGGTCTTTGTTGCTACCGATACCGTAGTCTGTCGGCCCGAGGCCGGCGTTGGTCGTCGGCTCGCGGTACGATCTATCGGTGGTAGTCGAGGCGGAACAGCTCGCACTGGGCGGGGCGCCTCGAGCTTGTCGGCATCCGGTAGCTTGGACGGCAAGCTGGTTTCGGTTAGCCACTTCTCAATACGTCTGTCATTTTGCACGCGACTAGGCATGCCTAAATTATATAACAGTTACTTTCTAAATACCCAGTAAAGCCATCCAAAAGATGGGATGAGTGCTAAGGCGCCGATACCTAAAGCTGCTAAGACAGGGTTTAGGATGCTTGGGGAGGCCGAGCTGTTGATTATGGTGTGCGTGCTCACAATCATATAAGGAAATTGTGAAAAGGCCCAGCCGCACAGGATGCAGATGACTTCCAGGATGCCGGCTAAAGTTGCCAGCAGGTCATGGCGTAGCCATAGAGCAATGAAGACCGCTGCGGCAGCGCAGGCAGTGAAGATTTGAAGGGCTAAAGACCAGGGCTCACCGAGCAATTGCCGATAAATTAGTGGGGCATCGATTTTTGCGACAACCAAAATCCAAATTCCGGTGAAAGCGATCAATACGCCGAATGCCATCGCGCGATACCTGAAATCCTGTTTTAAAGCATCATATTGCGCGCCGTTTACCGCATAGAGAGAAGCTAAAAAGCCGCATAGCCATAAGGTAAGCAGGCCGACTAAAAGGGGAAAGCGAGCTGTCCAAGGAGCCACGTAGCTTAGCCAGAAGTCTTCTTTACCCGTAAGATTGGTGGGCAAAAAGCCGGAAGCGACCGAGCCTAGGCAAATGCCTAGCATTAAAGGGGTGATAATGCTGCCGATGGCGAATAGGACATTCCAGCGTTTCTGGTATTCGCTGGCGTTTAAATCGTGCGACCTAAATACGAATGCCGTGCCGCGGAAAGTAATGCCGAGCAGCATTATGGTGAGCGGGATGTTCAGCGCAATCGAAATGGTTTCGAAAACCGGGGGAAAGCACACGAAAAGCAATACAATGATTAGGATTAACCAGACATGATTAGCTTCCCAAATCGGCGCAATGCGGTTGGCGATTAGATGCCTTTGGTCTTTACTTCTGTGGCCAACGCACAAAAGATCCAAAATGCCGCCACCGAAATCTGCTCCTCCGGTGAGCAGATAAATGCATAGAACTAAAAATAAAATTCCGGCCAAATAGTACTCAGGCATCAACATGTAGCACCCGCTTTCTGAGAAGATAGATTACGACCACACCCAAGATAAAATACAGCGCGGAAAAGGCGATGAACGGTATTTGCAGGTGGGGCATGGGAGTGATGGCATCGGCAGTACGCATCACATGAAAGACAATCCAGGGCTGGCGGCCGATTTCGGTCACCATCCAGCCAGCTTCGACCGCGATAAATCCTAAGGGTGAAGCGCAAACTAGAAGTTTTAAGAATCTAGGATGAAAAAACCATCGCCTTCTTTTCCAAAGGAACATCGCTCCGAAAAAAGCCATGCCGAGCATGGCCATGCCGGCCATCACCATCACTTGAAACCCAACGTGTATTGGCCAAATAGGAGGCCGCTCGTCTGCTGGAAAACTCTTAATGCCGCGTACTTCTGCATCAAAATTTTCGTAGGCTAAAAAGCTGAGCATGTAAGGAATTTCGATGGCGTATTCCGTCTTTTCGAGTTTTTCATTGGGCCAGCCTAAGATTCTCAAAGGGGCGCCACGTTGGGTATCCCATTGGCCCTCCATAGCGGCAAGCTTAATTGGTTGGTATTTGGCCACATGTTCCGCACTGATATGACCGCTGAAAAGCTGGATGGGGATGAAAAATGCCCCCACACAAAAGGCAATCATCAGGCCTTTTTGATGAAAGGCATTGTTGGGATTTTTAAGTAGTGCCATGGCATGGACGCCTGCTGCGGCAAAGCCTACGCTAACGTACGCTGCCAGTGTCATATGGAAAGTTTCAGAAAAAGCGGCAGGGTTAAACATGGCAACCCATGGGTCAAAATGCGTGACAACGCCATTTTCGAGCGTAAACCCAACTGGCGTGTTCATCCAGGCGTTGGCGCAGATAACGAAAATGCCTGAGAGGGAGCCTGTCACAAATACCATGATGCCTGCGAACCAATGCGCTTTGGGCGATACTTTGTCCCAGCCGTAAAAATAGATGCCTAGAAAAATCGCTTCCAGGAAGAAGGCGAAGCCTTCTAAAGAAAAGGGCATGCCGATAATCGGGCCCGCAAAGCGCATAAAGCCTGGCCACAAAAGCCCCAGTTCGAACGAAAGCGCTGTGCCAGACACCGCGCCCACCACAAACATGATGGCAGTTCCCTTAGCCCAACGTTTGGCGAGCGTGAGATAGGTTAAGTCATTGGTTTTCAAATAAAAATATTCGGCCAGAATCATAAGCAAAGGCATACCAATGCCCATAATGGCAAAGATAATGTGAAAGCCGAGCGACATGGCCATCTGAGAACGGGCGGCGAGCAAATCAGTCATAAAACACTTTTGCAACTCTGCAGATTTAAATGCAAACGAAATCTCAGAATGTTTGCAATTGGCTTTCAAAAGTCGCTATGTGGTAATTTAATTGTATATATGAAAATATGCGACGCAATCGTAACTTGCTTAAAGGAATTTGGCGTCGAATTCATATTTGGCGTTAGCGGCGCCAATATCGAGCATATTCATGATTCCATCAATCGTTTAGGCGAGGGCAAGCTGGTTTCGATCATGGCGAAACATGAATCAGGAGCAGCCTTTATGGCCGATGCCCATGCCAGAGTCCACAATCGTTTAGGTGTTTGCTGCGCGACTTCGGGGGGCGGCATGCTCAATCTGTTGGTTGGGGTGGCCGAATCTTATATGGAGTCGGTGCCTGTTCTCGCTCTGGTAGGGCAAGCGCCCATTGGCCTTGAAGGTAAGGGAGCGTTTCAAGACTCTTCAGGTTTGGAACACAGCGTCATGGGCGAGCAGCTTTGGGGCGCGGTTGCGAAATACATGGCCAAGATTACTCAGGCTAAAGATTTTTGGTCTGAGTTTCTCGAATGCTTAGAAGCTGCCGTCAGTGGCAGGCCAGGGCCCGCAGTCTTGTTAATCCCCAGAGATGTCTTTGAGTTGGAGGTTGAGGCGCCGCCGCCAGATTGGCTGCAAAAATTGCGGGCCAGAATTGTTCCAGCGGAGCCTAACGAAGCAGAGATCGAGCTTATTGCAACTCGTTTGCGCGCTGCGAAGAAGCCTGTGCTCATCTTAGGACAGGGAATCCATTTTTCCAGGCGGCAGGAAGCGGTCACGCAGTTTGCATTGGAAACGGGCATCCCGGTGGCAACCACAATGTCTTCGATTGGTGAGTATCCTAACCAAGCTGAAAATTATCTAGGCATGATTGGTATGGCAGGTCATCCTTCGGTGCATCGCTATATTCAGCAAGAAGCAGATTTGATTTTGGTGGTCGCATCTGGCCTAAGCGTTTTAAATCGGGGGCCGTTAGGGCCGGTGATAGACAGCGATAAAACTGTTTTTATCAATCTCGATAGCTCAAGCATTAAGCGCTCGTTTCCCAAAGCACAGTTTGTTTCGGCTGAGGCGGGAGATTTTTTTGCCAAGCTATTGAAGCAGTCGCACGATTTAAAATGGTCCATGCCTGCATCGTATCGAAGGCAATGTTACAAGGCCGTCTTATCGAAAAATTCAGACAGTCATAACTGGGATGGTAATTTGCTTCAAAGCCAAGCCATTGGTGCTTTGCAAAGTATCCTGCCGACTCATGGGCATGTTTTATTTGATGCTGGCAATTGCGCCGCCGCAGCCATGCATTACAGTGTGATTCCTTGGAAGACGACGGCTACCATTGCGCTCGGCATGGGCGGCATGGGTTATTCCGTGGGTGGGTCGATTGGGGCTCAGCTAGGCTCAGTGTCCGATTCTCGAACTGTGGTGTTTTTGGGAGACGGCGCTTTTTTGATGGTGGGACTGGAAATTCACACTGCCGTCGCGCTGAAACTTCCCATATTATACGTGGTGTTTAATAATAATCAGCACGGCATGTGCGTTACCCGCCAGCAGCTTTATTTTGAAGGACGCCTGGAATGTGTTGCTTATCCCTCAGTAGATATTGCCGGCGTTGCTAGAGGCTTGGGCGGCGCTGAGGCGCTTTGGGTTGGTAAGGCATCGAGTCTGGATGAGGTGAACCAATTGTTGGATGAATATCAGTCGTTTAAGCACTTGCCTGGTGTATTAGACCTAAGAATCTCAAGAGAAGAAATACCACCATTTACGGCCTTCTTGCCGCCAGACGCAGAGGTTATTGACCTATGAAAAGAGCACATATTGACCATATTGCCCGCTTTATGCCTGAGCATGTTGTTAGAAATGAAGGCCAGGCTGGCTCTGAAGGCGAGTTTTTTAAAGCGCCCAAAGAAAGACGCTTTGCCTGGCCCGAATACAACGCAGCTGATTTAGGGGTGCGTGCGCTGCAAAACTTGCTGCAGCAAACGGGCCTTAAGGGATCTGACATCGATTTGATTATCTGTTCTTGCTCGATCCAAGATTACGTCAATATTTCGGTGGTGCCGGACATTCAATATCGAGCGGGTGCCACCAGGGCACAGGTTTTGAATATTGATACAGGTTGTGCATCTTATATTTCGATGCTCAATACAGCGGATGCGTTTATTAGAGCCGGCATTCATCAAAAAATCGTCTTGGTAACCATCACCAATTTTGTTTCGAGATTAAAAGAATTTCAGGAATCTCCTAAATCTAAAGTTTTAGGAGATGGTGCCTCGGCAACTCTGATTACGGCTGGCGAGCAAAGTATTTTAGCCAGCGTGGAAGAATCTCATGGCGAGAACTATGGCCTGTTTATTTGTAGGCCGCGAAGCGAGCAGGGCGAGCCTCAGAATTATTGGGAGTCAGGCACAGGCCCATTACAAGTCGAATTTGATCCTGAGCAAGTTGAAAAGATTAAGAAAAACTCACTGGGTTTAGTGGTGAGCGCCATCAATAAGAGTATTGAAACCGCAGGGCTTACCAAAGACCAAATCGACTTTTTGGTGACGCACCAACCAAATCGCGGTTTAATTCAACTTTGGCGAGAGGGCGTAGGCATTGTCGGACCTCGTGCGTTCGATACGTTTGATCAGTTTGGCAATTTGTTTCAAAACTCGATTCCTGTGACGCTCTCCGTGTTGGCTGAGTCGGGAAAATTACAAAAAGACTCAAAAATAGCGCTGGGTACTTTTTCTAACGGCGGAGATTTCGCCGCCGGCATGGTTCTTAACTTGGGGCCTCTTGCCTGAGATTATTTGAAACGTTAATGACTCTTGTAGTATGGTTATTAATGCTCAGTCTATTGCCGCCGATCTTGCTTTAATTCGCGAAAAAAAACCGCTCATTCATTGTGTCACCAACTTTGTGACAATGAATTGGGTGGCCAATGGGCTGTTGTCCCTGGGAGCATCACCCATCATGGCTCATGCGATCGAAGAAGTGTCCGATTTGGTGCATATATCGAACGCTCTTGTTTTAAATATCGGAACTCTGGAAGCTCGTTGGATTAACAGCATGAAGACAGCTCTGGATGCTGCTTTGGAATGCCACATCCCGGTTATTTTGGATCCCGTCGGGGCCGGAGCAACACGTTTTCGAACGCATACGGCCCATGATTTATTGGCTCAGGGCGGTGTGAGCGTGGTGAAGGGCAATGCTTCGGAGGTGTGCGCATTGGCGGGTGAAAAGCTAACGACCAGAGGGGTAGATTCATCGCTGACCCCAGATGAAGCGTTGCGGGCAGCGGAAAAGCTCGAGCATGAATTTGGTTGCGTCGTCGTTATTAGCGGCAAGCAAGATATTGTTATCGCCGCTGGCTCACAGTTGCGGGTGTATAATGGCACGCCGATGATGACGCGCGTGACGGGCATGGGTTGTTTGGTATCGGCTTTGATGGGCGCTTTTTGTGCCGTGCAGGACGATCCTTTTATTGCAGCAGCCCATACCATGGCAACTTGCGGCATCGTCGGCGAGATAGCATTGACGAACGCCAACGGCCCTGGAAGTTATTCTGTTTCATTTCTTGATTTTCTCAGTCATGTTAACCAGTCGTCAATCGCTCAATATTTAACAGTGGAGTCTCATGCGCAATCTTAATATTAGTCTACAACTCGTTTTAGAACCTCATTCCAACTTACCTTGGCTTATCAGCGAAGCTGTCAGGGGCGGTGTTACCTGCGTGCAATGGCGGGATAAGTTTTTTAGTGACCACGATTTCTATGAACAGGCGAAGGTCATTAAGCAGGTCTGCTCGGATCTTTCAGTGCCCTTAATTATCAACGACCGGCTCGATATGGCGTTGGCGATTGGTGCTGAAGCTGTTCATTTGGGTCAAAAGGACATGCCGTTTCACGTGGCCAGGCGAATTTTGCCTGACCATGTGGCGATTGGTATATCGGCTGAGTCTTTGGAAGATGTAGAAAAAGCAGCCGATTTGGATTTGGATTATCTTGCCATCAGCCCAGTTTTTAAAACAGCAACGAAAACTGATTTGGCGCCGCCTTTTGGCTTTGACGGGCTGGAAAAAGCTCGCAAGATGAGCCGGCATCGATTGGTAGCGATTGGCGGGATTAAAGCCCACCACGTCTCGACCCTGAGGCAAATAGGCGTCGACGGCGTGGCGGTCGTGAGTGCCATCATGCGCGCGCAGTCGCCCTATGAGGCAGCCAAGGCATTTGTGCTATGAAAAAAGTCTTAAGCATTGCAGGTTCCGACTCAGGTGGCGGCGCTGGCATTCAAGCGGATTTAAAAACTTTTGCTGCCTTGGGATGCTACGGTACGACCGCCGTTACTGCATTGACCTCGCAAAATACTATGGGTGTGCAAGGTGTGTTTCCAGTGACGCCGGCCTTTGTGGCGCAGCAAATCGATTCCGTTTTAAGTGATATTGGCGCGGATGTGATTAAGATTGGCATGCTACTCAACGCGCCGATTATTGAGGCAGTGGCACGCAGTCTGAAGCGATTTGCGCACATTCCAATTATCTTAGATCCAGTGATGATTTCCACCTCAGGCCATGCGTTGCTTGAAGACGATGCCGTAGAGGCTTTGAAGCGAGACCTGTTTCCTATGGCGGCTTTAGTAACGCCTAATTTTGATGAAGCTATTTTCCTGGTTGGTACCTGCGAGGCAAAGGCGGCAGCGCAGAAAATCTTGGCGATGGGTCCTCAGGCGGTTTTAATCAAGGGTGGGCACCGATCCTTACCTAGTTGTGAACATGCTGAAGATTATCTTTTGGATGCAGGTCAGAGTACGACATTTTCGGCACCATGGGTCAAAACGAAAAATACGCACGGCACGGGGTGTACTTTGGCAGCGGCTATCGCCTGCTATATGGCATTGGATTTTAGCCTGTCAGACTCGGTCAAGATGGCTAAGGCTTATTTATCTGGCGCCTTGCAAGCGGGCAGTGAGATGAACATTGGTCAAGGTTTTGGGCCAGTGCGCCATGATTGGAGGGCAATACCATGCGCATAGCGATTCTGTTTTTTTCGGTTACCATCCATGCGGCTACTTTTATGGAGCAGGCGCAAGGATTGACGCATTCTTTGCTCGATCAAATTATTAAGACTCCGTTTATTCAAGAGTTGAGCAATGGGACCTTGATCAATACCAAATTTCGATATTATAGAGCTCAAGATAACCTGTATAACTTACACTATGCCGATACCCTTGCGTTGTTGGCCACCAAAACCGAGACGATTTCCACTAAGGTGTTTCTGTTTAGCGCTGCTTTGCGGACGACGCAGGCGTTAATACCAACTGAAAACCGAACACAGTGCCCTAGCTGCAGTGCGTATTCGAGATATGAAAGGGCGCAAGTTGACGCGTCTTTTGAGCAGGGCCTCGCGGCAATATTGCCTTGTTACACCGTCTATGCGACCGTCGCCGAATGGCTTTATAATCATTCAACGGCAAATAATCCTTACGGTAATTGGATTAAACATTATGCGTCGCCTGGCTTTGACAATCATACCAGACAAATCGAAGATATTTCAGATACTGTTTTCGCAGCTCAGGGTGCGCCTGAGCAAAGAGCGATGCTTGAAATTTATAGAAACTCAACGCAATATGAACTGGAATTTTGGCAAAGCGCCTTTAATTTAGGAAAATAGTTATGAACGAAAAATTATACGAAAAAGCGTGTTCATTGATGCCTGGCGGCGTTAATAGCCCGGTTCGAGCTTTTAATGGTGTTGGTGGCACGCCGATTTTTATTAAAAAGGGTGAAGGTAGCAAGATTTTTGACGAGTCTGGTAAATCCTATACCGATTATGTTCTATCTTGGGGCCCGTTGGTGATGGGGCACGCTTATCCGCCAGTGATTGAAGCAGTGATTACGGCCGCTAAAAATGGCACCAGTTTTGGTGCACCGACGGCCGCTGAAATCGAATTGGCGGAGCTGCTCATTTCTCGGTTTCCTTCGATGGACATGATTCGCTTTGTGAATAGCGGTACTGAGGCGACCATGAGTGCGCTCAGGCTTGCGCGTGCCTACACCAAGCGGTCGAAAGTAATTAAGTTTTCGGGGAACTATCATGGTCATGCGGATATGTTACTCGTGCAGGCAGGCAGCGGTTTAGCGACCTTGTCGCTCAGCACATCCGCCGGGGTGCCTGAGGAAGCAGTGAGCGATACTTTGGTCGTGCCTTACAACGATTTGACAGCCGTTTCCGATATGTTTGCCAAGTTTCCTGGCCAAATCGCCGGTATTATTGTTGAGCCTGTGGCCGGAAATATTGGGCTGGTCCAACCAAAGCCTGCGTTTTTGCCTGGTCTGCGCAAATTATGCGACCAGCATGATGCGTTGTTGATTATTGATGAAGTGATGACTGGCTTTCGGGTCGCTCCCTCTGGCGCTCAAAGTTTGTATGACGTTCCGGCCGACATTACCTGTTTAGGCAAAGTTATAGGTGGCGGTTTGCCTGTGGCTGCTTATGGGGCTCGCCGGGAAATTATGCAGCAAGTTGCGCCGCTTGGTCCGATGTATCAAGCAGGGACACTTTCAGGCAATCCGCTGGGCATGGCCGCGGGGCTTGCGAATGTGAACGCAATTTTACAGCCCGGTGTGTTTGAGAAAGCGGCCGAGCGAGCAAGCCAGCTGGTTGACGGTTTTAAAAAGCTGGCTGAACTACATAACATGCCAATTCAGACTGCGTCTGTGGGTACCATGTTTGGTATCTATTTCTTGAATAAGCCTGGCGAAGTGACCAACTATGAAGAAGCAAAAGAACTGGTCGATGCAAAACGTTACGCTGCCTTCTTCCACGGGATGCTGGCGCGAGGACATTATTTTGCGCCGAGTGCTTTTGAGGCGGGCTTTGTGAGTGCTGCCCATACGCCGGGCGATATTGAGAAAACTTTGGCGGATGCTAATTTAGTCATGGGGCAACTGGCTAATTAACATTGAACGCCACTTGGCTTTCGTTTAGTCTGCCCCCATGCAAATCCAGATTTTTAAATTTGGCGGGTCGTCGTTAAATGAAGCCAAAACGATCTTAAGGGCAGCGGAGCTAATTAAAAGCGCCCCGGGTTCTTTGGTGACGGTGGTATCTGCGATGGGCGGCATCACCGATTTGCTTATTGCTCGCACTGATTTTGCTGAATATAAAAATAGACACCAAGATGCGATTAGAACTCTTGGGCTAGATGGAAATTTTGATTTAGCACCGGTCCTGGGTCATGGCATGGCAGCTCGATTGGCCAGTGGCGAGCGCTTGATGGCCCAGATAATGACCGCGCTGTTGCAAAAGCAAGGCGTGGATGCGATTTACGTTGACGCGCTTGAAATTATTCACACTCAAATGGGGCCGGCAGGACTGGTCTATGATGCCAGGGTTTGCGCAGAGCGCGCTCATGAAATCCTAATGCCTCTGCTGCGCGCAGGCCAACGCCCAATTGTGCCTGGATTTATTGGCTCTGGGCCTAATGGAGAGCTCGTAACTTTAGGGCGGGGTGGTTCTGATTATACGGCAACGATTTTAGGAGCGAGCTTAAATGCTGAGCGGGTGACGCTCTATAAAGAGGTGGACGGCCTCCTGACGGCAGACCCCAAGTATATCCCTAAGCCTCAGCCTATTGCGGAATTGCACTATCAAGAAGCGGCTGAACTATCATATTACGGCGCGAAGATTTTGCATCCCCGCTCAATTGTGCCGCTAATTAAGCCGAAGATTCCGCTTTATTTAAAAAACACTTTTTATCCAGACAGGCCAGGGACAAAAATTTCGGGCGAGGTGTCTGAAAACTTAAATCCCGTACGCGCGCTAACGGCCATTACGCAGCAAGTTTTGATTTCGGTGGAAGGCTGCGGCATGATGGGCGTTCCTGGGGTTGCCATGCGGACTTTCAAGGCCATGGCGGAAAATCGCGTTTCGGTGACGCTGATTTCGCAGGCTTCTAGTGAAGCTTCGATTTGCTTTACCATCGCAAAAAGCGATTGCGCCTTGAGCCACGAGGCCCTTCGTAAAGAGTTTGCTTTTGAGCTGCAAAACCAGCTAATTGAACGCATTCAAATTGTCGAAAACGTGGCTGTAGTGGCTTGTGTCGGTCGAGGCATGAAGGGGTATCGCGGTTTGTCTGCGCGCGTGTTCGGAGCGTTTAAACATGCGAATGTGAATATCATGGCGATAGCTCAAGGCTCTTCCGAGTTTAATATCTCCATGGCCATTGCCGAAAGTGAAACTTCGTTTGCGATTCAGACGTTGCATCATGAGTTTTTCGGTGCGGAAGATCCGCTCCAAGTTGAACTTGTTATCGAAGGCTTTGGCCAAATTGGGCAGGCGCTGATTCAACAGCTAGTTTCTCAAGAAGATTATTTGCGCAAAGAATTTGGGGCATTGATTGGCGTCAAAGCGCTGGTTGATTCTCAAGGGCATCGCTTGTTTGACCCTATTGCGAGCGGCTCGCAGCTTATGGAGCTAATTGAACAGAAAAAAGCGAAGAGCTTTCGTGCGGGAATGTCTGGACCGATACCTTTTAGTCAACTGCTGGTGCATCGAGGCATTTGTGTGGATGTGACGGCTATCGACCATCACGCGACTTTAATGGATGCGCTGCGAAATCATTTTGATTTGGTCTTAGCGAATAAAAAGCCTTTGACCGGCCCTTTTTTGGAATATGCCGATTTGTTTGAGACGGCCAAGATAAACGGATGCCAACTGCGTTATGAAGCGACGGTCGGTGCAGGTTTACCCATTATTGATACGGTGGATAAGTTGGTTCAAGCGGGCGACGCGCCTTCGAAGTTGGAAGGCTGCTTTTCTGGGACGCTAGGTTATCTCATGAGTGCGCTAGATTCTGGCACAGTATTCTCTACGGCCGTGGCGCAGGCTCAAGCTCTGGGTTTAACCGAGCCTGACCCTAAAGACGATTTGAGGGGCACTGATGTCGCGCGAAAGGCGCTGATTTTAGCCCGCGAGCTGGGTTGGAATTTAGAGCTTTCAGATATTCAGACCGAATCACTGGCCGATATCAGCGATGAAGAATTTAAAGAGAGAGTGGGACGGGCGCATCAGGCCGGCAAGCGACTAAGATATATTGCCAAGGTGGTTGCCCACCAGGAAATTTCTGTCGGGCTGCATGAGGTCGGACCGGATTCGCCATTTTATTATTTGGTTGGCACAACGAACCAAGTCAGTATTAGTACGCCGCGTTACGAGCATAGCCCCTTGGTTGTGACTGGCCCTGGGGCCGGTGCCGGTGTAACTGCCGCTGGGGTTTTAAATGATATCGTTGCCTTGGCTGTGAGGGTGCGGCGATGAAGCAGGTTAGACTTTATGTGCCGGCGACTATTGGCAATGTCGGTCCAGGTTTTGATGTGCTAGGGCTCGCTCTAGACGGCTTGGGCAATACCTATAAGCTCGCAGTATGTGACGATGCATCTAAAGTCGTTTCAGTGACAGGGATTGACGTTGAAAGGCTGCCGCAGAATCCCGAGAAGAATTTGACCTTGCTGGCGGCCGATAATATGGCGCAGTCACTGGGGAAGGTCTGGCATTTTGCGTTAATGGTTAATCAGGAGCTGCCTGTGGGCGGCGGGTTAGGCTCGAGTGCCGCCGCCTGTTTGGCTGGCGCTTACGGCGCTTATTGCTTGGTGACTGGCGAGCAGCCGGACAATAATGCCCAAAAGCAGATTTTAGACCAGGCGCTGATTTTAGAGGGGCACTTGGACAATCTAGCACCGGCCTGTTTTGGGGGGCTGACGGTTTCATCTCCAGCCGGTGTGAGCAAGGTGTCCGAGGGCTGTCCGCTATGGGTTGTCGTTTTATTGCCAAGTAGCCGACTGTCCACCAAGCTGGCGCGTTCTGTTTTACCAAAAGAGCTTCCTCAGGCTGACTGGGTTAGACAAATGGCGTTATCATGTGCGCTTGTATGCGCTTGGCAACAAGGCGACGCGCTGGGCATTTCAAAGGCCTTGGTGGATCCTTACGCTGAGCCAAGAAGAGCACATTTGATCCCGGATTTTTATGAATTGAAAGACAGCGCTTTAAAAGCGGGCGCATTGGGATGTTCTATCAGCGGTGCGGGGCCAAGTATTTTTGCTTTGTTTGACGATAGGCTTGCCGCTTACGATTTTGCCAGGAGCCACCAAGGTCATGTGGGGGCCATTGCCAAAGAAGGAATTCGCTTATGCTAAGTTTTCAGTCTTGTGTGGAGTGTCAACAACGATTTGACCTGGATAAAATCATCTATGGCTGTGAATGCGGCGGGCTGATTGAAGTGAAACATCCGGTTTTTCCTAAAGAGCCGCCAAAAGCAGATGGTTCAGCCAGCGGTGTCTGGCGTTTTAAAGAAGTTATTTTGCCCATAGACGATGCTGAAATTGTTTCACATCCTGAAGGCAATACTCGTCTGTATGAAAGAGACGCCTTATCTGCATGGGCCGGCGTAGAGCGGGTGTTGTTTAAACACGAGGGTGAAAATCCCACGGGATCTTTTAAGGACCGCGGCATGACTGTTGCCGTTACCCAAGCTAAACGCTTGGGGCAAAAAACTTTGGCATGCGCTTCAACAGGAAATACCAGCGCTTCTTTGGCTGCATATGGGGCTCAGGCGGGACTTAAGACGCTCGTTTTTTTACCGGAAGGCAAAGTGGCGCCGAGCAAGCTTTCCCAAGCTGTTGCTTATGGTGCTGAATGTCGCGCCATAGCCGGCGATTTTGACTTGGCCATGCAGGAAGTGGTCAAAGCGGCTGATAAAGACGGACTCTATTTGGTTAACTCGATAAATCCTTTTAGACTCGAGGGTCAAAAATCCATCATGTGGGAGCTGTTTGATCAACTGCAATGGCAACCACCAGATTGGATTGTGGTGCCTGGCGGGAACTTGGGAAACACCAGTGCATTTGGTAAAGCCATTTTAGAAGCCTTTGAAGCGAAATGGATTCAAAAAAAGCCTCGGATTGCGGTGATTCAGGCGCAAGCTGCAAATCCATTCTATCAAAGCTTTCTGAACGGTTTTAAAACTTTTGCTGGCGTTAAAGCTGAAACCAAAGCCAGTGCCATTAATATCGGCATGCCGGTCAACTTCACGAAAGCCAAACGGGTCATTTCAGATTTAAATGGCCGCGTTGAACAGGTGAACGACGAGGAAATTCGGGAAGCAAAAAGGGTTATAGACCACAGCGGCATTGGCTGCGAGCCGGCGAGCGCAGCGAGTCTGGCAGGCCTTAAAAAATTAGTTGATCAGAAATTTGTGAAGAGTCATGATACGGTTGTGTGCATTTTAACCGGGCACGTCCTCAAAGATCCCGTAATGTCTTGACGGGCCCACTTTGTCGAGACAAAATGGTTGGTATCACGTGTTACTGATACATCTATTTTCAGCGATTGCTTCCGATATTCTGTTGATGCTCACGGCAGTGACGTCACTTTTGTATTTGTATCAGGATCATACATTGAAATATCGTAAGCAAGTCGTGGCGCTGCCTTCGATACAAGCCATGGATTTATGGAGCTTGCGTCTGCTCATTGCGGCTTTTGTTTTGATGACATTTGGCATTCTTGCGGGATCTCGGTTAGCCTTTGAGCAGTGGGGCGATGGATGGTATCTAGATCTCAGACAACTTTGGTCGATCGCGAACTGGGCGCTATTTGCTTTTGTGTTGCTTGCTCGATTTCTGGTGGGCTGGCGGGGACGTCTGGCGGTTTTGACCACGCTGGGGGGCGTGACGCTCGTGCTTTTAGGTTTTTTTGTTCTTCATTATTTTAGTTGGAGCAGGCATGCCGAGCTCTGATTTAATTTGTGTTGGGCTGAATCATGCTCAGACGCCCATTGAGCTTCGGGAAAGGGTCGCATTCCCCGGCAGCGCCTTGAAAGATGCGCTGCGTGAAGCGCTACTGGAAGAAGTGATTGAAGAAGCGGCTATATTGAGCACTTGCAATCGCATTGAAATCTACGCGCAAGGCTCAAGCGAACACGGGCCTATGGCACTTGATTCGTTCCTGCATCGCTTTCATCAGATTCCCAATCAGCTGCTGACGCCCCATTTGTACAGCTTGAGAGGGCCAGAAGTTTTAGGGCAGTTGATGCGTGTGACTTCTTCGCTCGATTCCCTGGTGGTCGGTGAGCCACAAATCTTAGGCCAAGTGAAGGATGCCTATGTGAGGGCCAGAGAACACGGCGCTGTTGGTCCTATTTTAACCCGCGCATTTTCGAGGGCATTTTTAACGGCTAAACGCGTGCGCACCGAAACAGACTTGGGCAAAAACGCGGTGACGGTCGCTTACGCCGCGGTGCAGTTGGCAGGCAAGGTATTTGGCGAGCTTAAAGGTCTACAAGGTTTATTGATTGGTGCTGGAGAGATGGGCACGCTGGCTGCTTCTCATTTTCGTCAAAAAGGCGCCAAAATCGAGTTGGCCACTCGCTCCAGTGATTTGATGATCATGTTGGCCAAGCCTGATTTTGTGGTCGCAGCGGCATCGGCAACGCAATATTTGATTGACCCAGCCCAGTTAAAAGCAGTCATGCGCTTTAGGCGCTATAAGCCGTTATTTCTCATTGATATCGCGGTTCCAAGAAATATTGACCCCAAAGTAGCCGCATTGGATAACGTCTACCTGTACAATATAGATGATTTGGCACAGGTGGTTGCAAATAATCTGGAAGAACGCAGGGCTGAAGCTTTGAAAGCTGAGCAAATTATTGCGGAGGAGTTGGAGTCTTATCGTTTAAAAACGAGAGAGCGACAGCTCGTACCAGTGATCAGTGAGCTGCAAAGCCAAAATTTGTTGGCAGCGGAGACTGAGCTTAGCAAGTTGATGCTTCAAGGAAATTTTAGTGGGCCACAAAACCAGTTGATCGAAGATTTTGCTAAAACTTTAAGCGCAAAATTGTTTCACCAGGCGGTGAGAGCACTCAAGCACGCAGACCGGCTAACAGCTGGATAGGCAACAGCTTGATTTCGTCCTCGTTCTCGGGTTCGGGTTCGTCTTCTTCTTCGCGATCCTCATTAGATTCGGGCGCTTTAGGCTTTTGCAAAAAGCTCGGGTCTGTGGCCATCAAATATCGTAAAGTGAGGAGTGTCATTGGCCACATGCTTCAATTATAGAAATGAATGCCAGTTTGGCGTTGTTAAGCTCATATGCCAGGCATAAATGATTTGGGGTTCTTGGTGACTCATGTGGGTCTTGCGCACCCTGTTCCGTGTGAAA
This sequence comes from Myxococcota bacterium, assembly GCA_040387835.1. Taxonomy (NCBI): domain Bacteria; kingdom Pseudomonadati; phylum Myxococcota; species Myxococcota bacterium. The sequence goes on along the minus strand of JAZKCZ010000002.1, from coordinate 12,503 downwards.
ACCGTCGCTTTACTTCGGTGCAGACTTCTTTCCTGCCGGTGAGAGACGAGCAGCATCGCTTCGAGCCAGCGGGATCAGCCTCCAGCCGCCGGTTAGTTCCTACGCCGTATGTCCCCAATCGATTTGCGCAATTGGAGTTCGCCGCTTCGAATTCTCAGCAAAGTTTATTTAGCCACTGGATCAATGTTTATTTGGATGAAGCGGGGGCTTTAGCCCTCAAAGATTGGTACGTGGGTTTTAAGGCCTATAAGCCAGCTTTGGCCCAAAAACTTCAGGCCTGGGTTGATGAAGCCTTCAGTGCTCCCTCAGAATATCATCGGTATTTATATGTGGCAGCTCCCACTGCAATTCCCGACATCGGGCCCAAGGGTGATATGCCTGCTCTGACGTGGAAGGAGTTTGTTGCCCAATCTGGAATGTCTCGGAAAACGGCTGACGGCTTGAGCCTGTTGCACCAGCGAGTGACCGCGCGTCAGCCCTACATAGGAACACCTAATCCAGCACAAACGGCAAAAGAGTTTAGGCAGTTCTTTGATAATATGAACCACGCGCTCAAGCATATTTACTCAGCGCTTCGGCAAAAACCGGTGCCTGAGAGAGAAGCCACGCTGCAGGCGCTGTCGGAGGCAGGGATTTGGTGCGGTAGCAGACATTTTGAAGAACTCAGAAACTTCGTATCTATGTTAAAGCCTGACTTAATTTTAGGCGGTGTAGGAGAAGAGGCGGCCCTCGGTGAACAAATCAAGTCCGTGCTGCATCAACTTAGGTTTAATATCTTAACCGGCTTGGTGCCCAAAAATGATCCGCATTGGCACAATCAATTTAAACGCGAATTGGGCGGTGTCTTGGGCGTATCCAGCGCGAGCTTTTTCGATCCATTGGCAAAGCCCATGGGTAGCGAAGAAAAAAATTACAATATTGAGCGGTTTTTTAGGATCTACACCGCTGAAAAAATTATTGATGAAGTCATCGCTCAGATACTTAGGCGGAAAATTTCTTTGACGTTGGTAAGCGCTGCATTGGGCGAAATGGGCGCCGACGAGTCTTGGTTTGATGAAGAAGGCATACCAACTCGAGGCGCCTTGGTGATATTGCTTAGACGTCAGGGGATTCTGGAAATCCCAGCCAATGCGAGAGGGTTTTATACACCTGCTTGAGCTCGGGCTCCAAAACTTCCAGGTGGCTTTGGATCACTTTGGTGTCGCCCCTGGCAATGGGACCTGTTAGCGCATTTTTAATTTCGTGGCGCTGCAAATTGTTTGCCACTGATTGCAGCAAGGTTGCGAGCCCTCTGCGAGCGGAGGCCTCATCGATGCCTGTTTCCAACATCAAATCGATGGATTTAGATACCAGCCCTAGGCTCAGATTACCCGTGAGCACGGCGGCAGCATGATAGTGAACTGCTTTGTCCGGGTTTACCGAAACTGGAATTAAATCCAGCGCTAAGGCAAGCTTCTTCAAAGCTTCCTCTGCCCATGCCTGACTGGCGGATATGGTGCATAGGCTGCCCGCAGGTATCGGGCCATCACCGTTTAGTGCTGCCAAAGGATGAAATTGAGCGATAGCAGTTTTGCTTTCTAAGTCCGCTAGGATTTTATAAGAGTGGGCCCCCGAAAGATGGACCACCATGGCTGGCATTTCAACGCTAAGCTCGTTTGCAACCGCCTTGATGGCATCATCTGGCACACTTAAAAATAGAATGTCTGCTGGGGAGGCAAGCTGAAAATCCGATTCGTTTGGATTTAAACTTTGTAATGAGAACTTCATTGCTCTGCCGGCACGCCCAAGTGCGTAAATACCGCACTTCACGATACCATCCTGTGCTCGATTACATTTTGATGGTCTTTGGCTTCAAATAGCCTTTTGACGAAAATCCCAGGCAAGTGGATATCATCGGGATCTAAAGTACCGACCGGCACAATCTCCTCAGCTTCTACAACGCAAATACTAGCTGCCATGGCCATGATGGGAGAAAAGTTCCTGGAGGTACGATAAAATCGGAGATTGCCATAGGCATCAGCTGTCTTGGCTCTAATAATCGCATAGTCTGCTTTGAGAGCCTTTTCAAAAATCATTTGCCTGCCGTCTAACAGCCGCTGTTCTTTGCCCTCGGCAACGACAGTGCCTACACCTGTTGGAGTGAAAAACCCGCCAATACCGGCGCCGCCAGCCCGGATGCGTTCTGCAAAAGTGCCTTGTGGATTTAATTCAACGTCTAATCGACCGGCCAGCATTTGCTGTTCCAGGTCTGGATTGCCACCCACATAAGAACAAATTACTTTTTTAACTTGCCCGCTTTGAAGCAAAATGGCTAACCCTTGGTGCTGGTTGCCGCAATTATTGCTGATAATGGTAAGCTCTTTTTTGCCTGAGTCTTTAATCGCTGAAATGGCATGTTCAGCAAGGCCTGACAGCCCAAACCCACCGCTCATAATGCTAGCACCATCGAATAAGTCGAATAAAGCGGCGCCGGCATTTGGGTAGATTTTGTTCAGCATGCTTTTAAGGCGATATCAAAATTAGCTGGAACATGAAAGTGCATGGCTTTGCCGGTGATGGGATGATTAAAAAACAGCTCTTCGGCATGTAAGGCATGCCGGTCAAAGCCCGGTGTTTTCGGCCCGCCGTATAGATTGTCACCCAACAGTGGATGTCCGATATCAGCGAGTTGTGCCCGAATTTGGTGTGTTCGACCCGTGAAAATTTCGATGACCAGCTCGCTCACTTTGGGCACTAGTTTGCTCAATGAAAAAAGACCGGTCACTAGAAATTTCGAGTGAGCAAGACGCTCGGTTTGCTTTTTGGTGGTAAAGCGTTTGCGGTTAGTCGGATGTCTGGCATGTCCGGTTTTTAGTTCAAACTCGCTTTGTTTAAATCCGCCCACGCACAAAGCACGATAGATTTTGCGAACTTCTCGATTTTTAAACGCCTCGCTCAAACGTTTATGACTTAAATCATGCCGAGCAATGATCATTAAGCCCGATGTATCTTTGTCTAAGCGGTGCACAATGCCCGGGCGTTCGCTGTCTCCGACCACTAAGCCTGGGAAATGATGTAGCAGGGCGTTAACTAAGGTGCCGTCTGGATTGCCAGCGCCTGGATGAACCACCACGCCCGCATTTTTATTTAATACGATTAGGTCTGCGTCTTCGTAAATAATCTCGATGGGTAAATCTTGAGCGATGAGATTTGTTTGTTTGCGCGCTGGAATATCCAAGGATATAATTTCGCCAGCCTTTACCAATCTAGATGGTTTCTCGCCCATGCTTTTGAGCCAGGATTGAACGCGCGAGCGCGAGCCATCTGGGATTTGACGAGACCAAATCAAATCCAGACGCAGGCCTTCGTCGGCTTTTGTCGTAGTATAAAGCATGTTATGGACAGGCATGAGCCAGATTTTTATCAAAAAAACCACTGCCAGGATAGAGCTATGCTAGGCCGAAATATCATTTTGGCTGGTTTTATGGGCAGCGGCAAAAGCCGAATTGGTCGAATTTTGGCCGAAAAACTGTCCATGCCTTTTGTGGATATGGATCGCACCATCGAAGAGCGACAAGGTAAAACGGTCCAACAAATCTTTGCGGAATACGGTGAGCCTTTTTTCAGGGAATTAGAACGGCAACTTTGTTTTGAATTATCTCGAAAGTCGGGCGTTATTATTGCTTCAGGGGGCGGAGCCTTAATTCCCCAGGGGAATCGCGATTTATTTGCTGAGCATTCAATCTTTTGTTTAAGAGCGCCCTTTGAAGTGCTGGCTGAGCGATTGTCTCGCAATCAAAAACGGCCCCTGGCGCCGCATGCCAAGCAGTTGTGGGTAGAGCGCCAACCAATTTATGACAAGATATTTCATCAGGTAGAAAGCCACAAAGAAGCGCCCGATAAGATTGCGGAGCGCATTGCACGTCTTTATGAGCTCGATGCCAGGTTTGAAGTCCCCAAAGATAGCTTTTATCCAGTGATAATCCGCTCAGGAGCTTACGAGGAGCTTCCGGACTTTTTGGAATGGCTAGGATTGACGCAGCGAAAGTTGGCGGTGATTAGTAACCCTGAAATAGCAGCGCAGCACCAACCGAAAATTGGTGAGCTTATCAATATTCCAGAAGGCGAGTCGCACAAAACTCTGGCCACTGTAGCGAGTCTGTACAACGCACTGTTAGATGGCGATTTCACTAGGCATGACACATTGATGGCTTTAGGCGGCGGCGTTGTGGGCGACATAACAGGCTTTGTGGCAGCCACGTACTGGCGCGGCATGAATTACATTCAAGTTCCCACAAGCCTGCTAGCCATGGTGGATTCCAGTGTTGGCGGGAAAACAGGCGTGGATTTGCCCCAGGGCAAAAATTTGGTCGGAGCCTTCAAAAACCCCATCGGGGTATTAATCGACCCCGCCTTTTTAAAAACGCTCCCTGAACGAGAGCTGAAATGCGGCCTGGCAGAAGTGGTAAAGCACGCGGTAATAGGCGATTTGGAGTTATTTGAACACTTAGAACAAGGCAAAATGGACCTCGAATGGGTGATTCGCCGAGCCATAGCTGTCAAAATTAAAATTGTTCGTGAAGACCCATATGAGCAAGATAAGCGCATACTGCTAAACCTGGGTCACACCTTCGGGCACGCGATCGAGCTATTAAGCTGCTATGAAATCCGCCACGGAGAAGCTGTGGCCATAGGAATGGTGCAAGCGGCCGAGTACGCCCTTCAACAGGAGGTATGCCAGCCGAAGATGGTGACGCGCCTCAGAGCATTACTGACCAAGTTAGGTTTGCCCACGGACGTTCCAAAAGAGATTTCCAAGAAAGACCTTTGGGACGCGATGCGCCATGATAAAAAGCGGAAAGATGGCAAGTTGCGGCTAATTTTACCTAAAGACATCGGGGATGTACGAGTGATCGCTGTTTAGCCAGTGCTACCGCTCGTTTAGCAATTCCAGAAAGTCTTTCGGGCCTACGAAACCGCTAACTTTCCTGCCGCTGTCTAAAAACACCAAGGTTGGTAGCCCTACGATTCCGTAGGCTTCTTGCAGTGCTCTTGTTTCTGACGAGTCTACAGTGACATCTACCCGAATGACTTCCACGTTCTTTAAAGCTTCCTTCACGGTCTCATTTCCGAAGGTTTTCTCATCCATCTCATGACATAGCGTGCACCAGTCTGCCCAGAAATCCAAAACGACGGTTTTATTAGCCGCGTGCGCTTTGTCGATTTGAGCTTCGATGTTTTGCTCGCTGGCCGAGGGGTGAGCAAAGCCGCTCCATGCGGCCACCGCATAATTAAAACTCATCCAAATCAGGATAAGCCCTAGCAAAATCTTAATGCGGTTCATCCAAGGCCCGCCCTTGGGCAATTTACTAATCGAAGACGAAAAAGTTCCCAAGACCAAAAATGGCAGACCCATGCCAAGCCCATAGGAAAACATCAAATAGGAGCCTTCGACCATGTCTTGCGTTTCAGCAATCTTAGTCAAGATGCCTGCGAGAATTGGCCCGGTGCAGGGTACAGCAATAACCCCGGCAACCAAACCCATCAGAAAACTGCTTTTATGGCCACGCTTGGCGCCGATTCGCGTGAGCATGTGGGTGAACTTAGGGGGCAGTGTCCAGTTGAAGACACCCATTAAGCTAAGCGCCATCAAAAGCATCATGATGGTCAAAAAAGCATTGAGCCATGGACTTTGCAGGCTTGAACCCGCTAAAATTCCTAAATAGGCAAACAGGACTCCTAAAGCGGTATGCAGCAAGACCATGCCAGCCACATAGCTCAGCGCGATTCGAAAGCCGTGCCAATGAGAATCATAACGCCGAATACCCATCACACTAAGTGTGATGGGTATGAGCGGGTACACGCAGGGTGATAAGCTGCCTAAGAATCCGGCAATAAAACTGGTGAGTAACATGTTTATAGCGTAACCATGGTTGACACTCCCAGTAAAGCAGAGCCTTTCGACTTGCCTCAAAATGACATTCGTTTTGTCTTTAACGCCAAAAATGCGACCAGTGACGCGCGTGATTTGCCGAATTCTCGCGATGAAACCAGGGCCATGCCAGATTCACAGGCGCAGCGCTTTGTTCATAGTCCGCGGGGAGAAGTAGACGAGGCATCCTGGAACGATTGGCGTTGGCAGCAGCGCGAACGCTTTCGCAACATTGAGCAATTGAAGCGAATAATCAAAGTCAGCCCGCAAGAGCAGGAAGCTTTTGAAAAGTCAGATGCCATGTTTCATATGGGCATTACGCCTTACTATGCGGCGCTCATGGATGTGGATGATCCGGGCTGCCCCATTAGGTTGCAGTCTGTACCCCAAATGGGCGAGCTGGATATTTTAGAAACCGATTTGGAAGACCCTTTAGGCGAAGAAAAAGATATGCCGGTTCCAGGCATCACCCACCGCTATCCCGACCGCGTGCTTTTTTACACCAATCATAATTGCCCTGTTTATTGCCGGCACTGCACGAGGAAGCGCAAAGTGAGCGACCCAGGCAGTATGGCGAGTAAAGAACAGATCGAAGTCGCTTTGGACTATATTTCTAAGCATACGGAAGTGCGAGATATTGTTGTGTCTGGAGGCGACCCGCTCTCACTTTCAGACGATCGCCTCGATTATATTCTAGGCCGCTTAAGAGCGATTCCGCACGTTGAAATCTTTAGAATGGGCACGCGTAACCTGGTTACACTGCCTCAGCGCATTACCGATGATTTTGTGAAGATGCTACGCAAGCATCAGCCGGTTTTTGTGAACACCCATTTCAACCATCCGAAAGAATGTACCGCCGAAGCTTTGGATGCGTGCCGCAAATTAGCCGATGCAGGTTGCGTCATTGGAAATCAGATGGTGCTTTTAAAAGGCGTTAACGATGATTGGCGCATTGTGCGGGAGTTAAATCATCGACTGCTGTTGATGCGTGTTCGTCCGTATTACATGTATCAATGCGATTTAGCGCAAGGTATCAGCCATTTCAGGACCTCGGTCGAAACCGGTCTTGAAATCATGGAACATCTCAGAGGTCACACCTCTGGGTTAGCCATTCCGACCTATGTGATTGACGGTCCAGGCGGTGGCGGCAAAATACCGTTGCAGCCAAATTATATCAAAAGTCATGAAGGCAAGAAGTGGACTTTAAGAAACTATAAGAATGAGACGTTTACGTATTATGAACCGTGAGGTATAGCCTGCCTCTCACATGATTAAAACGAACCAGATATCCCTATTTTTTGGCGGCCGTAAGCTGTTTGACCAAGTCAGTCTCGCGTTTTCAGATGGCAACTGCTACGGCGTTATTGGCGCCAATGGGGCTGGTAAATCAACTTTTCTAAAAATTCTGTCGGGCGAGCAAGAGTCTAGTTCAGGCAAAGTCGAAATGTCTTCAATGGACACTTTGTCGTTTCTGCGCCAAGACCATTTCAAGTACGACGAAAAGACCGTCTTTGACACAGTGGTCATGGGTAACCCCAAGCTTTTTGAAGTGGCAGCCCAAAAAGATGCCCTCTATTCAAAACCAGATTTTTCAGACGCAGACGGTGAAAAAGCGGGCGAGCTAGAAATCCTCTATTCAGAGCTCGGGGGCTACACAGCAGAGACCGACGTAGCCACTCTTTTAGATGGTTTGGGTGTATCTCAAACCCTCTTGTATTCCTTGATGAAAGAGCTGAAAGATGCTGATAAATTGAAAGTTTTGCTCGCCCAGGCTTTGTTCGGTAAACCCACGAACCTGCTGCTCGATGAGCCCACCAATCACTTAGATGAAAAGTCCATTCGCTGGCTGGAAAACTATCTTTTAGACTATCCAAACACCGTTATTGTGGTCTCCCATGATCGACACTTTTTAAACAAAGTCTGTACGCACATGGTGGACATCGACTACGGCAAAGCCAAGTTATATGTTGGGAACTATGATTTCTGGGAGCAATCCAGCCAGCTAGCGTTAGAGCTTCGCAGCAATGAAAACAAAAAACGCGAAGATAAAGCCAAAGACCTAGAAAGCTTTATCGCCAGATTCAGCGCGAATGCCTCCAAATCGAGCCAGGCCACTTCAAGAAGAAAACAGCTTGAAAAGCTGACGCTAGAAGACCTGCCAATCTCCACCCGTAAAAAGCCTAATATTCTGTTCACCCAAAGACGTGAAGCGGGCGACTTGGTTTTGGATGTGAAAGATTTGACGCTTAGCAAAAATGGCCAAAAAATGCTGGTTGATGCTTCGTTCTACTTGAAAAAAGGCGACAAAGCGATTTTGGTAGGCGAAAACGAGCTCGCCAAAACAGCTCTTTTTGACGCCATCATGGGCGAGCAAGCCCCAGACGCGGGTACCTTGCGCCTAGGCTCGACCATCACGCCGGCTTATTTGCCGAAAGACCATAACGCTTATTTCGAAGGCGTCGATTTAAACCTAATCGACTGGCTGAGACAGTATTCAGAAGACAAATCTGAAAACTTCATCCGCGGCTTTTTAGGCCGAATGCTGTTTTCTGGTGAAGAAACCTTGAAAAAAGTAGGTGTCCTCTCTGGAGGCGAGCGCGTGAGATGCATGATGGCTCGCACGATGCTTCTAAGCCCCAATCTGTTGGTTTTGGACAACCCAACCAATCACTTGGATTTGGAATCGATCACGGCCCTTAATAACGCGGTCAAGGCTTACCCGGGCACAGTTTTGTTCGCGACACACGACCAATACTTCGCTCGAACCGTCAGCACTCGCCTATTCGAAGTGCAGGGCACCCAGCTCATTGACCATCAAGTCAGTTACGCCGAGTTTTTCGAAGAATAGCATCAAGGAATATCGGGTTCGGGTGGGGGCGTAAAACGCATAAGTTCGCGCGGATTAGGCAATGTTAAATCTTCTCGTGAGAATAAATCTGGAAAAGATTCCACGCGATTGAGCACGCTCGTTCGGCTTATTGTTTTAATGGCCTTATTGCGCTCCAAGGCCCGCTTCATAAAGGCGAAAGCACCGACTACGCAAAAGAGGAATGCACTATACTGACCGATTGCGTTTAGGGCTTGCGAGTCAATTCTATTTGAACTGAGTTTTTGGTTTGTATGTGCCAGCGCATGAGCGCTTTGAAGAAAAAAACAGAAAAGACTGACGAGAACAGATTTCATGACCTGCTCTCGTAGTCCAGCTCGTCTCAATTTAAAAGATGGATTATTGGAGCGCCTTCTTTTTGTTGGTCTCCCGCACATCATGAGGTTTGTGCCTAGGTAGGGTGACTCTGGGACCGTATAAAGGCCGGTCAATAAGTGGATGGCTTACATAATACACCATGTCATCTGACGGGACTAATTGATTCTCTGGTGCGCCCGCTGCTTGAGGTGCGTTTGGAGCAGGGCTGCTCTCTGGTCTGTCACTTATTATCCTTGTAGGGCTAATGCCTTCATCGTCGGTCTCTTCATCAGCTTGGGACGAATTGCCTGCCGTAGCGGCACCGTCTGACTGCGACGCAGGATCGGGTCTGATAGAAAGGTCATGAACCCTGAGAAGGGGAATTTCTTTGGCAAAGTCTCCGAAAATTTGAAACCATTCGTTAATCTCTTCAGCTTCATAGCCATTATGACGTGAGGGCCGAACAGTTGGTGGCTTATTGTTATCCGCTGTCTGTTCATCTTGGCTGCCATCGTGCTCTGAGGGCTGATCATTGGAGGGCTGATCATTGGTTGTCGTATCTGAATCTGGTTGAGGCTCTTTCTGCTGTTTAACGCTTTTTTTGAGCATCCATGCAGCCCCGGCGGCGGCTGCGATAGTGGTTGAAATGATTTTATGCTCTTTGATCCAGTCCCATATTTTTTGAGAATAGGTATCTTTTGGTTTAGAATTTACAGCCTTAGCCTGCAGCGGACTTGCTCCTCCAAGGGCAAATAGTAAACATCCTATGACGACGAGAATTTTTTTCGTTTTCATGGGGCTAACTCGTAGAGGAAGCTTTTTAAATTTAAAAGGGCTCTATGCCCCATGGCGCAATGGCGTATCCGTCTGGCGCGTTTCCAAGCATATGACTTAGCTTATCTATGGCCCACAGGCAGGTGGAGACCCCTATTACGAGGGACAAAGCGCCTCCGTACACATCAACCATGTAGTCAATGACTCGGCGCAGCCGGCCTTCTGCATGGGTGGGCGCTGATGCGAGTAAAAAGAAGAGGCAGAAAATGAAAACGATGTTGTTTTTCAGGATCATGTGCTCCTTTAGGAGAGATTCTTAGATTTTAAAATATCAATATTGAACCTCTACACTCGGGCTTAAATTTTCTGGGGTTGTTGCGATCGGGTTTCCGGTCAGAATCAGAGTGGTGGTAGTCTGGTGACGACCTAAATGTCTGTGGGTGGTTTTTGGGTAGATTGTCATGCCGTTGCTGCTCAAATTGACTTTTTGAAGATTGAGGAAACGAGCTATGTTCGGCTCAAATAGTAGTTGGCACTCGGTGAGGTCAAGTTCAAGGATTTGAAGTGCAAGTTCGGGAGGAAAAGTTCCTAAAAACTCATTTATAATCTTATATCCCAAGCCAGAAGCACTGAGATCTAACACTTTACTTTCAGCGGCACGATACTCTGCATCTGCCAGAATACTAAATATTGAGCCTGACACTTTGGCGTCCAAAGATTTCATGCGAGTTTTTAAATCAGCTTCAATCTTTTGAATATCTCGCGCAGCCGCATTAATTGAGCAGCCCGTTCCAGCCGTGCGTATGCCGGGAACAGCTGGGATTTTATGAATCGGCAGCTTTTTACTGGTGGAAGGCGCATGACTGACATCGAATTGCTGCGTTAGTCTGTCGTATAGTGCCATTAAAGTTGCATAGAGCCATTTGTCGGCCACAGACATATACTGGCCCTTTTCGCTCGCGCTTTCCAGGCGCCCAAATTCTTCCCAGTTAAACTGCCTCACTTGCTTGGGCTGCTGAACTTCTTGGGTATAATCCGGCAGTCCGGAGGACGAAAGGAGAGATAGAGCTAAAACGTAATACATGCAGTTATTAAATACAGGTTTGATAAACTTGCAAAAGGGTCTGTTTCGAACGAGGCGAATATCCCCTCGCAACTTAAAATAAGCATGCTAGGTCAGCGTGCATGAAATTGTTTCAGATTGTCGCCATGGTGATTGTTGTAGTTGGGTTTTCATTCGCTGGAAACGAGACAGTCCCCAGTAGAGTAACTTTAGCGGAGCAGTTAGAGGCTGCGCTTCAAGAACTTCAAAATTCGGATAACGCAACTATCAATTTTAGAATCGAACTTTTATCAAAAGCTATTGAAATTCTTGGAAGGATTACTAAATGTCGGAGAAGGCATGGTAATTCAGCAGTGGAGTTCCAAAATCAAAGACAAGCGTTAGAGGCCCAACGGACGGCGCTTAGGGCTTCAATGGCTACGATAAACGGGCCACTTCCAGCTGGCGATGGGCAAATTGATACGCCAGTGGTTAACGCTGACGATGATATTTGTGACGAATGGGAAATTGTGATGGCGGAAGATGAGTTTGCCCTTGCATTAGCCACCATAGCTAACTTTAATCGTGGAGCAAGCTGTCGATAGCACTGCCCCTGGCGTTATCTATGCGAGCTAACAAAAGGGCTTCTTTTCGAGCCACAGCATGCTAGGCGTGAGCGAATGAAATGGTTCAAGATTGTTACCATAGTGGTTGTTACCTCTGGGTTCTCGTTCGCGGGTAAGGTGGTTTGCAAGATTAAGCCTACGGCAGCCGACTTTAAAGTTGCTATCTCTCGCTTTCGTAACTTGGAAATAGCAATTGAAGATAGGGTTGCTGCTGGTCAAAAGGCTCTCGATATCGTCAGAAGCCTTAGCAATAACCATGACGCCGGCCGGCTGGAAAAATTCAAAAGTATTCTTAAAGCAGAAATAAAAACGCTTAAGAACTTGTGTCAAGGTGGGTTTGTTGTCGTAGCGGCACCGCTTCCTGCTGGCGAAGGCCCTGTTAGCACAACGGAGGCGGCATTCGAGGGCGATGATACCGAATGGGTGGACTGTAACCCTGAAGAAGATGTAGAAGATATTATGGGTGCAATGCAAGAAGCCATGCCAGATTTAAGGCGCGGGGAACGAAATTGCTCAAGTCCAGCATCTGACTTTGATAGTGTAAGTGAATAATGCAAATAGACTCCACCGATAGCCAGCTCCTTGAGCTTTATAGCCATGACGAAACGGGCGGGCTTGAGCCTGTTTTGCCGTTTGGGGTAGCTCAGCCTACGACGCTTGCAGAGGTGCAGGCGGTGGTGCTCGAAGCCAGAAGGCTTTCGAAAGTCTTGACGCCTCGGGGGGCTGGGACTGGGAAGGCGGGCGGATGCGTGCCTTCCGAAAATAGCATTGTGGTTGATTTTTCGAAGATGAACCAAATTTTGGAGATTAGCCGGGAAAATCTCACCGCTCGTTTGCAGCCGGGGGTGATTCTGGCAGATTTTAAGGCGGCGGTTGAGGCTCAAGGGCTGTTTTATCCGCCGGATCCCAACTCGATGATCGGTTGTACAGTTGGGGGGAATGTCGCGACCAATGCGGCTGGGCCTT
>JAZKCZ010000001.1:263443-528051 GCA_040387835.1 Myxococcota bacterium | reverse complement strand
TGGTGCTGGCGTCTGGTGAAGTCATGAGACTCGGCAAAAACACGGTGAAAGGTGTTGCTGGTTATGACTTGGTATCGTTGGTGGTTGGTAGTGAAGGCACGCTGGCGCTGGTGACTGAGATTACCGTGTCTTTGCTGCCGAAGCCTCGGGTTTTGCAAACGGCTTTATTACAGTTTGATTCGAATGAAATGGCCCTGCAGGCGGTCACCAAAATATTGCATAGTGGCTTTTTGCCTAAGACGCTCGAGTACATGGATGCGTCATGTATGGAAGGCTATGCGGCACTGGTGATTGAGTGTGATGGCGATGAGGATGAATCCGTCTTAAATATTCTGAGTGAGTTGGTTACTTTGGCGAACCCTACCGATTCTAAAGTCGCTTTAAGCGAAAAGCAGAGAGAAGAGATTTGGGAGCACCGCCGCCAAATGAGTGTGAGGCTTAAAAAGCGCGCAGCATATAAGATATCAGAAGATATCGTGGTGCCGCGTTCTCAGATTTTAGCTTTTTCTCAGGGACTTCAAGCCATTGGACAGAGGCATCAAATTGACACAGCTGTTTTTGGGCATGCGGGAGATGGTAATCTGCATGCACAATTGCTGATGAAACAAGAGACGAATCATGATAAAGCGTTGCTTGAACTATTTGAACTAACTGTCCAATTAGGCGGGACTATCTCTGGCGAACATGGTATAGGGCTTGCCAAAAAAGCCTACTTGTCTTTGGAGCAAACGCCGAGTGTGATTGCGCTGCAACAGGCGATTAAAAAAGTTTGGGACCCAGATGGGATGTTAAATCCTGGAAAGATATTCTAAATTCTAGTAAAGAATAAGCCATATGGATTCGGTTAAAAAGAATTATGCGATTTTGCCTGATGTACTTGGCATCGCGTTTTGCGCTTTGGGCGTGCTGGTTGGCTTTTCGCTGTTGTCATTCTCCTCTGCGGACAATGGCATCTACGCCTACGGCAGTTATCGGATACAAAATTGGATTGGGCCAGGCGGGGCGCTGATTGCCAATTTGTTTTATACTTTGTTTGGCTTTTTAGCGATTGCTTTGCCGTTTCTATTTTTCGCTGCAGGGATGGCTTCGTTTTGGCGCAGGCCGATTTGGCATAAACCGACCAAGATTATTGGCAGCGTTTTGCTGGTTGTGGCAGCTTCGATAATTTTGGAAGAAGTGAGCACAGGTACCTTTGGCGTGTCATTTCCTTGGGGCGGATTACTCGGTTATGGCCTACATCGCGCTTTGATTTCCGTCATATCGCAGCTTGGGATGTGGCTGGTGAGCTTGACCTTGTTTTTGGTCGGGGTGGTTTTATGGATTGAAGGGCTTCGGATGCCTCGGCGCGTGAGCCCCGAATCCCCGGCTGTCAGCATTCCGCCGCCTGTGGTGATGAAGCCAATGGTCGCAGCGGTTTCTTCTTTGCCTCCGGCGGCGCCATCTGCGCCAGGCTCGTTGCAGATTATAGAACGCCAGGTTGAGGCTTTCGATAATGTAGAGACGCCTAAAGTTAGCCAGAATTTCGAGCTGCCAGGGATAAAGCTTTTAGATTATGATGCGCCACCGCCGATTCAGTTGGATGAGCGATTGATGCGCGCACAAGCAGAGCGACTTGAAAAAACTTTTATGCAGTTTGGCATTGAAGGGCAGGTGCGTGAAATCAGGCCAGGGCCGGTGGTGACTTGTTTTGAATTTGTCCCTGCGCCAGGCATCAAATTGTCTAAAATTGCCGTGTTGGCCGATGACATTGCGATGGCAATGACGGCTGTTCATGTGCGTATTGTGGCACCGATTCCGGGCAAAGGCGCGGTAGGCATTGAAATTCCAAACGACCAGCGTGAAACTGTCTATCTGAAGGAAATCGTCGGACATCCGAGCTATCGGGAACATCCGCACAAGCTGTGCATGGCTCTGGGCAAGACCATTGAAGGCAAGCCTTACTTCGTGAACTTGGCGGACATGCCGCACGTGTTGATGGCTGGGACCACGGGTTCGGGGAAATCAGTCAGCGTTAACGCCATGATTTGCTCGATTTTGTACCGAGCCACGCCTGATGAAGTGCGCTTTTTGATGATTGACCCGAAGATGCTGGAACTTGGGATTTATGAAGGCATCCCGCATCTGCTGTTGCCCCCGATTATTGATAGCAAGAAAGCGGCTCAGGCGCTGAAATGGGCCGTGCGTGAAATGGATAATCGCTACTTGAAAATGAATGAAATCGGGGTTCGAGACATCACTGGGTATAACGAAAAAGTCGATAGCACGCAGAAGATGCCATTTATCGTGGTGGTGGTGGATGAATACGCGGATTTGGTGGCGGTCGCAGGAAAAGATGTCGAAGCATTGGTCATGCGCCTGGCACAAAAGGCTAGGGCGGCTGGTATCCATGTCATGCTTGCAACTCAAAGGCCGAGTGTGGATATTATTACTGGTGTGATTAAGGCAAACTTCCCAGTGCGGATGAGCTTTAGACTGGCATCGTCCTATGACTCTAAAACCATTATTAATCGCTCCGGCGCGGAAAAATTGTTGGGTCGCGGTGATATGTTGCTTATGCCGCCTGGAACCAGCGAAGTTATCCGGGTGCATGGCGCGTATGTATCTGAGAAAGAGCTCTCTAGGGTGGTCGATTTTTGGAAGTCACAGTGCAAGCCCGAATACGATATGACCATCGCCGAAGCGCCACCAGAAGAGGCGTTGACCGGGGAAGATGGCGTCTTTGAGGGCGGCGATGATAAATACCAAGAAGCCATCGAAGTGGTGCGCCGCACGCAGAAATGCTCTACCAGCTGGATTCAACGGCAATTAGGCGTCGGTTATAATCGCGCTGCTAAGATGGTAGAACAAATGGAGCGTGATGGGCATGTAGGGCCGATCATGAGTGCCAAAGGCGATAGAGAGATATTTTTAGGGTAGGCAGGTAAAATGAGCATCAAGCACGAGTTTAAAGATTTCATATCCCGCGGCAACGTGATTGACCTAGCGGTTGCAGTCGTCATGGGCGCTGCCTTTGGCAAAATCGTTTCGTCGTTGGTTGCCGACATCTTGACGCCGCCAATCGGCTATCTTATCGGCGGCATCCGGTTTACGGATTTGAAAGTCACATTGCCTGCTATCTTAGGGAAGGTACCGGCAACGATTAACTACGGCAACTTCTTGCAAGCCATATTTGATTTTCTCATCGTATCTGTGTCCATCTTCGGTGTGGTGAAGCTTGTCAAAATACTCAAGCTTCAGAAGAAAGCCGAAAAGCCAGTCACAGGCCCAACGGATGAAGTAAAACTTCTGATAGAAATCCGCGACCTTCTGAAGAAATAGCCTGTATTACCCTCTCCCACGTGTGGGAGAGGGTAGGACAACCTCAGCCGTAGGATTCGTGTTTGAAGCGTTTTTTGTCTACGCCTAGTTTGCTCATTAAGTCGGACACGCCTTCGATAAATCTTGGTTGAGCGGGGATTCCTGTGGCTTCTGCGTGTTTGCGCTGCCATTTGGTGATGGCGGAGCCGCAGGCGTATACCAGTACGCGGGAAGGGTCTTTGATGTGCGATCTCAGAAATTCCAAAGTTGGCCGGCCGGATAAATAGCCTGGTCTTTCTTCGCGGGTTAACATGTGCACTAGGGTGAAACGATTCGGATACGCGGCTGCGAGTTCTTCGAGCTCCTTTTGATAGATGATATCTTCGAAGGTTTTATTAACGTCTATTAAGGTGTGATGAACGCTCGGGTTTTTATTTTGAATGAGCTGGTCTTTGAGCAAAGAGAAGTTTGGCACTGCGCCTGAGCCTGCAACCAGGTGTAAAACCTCGGAGGTTTGTTCTTCCAGGTTCGCTGGCAATGTATAAGGGCCAGTGTATCCCATAAATTTGAGTTTACGGCCCAGCATGTGTGGTGACGCCAGAAAAGGCGATAAAATAGGCGGATATTCTTCTTCGGGATAAAAACGCTCAGGTTTAATCGTGATGCTGACAGTATCTTCGTGCGGCGCAGAGGCCATGGAGTAGGCTCTGATGACTTCTTTGCGGCCTTTTTTATGTTCCAAATAGGCGAGCATTTCTGAAAGTTCTGGAAACTGTTGCGGCGGGATACTTAAAAATTGACCGGCTAAATAGTTTCGATCTTCAGGCGGGACATCTATGTGAAGTGTCCAGGTATCGGATGTCTCCTGAATTGTTTGGGTAATAAAACCTTCTATTGGTCTGATTTTTTTGATATCACTCATACTTTGGGGATCCTATATGCAGACAGAAATAAATGAAATCAAGGCATTTCGCCGATGCAGCGCTTATTGTACTGCTACATCATATCAAATGAAGGCCCTTTTGGAGCAACTTCAAGCTCAAAAAGCGCAGGTGAGCTACTTTAGAAGTAGCCATGTTATCCATCATTTTGAGGGTTTGGAACGCGGTGACGTGTTTTATTTCTCATCTGGAACGGTGGTGATGTGGGGGCTTGGCGTTGCAGAAGAAAAAGATGTTTTATCTAGGCTGACCGCTTTTGAAGTTGATCCAGTACCCGAAATCGAAATTGAAGAATCTAGGTATTCTATCGGCCGAATCGCTAAGATTCTAAAAGATGATATTACGCTGCCCTCTGATGATGTGATTACCAAGTTGGCGTTTTCGCACGGTCTCGCTCAGTCCGTGAAGCTTGAAATCTTTGAGAAGAAGCTTGCCGGCCGCATTGCCAGCGTGAGCGATGTTCCTAAATACTTGGCGCTTAAAGGCAGAATTCCGTTGTCGCGTAAACAGCTGACGCAGATGATGGGTGAGCTGATTTTAGAGCGTAATGCCATCAATCTATATACAGATATTCTTGATACGCCGGACTTTTTCTGGGAACACTCCGAGCTTGAGCCTCTTTATCGCATGGTGGCGCAGGATCTAGAAATAACGGCTCGAGTGACCGTTTTAAATAAGCGTCTGGATATTATTAAAGACTTGGTCCAAGTGTTAAGCCAGGAAGTGAACACGCGTTACTTCTTTGCACAAGAATGGGTTATCGTGCTTTGGATTTGCTTCGAGGTTTGCATTACGATCCTAAAAGACATATTGCATGTCCTATGACGAAGCTCGATCACATCGGGATTGTTACTACCAATCTCGAAGATAGTCTGAAATTTTTCGAAAAATCTTTGGGCCTTTTATGCACCCATCAAGAAGAGATGCCTGAGCGGGGCATCCGGGTGGCTTTTTTGCCCATTGGCGATACCCGCATCGAGTTAATTGAGCCTTTGCACGAAAATAGTGAAGTTTCAGGCTTTTTGACGAAACGCGGGGCCGGTTTGCACCATCTTGCCTTTGAAGGTGATACGATTTCACCAGATTTAGAAACCATTGATGGATTTAAGGCCGGAGCGCATCAAAGCCAAGTGGCTTTTATCCATCCTAAAAAAACCGGTGGCGTGCTGGTGGAGTTATGCGTGCATGAAATGTGAGTTTGGCGGTATTTTCGTTCCCGAAATTCTGGTGCCGGCTTTATTGCAGCTGGAAGACGCTTTTCGAAAGTGCTTAAGCAACGCCGATTTTCAGGCAGAGCTAAAAAATCTGTTAGAAGAGTATGCTGGCAGGCCCACGCCGCTTTATCTGTGTCGTAATTTAACCAAAGGCACGCAAACCAAAATCTATTTAAAACGCGAAGATTTGGTTCATGGGGGCGCGCATAAAACCAATCAAGTGTTAGGTCAGGCGTTGCTCACACGGCAGATGGGCAAAAAGCGCTTGATCGCCGAAACTGGCGCGGGCCAGCATGGGGTGGCGACCGCACTTGTCGGTGCTTTATTTGGCTTTGAAACGTGCATTTATATGGGCGCCAAAGATGTGGAGCGCCAGCGATTGAATGTCTTCAGGATGCAACTTTTGGGGGCGCAGGTTATTTCGGTAGAATCAGGCGCGCAAACTTTGAAAGATGCCATTAACGAAGCCTTGAGAGATTGGGCAGCGAGTTACGAGCATACGCATTACGCACTCGGCACGGTTGCAGGGCCACGGCCTTTTCCTGAAATGGTTAAAGAGTTTCAGCGGGTGATTGGCATCGAAGCAAAAGCGCAGATTAAAAAGCGCATTGGTAGGCTTCCGGATGCGGTAATCGCCTGTGTGGGCGGTGGCTCCAACGCCATGGGCATATTTGCCGAGTTTATCCCTGAACGTGGGGTGAAGCTGATTGGGGTGGAGCCCGAGCGGGGCGCGACGTTACAACACGGTACGCCTGGGATTATTCACGGAGCCTATACCAAAGTGCTGCAAGACAGTGACGGGCAGATTGCGGAAGCGCATTCGATTTCTGCGGGCCTAGATTATCCTGGAGTGGGGCCTGAGCATGCGAATTTGCAGGCCAGTGGCCGCGCTGAATACGTATCTATTTCGGACGAGGGCGCCTTGAACGCACTTCATGAATTGGCTCGATGTGAGGGCATTATCGCGGCTCTAGAACCATCTCACGCTGTTGCGTACGCAATGAAACTGGCCCGTGACAATCCTGACAAGGAGCAAGAGCTACTCGTCAATCTGTCGGGGCGTGGCGATAAAGACATGCAAACGGTGCTCAAACATTTGGAAAAGGAAGTCTTGCCCGTCAAAACCATTGGTGAGGTGAAGCTATGAGTCGCTACGCAGCCATGTTTGAGGGGTTGGCGAGAAAAAAAGAAGGCGCCTTCGTGCCTTTTTGGATGCTGGGTGATCCGGATTTAAAAACTTGCTTTGAGCGCATTGTCACACTGGTTGAAAGCGGGGCAGATGCACTCGAGCTTGGGATTCCTTTTTCAGACCCCGTGGCAGATGGGCCTGTTGTTCAACGCGCTGCCATGCGAGCACTGCATGCTCATGCCAATTTGGATGCCTGTTTTGAATTGCTGAGCAAAATCAGGGCAAAGTATCCACAAGTACCTATCGGTTTGTTAACTTACGCGAACTTGTGTGTCGCGCGTGGCGAAGATTGGTTTTATGGACAATGCGCAGCATCGGGCGTTGATTCAGTCCTGTTAGCAGACGTCCCAACACTGGAAGCAGAGTTTTTTTGCAAAGCGGCCTATAAAGCTGGCGTAGATCCGGTGTTAATTGCGCCGCCCAATGCCAGTGACGCGCAGCTTAAAACAATCGCTCAGTGGTCCAAAGGCTATGTCTATGGCGTTACTCGGGCGGGAGTGACAGGCGCCAATGAAACATTAGTTTTGAGCGCCTCTGCTTTGATTGAAAAGCTTCGTGAATATGGCGCGCCGCCGATGATGCTTGGCTTTGGAATTTCAAAGCCGGAACATGTCAAACAAGCGTTGGCACAGGGCGCGGCTGGAGCCATATCAGGCTCTGCGATTGTGCAACTTGGTGTTGATGAGCCGGGTCGGCTTGGGGATTTCGTTAAGCAGATGAAACAGGCGACTCGGGACTAGCCAGATTGAGCTGGTATGCTGTGTTTCGGCCACCGCCAGGCAGCTTTAGTAAAAATCCCTTTTCGAGAAGATCTGCTAACTCTCTGGTCGCGGTCGCTTTGGAGCATTGGCCGATTGTTTCATATTTTTTGGCAGTCAGCCCTCCCGCGAAACCTGCGGGGCCTTCTTTGAGCAGCCGATCGATGACTTTGAGCTGTCTTTCGCTAACAAGCGTCAGAGCTTTTTTACGAAAAATCGATTTATTGATGATGAAGATCACCGTGCTCTCGGCCATTTTTTGAGCTGTGAGCAAGGTTTTTACAAAATATTCGAGCCAAGGGGTAATTTGATTGCGGCGTTGCCCTTTTTTTAAGGCTTCGTAATAAGCGCTTTTTTTAGCTTCAATGGCGGTAGATAGGTTTAGGACGTTGATAAAAGGCGATTGCTGCAGCAGGGCCTTTTCTGCTACCGCACGACCAATACGCCCGTTGCCATCTTCGAAAGGGTGAATGCTTTCAAAATAAAGATGTGCGATGGCACTTCGGATGGGTGCGTGGATAATGGGGTGTGAGCCCTTAGGGCCGGTCGCATTGAACCACTTAATGAAACCTTGCATTTCGACTGAAACACGCGCAGAGGGAGGTGCTTCAAAGTGCACAGTCCATTTGCCATAGGCGCCAGAGACGATTTGCATCGAGTCCTCATGCTGGCGCCATTGGCCAATCTCTAGGCGGCGATTCTTTTCTTGGCCTAAAAAGAGCATGCGATGCCACTCAAACAGCATATTTTCTGACAGCGGCTCAGGGATTGTGTCCGTTAGGTTGAGCATCATTTGGGCGATGCCTTGGGCGCGGTTATCCTGAACCAATGTTTTATGGGCGTTTAGACCTAACTGATTGCGGATAGAGGAGTGCACATCTTCGAAGGCCAATTGCTCGCCTTCTATTTTGGCGCTTTTTAGCGCCTCGTTGACCATGAACTCAATTAATGTGTCATTTTTCAGCTCGGGTGGTAGGCCGTCTAAATGTCCGGAAAGGCGGCCTGTTAACTGGGCATATTGAATTAAAAGCGGATCTAGGTGCTTGATTTCATAAGAAAAACCTGGCCAATCTGGTTGTTGCCAATTATAGGGCATGAGCCGATTATTCATCATATTCGGCTCAAATATAACACAGATATGAGCCGAATGATAGGCTGATTCGGCTCACGGCCAATGAACACAATTTTGACGTCGTCACTCTAACGAAACAGGAGAGTGACATGACGCATCGTATCAATATCGCCTTTAGTATTTGGATGCTGAGTTTAAGCGCGTTTGCTGCGCCTAATGACTGGGTGAATCAGAAATTGCGGGAGTTCGATAAAAACCCGGCCGAGTTTATCGCGAACCCTGATAATATTGCCAAGTTCAATCCGGATACTTTTACACCAATTCAAACTGCCGCGCCCCAGCGGGACGTGTTTGAAAAAGATATGATGCGCAAGCGCGTGGTGGATTCGTCTGAATATATTGGCATTCGGGCTGTAATGGATGCTCAAAATGATGCCAAGACGTTTGTGGATAACTTTACTTTGGGAGATTTGAAATCGATTGAGAACCGCCGCCTTATGACAGGGCAACTATCGATCAACCCTTGGTCAGACGATTATTGGCCGTTTTACACGACCACGATTGCGAAGCGCTATGCAGACCGCTATTTTCCGTTTTCAAAAGATTGGCGCACCAACGCGAATTACATTGTTTCTGCGCACCGCAATCAAATCCAAAATGTCGATATTCTGTCACCCGCTGAAAAATATGACTTGTTGGTGGGTGATTCTACTTGGGGATTAACCGCGGCGATGATTGGCGATGGCGCCGCTCATCAAAGATCGCTGGGCTTCGTGCAGAACTGGATGGGTCTATGCGGTGGTTGGGCGCCGGCTTCATTGTTCGTAGCAAGACCTGCCAAAGCCATTCGCATGGTTGCAGCAGATGGCCGAACAGAAATTATTTTTTACCCGTCTGACACCAAAGCACTGGCTTCGTTGCTATGGGACCGCACGCCGACCGATACCCGCTTTCTGGGAACGCGTTGCACCAATTCTAACCCTGGCACAGATAGAAACGGTCGCACGTTGCTTTCGCAATGCTTCGACACCAATCCTGCGGGCCTGCATTTAGCTTTGGTGAATCAAATCGGCATTTCGGACCGTGGCTTTGTGATGGATACGACCTATGACTACGAAGTTTGGAATCAGCCGGTTTACGCTTACAAGTACACCTATTTCAATCCGCAAACCCGAGTAGGCGCTGCAACTTTAGAACAAGCCACCATTCCCCGCAGCCAGTTTACCAATGATTATTTTGCGGCGCATCGCTCGCCAGATACGGTTTACGTGACAGGTATTGCAATGACTGTATCTTATGTCGCTGAAACCGCTCCGAACCACAATGTGACAGATTCCGCCGCCCAAGATTTGCATAAAGCGGTTCAATATTTTTACGATCTTGAACAAGATGCCAACGGCAATATTATTGGTGGCGAGTGGTATCATCGGCAGCATCCAGATTTCCTCTGGACCACAGTGCAAGGGTTTAAGCCTAGGACGGCTGGCGATGATGAGCTAAATGCCATGGCAGAGGCTGTTTTATGGAACGGCAATGGTGCTGTTCCACCGGCCTGGCGCAACGCGGCCAGAACATCTTCCAGGGCAGGGCAGCCACTGACCAAGATTGTGGAAGCATTGGTAGCCAGGTCTCAGTAGCTACCTGACGATGGCGATGCCTCCGCGTAGAATATTGCTGAAGCGGTTGTAACTCAGCAGGGTGTCGCCATAGCCAACGAAATACTGAATCTCTAAGGCAATATCGATATTGCCTTTAAGCAATTTGGTCAGGGGGTAGGTTAGATCTAGCTGTACGCTGCCTTTATCAAAGTGTTGTCCTAATCGGCCGATGGCTGCAAGTTGGACGCTGTCTCTGAGTCCAAAAGCGGTTCGAAAGTCAACATAGCCACGATAATCTGCTAAATCTTCATTGCGATCGACCAAGAAATAATAGTTTACACGCGGCGATATCGTCCAAAATAAATCGTTGCCGCTATGAGCGATGGTAAAAGTTGGCCTGAAATATACAGAGTTTAACGAGCGATGGTCAGGGTTTTTAACCCCATTGGATTCGTGACTCACCCCAGCCTGCAATCCAAGCTGCCATTTTTCTGGAACTCGAATAAATGGCAGGCTTTCCAGGTAATAAAATCCTTCTGGGCGATAACTACTATCATAGAAAAAATACTGTTGTGGGTCGCTCACGTCCCAAGTGGAGGTTTGAGAATAGGCCAAATTAAAACCTTTCAACCATTCGTGCTTTGATGCCCAAGACGCTCTTGGGTTAAAAATACGATATCGAAAACTATACTGAAGCTTAATGTTCGGCGACAGCCAGCCACCAATAAAATACATCGGTTCATGGGGCGCAAAATGATTCCAAAATTGCTCGAGTCCGTAACTACCGCCTACCGTGGGGAAGTTGCCGACAGCGGCTGAAGATGCTTCAGGGCTTATCGAGGCCAGCGTCACACTGGTTTTGTTTTTCATGACTGGGTGGCTTGGCGAGGCGTCTAGGCTTTCGGCGTTTAAAGACCAAGGCTGAAGACATATTAAGATCGAGAAAAATGAAATTCTGGTAAACATCATCTGTTATAGCTGGCATCCGAAGAAATGGCTGTGCTAAGCTCCTTGCGACGGAGGTTTATATGACTGAGGCAGGATTAAGAACGAAAATCGAAGTGAGTGCCAGCGCAATTGTAATCGGTGCGCTGATTGGTTTGGGCTATCTCATTACTTTAGGTTCACTGGGCGCTGCCTTGGGTATGAGTGTCGATTTGGAAAAATTTCCAAGCAACTCAATGCTGATATTCATCGGCATTGTTGTGGTCTTGGTATTGATCAAATCTTTTTATATAGCGGGTTTTATTGCGGCACGGATTTCGCACCAAAAAATTGCTTTTGATTCGCTGATCCACAGCTTGTGTAGCTGGGCATTGATGTCGATTATATTAGTGATGATGGTCTCAATGGCCAGCGTGACCGAGACAGTCAGAAGAGGCGTCAGCCGGTTTAAACCGCCGGTCGTCGTTACCGATATTAAGATACTTCAAGGCAAAGCCATCACCAGCATGGATACACCCGATAAAAAAGAGAAAGACACACCCACCGATAAACACGCAGAAGCGCTTTTAGTTCTGGCTTGGTGGATTGCCTTTGGCGCGCTTGGCCTAGGCGCAGCCGCCTCGGCAAGCGGTAGCATGATGGCTCGTAAAAAGAGGTAGTCTAGAACACTCGAGCGATAAGCCATATAATAGCTAAAACGCCGAGTGGTACCCCAAGTAGCCAAGCGATGATATATTTTCCCATAAGTTTCTCCTTATGGGCAAGATAACACAGGCTACTTTAAAAAATCAAAAATGACGCTTACCAACTATAACCCAGTGTTCCAAAGCCTTCTACGCCCAAAAAGGCGCCGCGTTTAAAGGTGTCGGGATGAAGAAACTTTTCTTCAGCCCATACATATCCGCCCGCAGAAATACCGAAACCGCCACCAAAAAATAGGCCATATTTGGTAATCAAGATAATCCCAGATTGCAGGTAGCCGGATAGCCAAACGCCTTTAACAATCCAGTCGTTGTAACCAGCTCGAATGCTTGGCTCAACGTAGTGTTTTAAATCCAGTGAACGCCATTTGACCACGGACCATTGCCAACGAACGCCTAGTCCACTTGAGATATCAAAGAAGTTGGTCCATTTTTCGAAGTTATGCGAGAGACGCATCGAGTAAACCCGGACGGGCAGTGTCAGAAAGAAGTTTTCAGATACTGGGATGCCGAGTTTGAATTCGAGCCCAGGCATTGCCATACCCATCGCTCTGACATCAAGAACTGTGTTGGCACTAATAAATATTTCATTTCTTTCCGGTACATGTTCGGGCTCGGGCTGCTCTGCGTGCACCAAAGAAGTTAACAATAGCATTGAAAATATCGATAATATCAGTCTACTCATTAAACGATATTAACAACTGTGTCTGAAATGTCCACCCTCTTACACACAACCAAAGTCTATAAAACCGCGTTCTACATCGCAACTCAATAGTCTTAAGCGCACGCGGTCACCTACATCTAGAACCTTTTGTCCTTTAACGATCATCCCTTCAACATGGGGGTTTAAAATGCGTGCCCAAGTGCCTTTATCAGACGCACCCGTTACAATACCTTCGAATATTTCGCCTATTTGCGAAGAGAGGTAAAGTGCAGAGGTCGATTTTCTTACCTGCCGTTCCACTTTATCCACCGCATTCTCCATCGAAGTGCAATGGAAAGCCAAATGATTCAGCTCTTCTATCGTATAGGGCGCTTCTTGCTTTTTAAGAGCGGCCTTTACCATGCGTTGTGTCATTAAATCAGGAAACCGCCGATTGGGGGCGGTTGAATGGGTATAGTTCTCTACCGCCAGACCGAAGTGCCCAAAAGATTCGTCTCCAGGCCGCTGCACCAAATATTCGCCTCGCCCCATAAGTTTAATGACCGTTAGTGACAAATCTGGAAACCTTAAAGGGTCTTTAACGCGTCTTTCTGCGAGAAACTCAGCCAAAGTCTTGGAGTCAGGCCGGTCTGGGAGCTTGGTCCCCAGACGAGATGCAACTTCCGCAATTTTCCCCCAACGTTCAGGTGAACGTACCACCCGTCGCAGACTTGGATAACCCGCTTGGGTTAAGAATACTGAAGTCGCGCTATTGGCCGCAATCATGAAGTCTTCAATCATTTCTTTGGCACTATTTTTAGGCTCTCGCACCAGGGCCTTCACTTTGCCAAACTCCAAAATCGCATGGGGCTGCATCGTTTCCAAATCCAATGCCCCATGCTGGTATCTTAGGCGCCTCATTTTTTGGGCAAATTCATATTGCAAAATTAAATTGGCATCTAACAGTGGAACTTTAGCTGCAGCCGGCGGCAATGGTCCTAGCTTGTCAAGCCAAGCAGCGACGCTATTATAAGCGAGCTTAGCCTGATTTCGCACCCAGGCGGTATAAACCTTGGATGTGGTCGTGTCGCCAGCGGTACTGACGACAAGTTCACGAACGACGGCCAGCCTGTCTTCTCCTTCAGAGAGAGAAGTTAGATCTGTAGACAGCTTTTCGGGTACCATGGGAAAAAGCTCAGCATCTGTGTAAACAGAAGTGGTATTTTGTTCGGCGTGCTGATCGATGGCGCTGCCTTTTTGTACTAGCCCACTCACGTCCGCTATCGCTATCAAGATCTTGGCGGAGCCATCAGGCAGCTTTTCTGCCACGGTGAGCTGATCTAGATCCCTAGAATCGTCATTATCAACCGAGCACCAAGCAAGCTGCGTTAAGTCTGTGGCATCAGCTTGACGATTCGTCGCAGAGATATCCGCCAGCTCTCTCATAGCCTCGACCGAGAAATCAGGCTGGAGGCCATGAGAAATCATGGCGTTGCGGGCGATATCCTTCAGCAAGTTTGCACTCATGCGAAGAACATAGCAAAACGCGGACCTGTAGTCGTCGTCAAAGCATCTAAATTCTGTCGTTGTCTGACATGATGCCTTTTTTACTTAGATAAAGCTGCGCATTATATGAAGGATTATAAAACGAAGTATTGCTGACTTCTTCGAAAATCACGCTGTTTAAATTGACACCTTGCCGCTGAAGAGATTCTAAAACTGCCAAGTTGTTTATAGTAGCTGGGCGATAGTGACCGCTGTCATTTGAAATCCGAGTTAGAAAGCCTTGTGAATCCGTTTCAAGGCTGCCTGCTCCAACGATAGCTCCACCGCCAAAGAAGCTTGAGTGATGAAAGTGTCCCGGAATTTCTGGTCCAACAAATAGACTACCCCCAGCACCTATAACAAAGATAGAATCGTTATTTTTAAGAATTTTGCCTTGCCTATTTAGACGAACATTTTCGTTAGACGATGTTTCAAAAGTGACTCTATGATCGATTCGTTCTTCTGCATTGAGATGCCTAATTCTTGCGAGATCGCTTGCTGTTTCAGGAAAGGAAGCAGTTACATGTGGATCTTCCGTCCATGACCTAAGTCGCTCAGCACCATGGTCATCTGAAACAAAATGTCCGCTATTCGCTTCCATCCAATGGGCTTCTCTCATAATGAGCGGGTCGTTACCCAGATGGCGAATCAGTTGCGCACCGCCATAAATTGCGGAGGCTGTGCTTAAAAACCGCAAAAATTTCTCCCTTGCTGTAGGCATAATCTGCACCGTTTTGACCGGCGTGCAAGATCTGGATCCTTGAGGCGTCCATAATATTGCTGGAGCAGGAGGGGTGGTTGGCGTATGAGGCTCTGCTGCCAAGGGAGGCCTTGTTGATTGTCTTGCTCGCTCAGGCGTTGGCAGAGCCGAAAGGCGCGTTTTGCGGCGAGATTTACGGGGTGAAGCAGACGCGGCGCAATCATGGGCATCACTGTCTGTATCGGTAGATGCTGATGCATCGAAGGAAAATTGGGGGGGTGCATACCGAAAGCGATTGTCGCAACTTTCAGTGTCTGTTTCACCATCTTGAGACTCTGACGAACCCTGAGTTGGGCCGGCTCCTTCCGAATCGGTGGAGGACGAAGCGCCATTCGCTGGCCTCAGGTCTCCTTGTCCCGCCATTCTAATACCAGGCACGATTTCTGACGGTTTTTTTTGTGCCAATATCGTAATACTAGGCCCTTTTTTGGACTCGCTTTCTTGGGGCGTTGTTTTACCTGGCTCTTGCTCTACCAAATCCATCAACTCGTCTTCAAGCGTCTCAATCAAATTATCGTTGCCTACCTGTGAGCGCGCTTCGATGATTTGGAAGATCAGATTACTGATGCGCTTGGCTCGTGTTAGTTTTTCTTCGTGGGGGAGGTTTTTTGTCCATGACAGAATTTTATCGACAAAGCTCAAAGCGCGCTGCTCGGCCTGTTCTAGAATTCGAACACCGCTTGCATGCTTAGAAGCGATCGATGCACCGATAGACCAATGAACAGCATTTGAACGTCCAACTACTGCAGAGCCTTGAGCATGTGTAATAATGGAAATAAAATAAAATAAAACAATTGTAATCTTCACAAATTCTCCAACATTTAAACAATTGCAAATAACATATTTGAAATTGTGATTAAATCAATTGAATTATTTAAATTACGGCTCCATAGGGGCGTTTAAGGTATCGGGCATGGTGCCGCGGTACCAACGCAAGCTGGGTATTCCCAGTCGCTGCTTAACCATGAGAATCCAGATTGCCGCCACCCTGTCGGCAGCAAGGACGCCAATTAAAGGTGTCTTCAGCCACCAAAGGCAGTTTGGACAGCAGTTATCCCAGCGCGTCTGATAGTTGGCCAAAATGGTAGCAAAAAGATTCGGTGGCCAAGCTCGGTTGATAGAAAATGAAGGCCGTTGCCATCTAGTAGGAAGTAATTTGCTGATGCCAAAACCTAACCAAGAACCAATCACGGCTCCAGGAAGTTCGAAAAAAAAGATGTTAAAAAGCGCCGATGTTGCGTAATACCGAAAGTCCAAAACGGTTCGAATCGGAAAATAGTACATGTCGGTCAGGTGAGAAATAGGCACCGAGAGTTCTTGGACCACATGACTGGGTGCCACGCCAAGTACAAAGTTAGTCATTCCTTTCCAGGGTTCCATTAGAAAAAGTCTGCTTATAAAGCTGGCGACTTTGGTGGCGGCTAAGATTTTTCGGTCCGATAGGGCTAAGTGCGATACAAAATTACCAACCGAGTAGCTGGCAACTTCCGGCAAAAAGGCATGGAAAAAAGCGTTTTTGGCGATTTCCGCTTCAGGCGAAAGCACTTGGTAGGGCGATAAGTCAGTAATATTCGCTGTCGTCCCATAATATAGTAGCGTCTGCAGTTCGTCTAACGGGCCGCGTTCGCCTTCAGAATTTTGGCGGGTTAAAATTGCGACTGGTGCCACAAAATATTGCTCCACCCAGGTGGGTTCAGAATACATGACCGTGTGGAGCGATCCGCTGGCTTTCATTCTTGGATCTTTGGGCAGGGCGTTTATTTTATCGGTGTGCTCTTGGGCGAAGGTATGACCGCCTTCATGTTCGAGCAAGTGTTCCTTCAGACTGGGGAAAAAGATTTTCTTCCAAAGCGGTATGAAGGGGTAAACTTCACAGCTGATAGCTTCGGTTGGATTATAACCGCTACAAGCAGTCGCACTGGAGCTTGAACAAAGGCTACCTGTGTTTTCGGTTTGGACCATGACCACGCCACCGTGTTCTGTTAAATCGTCCCCTTTAAATAGTCTGATGGGGATTTTAAGGCGCGTAAACATCGCATTGATTGAGAGAATTTGTTCTTCGGCCCATTCTGCAGGCGCCGGGCTAGTTCTATTTTCCTTACCAATACAAAAATTTTGATTCACGCTGACAGAAATCCATTTGAGGCCTTGAGCATCTACCGTGGCTTTTGAATAAGAACGTTCTGTCAGCCAGCCGGGGCTATTCGACTGGTATATGGCTTCGAGATATGCTCTGGGTATATCCAATTGATCCGCAAGAGCTTCGCGATTGGCTGATTTCGTCAGCCATTGATGCCAATTGATTTGCCTGAGCGTCCACTCGAAACGCGGAGCCGACTGGGCAAATAAAGTGCTTGTTTGAATAGACATCAATAAGCAGGCCAAATAAAGTTTGAACATCTTGGCTTTAGCAGCCGTTCAAAGTGACGGCTCATTCCCTGGTGGTAGCATGTTATAGTTGGAACCATGAAAGGTGTCGCCAGAAGCTTAGCCAATTTAGTGAGAATGAATACCGATGAGACAGTCGGCTCTAAGTCCCAAGACGTATTTGGCAGATATGCCGCCGGGGCCTTGGTTGCCAAGAAGATCGGCGTATTTAGCGCTGTGGTTGCCGGCGCATCGTGGGTAGCGGACTTCGAACCTTCATTTCTTAAAGCGCCGTTTGCCGAACATGTGGAAAGAATGAAACAGTCATTGAAACCTTCGCAAAGTTTCTTGCGGGCTCCCAAACAACATGTTTCCTTTTCGATCGCTGAGTCCGGATTAGATGGCTTGGTGGCAGCCGCACATGAAGGGCGATTGGATCCGCTGCTAACCTACCACCATCTGGTGAATGTCACTCAAGCTTTGGCTGAATATGGTGCACAACTTCAAACCGGGCAAACAGCGGAAAGCAATCATCTCGAGCCCACAACGGAGGAAAATCTTAGATCTGTGGCGGACCGCATTTCGGAGATGGCGCTTCCAGATAGCAGTATGAAACGACATTTATTTAGTAAGGGCCTGCGAGAAAAGCTAGGCTCAACGCTTGCCTACCGAAAAGGCGTAGAAAGGCTATTTTTAGGTAGTGACGCTTTAAAACCTGAAAATGAGCAGCAGGCGCAATTTCGTAATCTACAATTCTCAAAACTTCTAAATCAAGTTGTTTTACCTACACGGGATATGAAGGACGGTGCTAAAAGCGTCGACAGTTTGATGAAAGTGTTAACGGCAGACGCCGCCGTTCAGCTTGGTATCAGCGCCATTCCTTCATCACTCACGGAGCCGGCTTTAAAATTGTTATATAGACAAGTGGTTGAAAATCGGGTCGGACCTTGGGTGCATGAGCGTCCAAGCTAATTCACAACATGAACAGTTAAAATATCATCTTGATAAAAAGGTAGTTTGTAGGTGCCTACGGTCGTGGGCCTGAATTGGCCTGTATATCGTCCATCATGGGCAACTTCGTCTCCATCTTGACCTAGATCGTTGAGATATGGTGGTGTCGAGGCAGGGGGAGGCGCTGGCTGGTCACAGTTGATGTTGCGGATCGCAAGTTGTAGAGCAGTGCCGAGTTTTAGAGTGACTTCATTGGTCTTTGGCTGAGTTCGGGTTGAAATTAGTTGGTTGTGGCAAGAAAGAGACCCTCTTCCATTGGAATCTATTTGGCGAACTCGGCGGCCGGATATTGTGGTTGCGGACGCTGAAGGGATAGGCTCGCCGCCTGCCATGATCAAGTTTTTAATAGAGACATAATCCCGAGTAGGCTGATCTGCCTTTAAATATGCAGCCATGCCGGTAACGATGGCGGCAGCTGCAGAAGTGCTGGTGACGACGGCGAATTTACCTCCTAAAATAGTGGTTATGATATCCTCGCCCGGTGCCAATACATGCACGGAGTGTTTGCCATAATTAGAAAATTTGGCCAAGGCGCCGAAGCGATCGGTTGCGCCAACTGAAATTGCATTTGCCTCGATTGAATTGGCTGGGAATACGGGGATTTGATCGTTGTCTTGACCATCTTTACCTGCACTAGTGATATATAAAATACCTTGCTTTTGGTATTCTTGAACCACTTCGGGATAAGGCCTATTTTGCGCGCTTTTCGACCAAGAATTATGGACTGCCACCAAGGTTAAAGCATCCTTGTTCCGGGCTACTAGGTCCAAAAAGTAGTTTAAGCATTCCAGCGTGTTAACAATCGTTCCGTTGCCACCTGCGTCGAGTGCTTTGCAGCTTATCAGCGCAACTTTAGGTATAACACCAGATATGCCCAGTCCATTGTTACCAACCGCACCGATGATGCCGGCAATTTGTGTGCCATTGCCATGGTCATCCATGGGATCGCCCGTGCCATTTATGGTATTAATTCCGTAAACATCATCGACGTATCCGTTGTTGTCATCGTCAATGTGGTTATTTGGAATTTCTTGAGGGTTAACCCAAATATTATCTTTTAAATCAGGATGGTTATAATCCAGGCCGGTACCGATGATTCCCACGGCAACGAGTTTTGTCACTGGCATCTTGTCTTGAGCTTTGATGCCGTTAATGCCCGCTGGGCCCAGCGCCCACTGTTGGAGAAGCAGAGGGTCATTCGGAATTACTGCGACCAAAGTTGATGATAGAAGCATTGAAAAAGCAAATCTGGTCAGTCGCATAAGTAATCTTAATACGAACTGGATTTGGGTTTCACGACCGAGGACAAAGAACCTCCAGTGGAAATCTCATTCTTTACTCGCACCCGGTCGTCTGGATGGATCGATTTTAATTTGGATTAGTTTTAATCTGTCAGTGGCTTAGGACGCTCCGCCAAATAGCGCCTATATTCCGATGCCAGTGCTTCTTGCGACTTCAAGTTTAAATGAGCGCTTTCATTGTTTAGGTCAAGCGGCAAGTCGGGGCCTGTAGCTGATTTGAATGTTTCGATTTCTTGAAGTCGATGGTTGATTAGCGTTGTTAAAATACTGGGCTGCTCTAAAGTTTTATCCAGCTTAAAGCTTAGTACGCTAGCCTCAAGTTTCAAAAGTTGATTGCGATGCTTAACCAGATCTAAAAAGCTCCTATCCCAATCTAAAGTTGCTAACGTGTTGTGAATGTTATCTGTCAGCTTCTCAGTGATAACCGCCATTATTTTGTCTTTTAATTCGACGAGGCGTGGGTGCATCGGTGACAATCCAACGAGTACACTGGCCCTGGAAACAGATTTAAGTTCTTTGATGTTCAGTCCGCTAAGCCCTTCTTCTCGAAGTTTTGCAATGATTGTTTCGGTATCTTCTGTCGTTACCAGAATATTTAACAATGCAAAATATTCTTTTACTGTTAGCCCTAACTTAGCAGCCCTTCCATGATGGTCCGCTATGTCTTGTATTACATGTGATATCCGTGGGTACAGAGGATCATTGAGCTGCGAATTGACTGCTGTTGCGTGCGCCAGCAGATTATTAGCAATAGCGCGTTTGAGGTGAGATGGATTGATAATTAAAAGTGCACGACCAATCGTTTTCATATCAGGGAAATTTTTTGGGTCGCAAGCCACCAAAGCTTTGCTAAATGCTTCGGATTCAAGGGGAGTGGTATGGGTTAGGCTGTCATGCAGCCTCAAAATCTCGCGAGGAACTGTCAATGTCTTCAGCGCATCAAGGATTGTCACAGGTTGCGTGGGGCTTATGTCTAGCCTGTCTATTTGCGAAGACTGCAAAGGTTCTGAGCGCTCGCGATCGAACGACAATTCGGGGTGTCCAGGAGATACTGATTTCACCATAGTGTCAATAATAAACCATCTGACGTTTTATTATTACCAAAAGCAAAAAAGTTGTTGTAGGTGATATAATGGTTAAACAACCTTAGGAGAACGATGTATGGCAAAAGAACAAGATTCAAGAAGAGAACCTAAAAAGGCACCCGCTAAAACACCTAAAGAAAAGAAAGCTGCTAAATTGGAAAAGAAAAAATCAAAATAGCGTGCTAGGGTGGCTGACCCGAGGCCCGTTTATTTAGATGCCTTGGCATTTAGGTAAATAGGATGACATTTAATACTTTTGGGCTTTCGGCTGAAATTCAACGTGCTTTGACTGAACAGGGCTATACCGAACCGACACCCGTCCAGCGAGAAGCTATTCCAACAATCCTGGCTGGATTTGATGTCTTGGCCGGCGCTCAAACCGGCACGGGCAAAACGGCAGGGTTTACCTTGCCTCTGTTGCAACGCTTGAGCGCCTCTCCCATGAAGACTCAGGTAGCACGCGCGTTGATTCTGACACCAACGAGAGAACTGGCCGCTCAAGTAGCTGAGAGCGTGTCCACTTACGGTAAATATCTACCTCTGAAATCAGCCGTAATTTTTGGCGGCGTGAGCATTGGACCGCAAATTGACAGGCTGCGCCGGGGCGCAGATATTGTGATTGCCACTCCTGGGCGTTTACTAGACCACGTCTCACAGCGGACAATTGATCTCTCCAAAGTAGAGATTTTAGTTTTGGACGAAGCCGATCGCATGTTGGACATGGGTTTTATCCGGGATATTCGTAAGATTTTAGCGCTCTTACCTAAAAAGCGACAAAATTTGCTATTTTCGGCGACTTTTTCAAATGAGATTAAAACTTTGGCGGCAGGCTTTCTGCACGAGCCTAAAATGATCCAAGTGGCTAGGCAAAATGCCGCTACCGAGTTGGTTTCTCAAGTCATTCATCCGGTGGATGGCAAGCGTAAACGCGAGCTTTTATCGTTTTTAATCAAGTCGGGAAAATGGAAGCAGGTGTTGGTTTTTGCCCGAACCAAACACGGCGCAAATCGCCTGGCTGAGCAGCTCAACAAAGATGGCATTACAGCATCTGCTATTCACGGCAATAAAAGCCAAGGCGCGCGGACCCGTGCTCTGGCGGAGTTCAAAGCCGGCAGTATCCGCGTTTTGGTCGCGACCGATATTGCCGCTCGCGGTCTCGATATCGACCTTCTGCCCCACGTTGTGAATTATGAACTGCCAAATGTCCCTGAGGATTATGTCCATCGCATAGGCCGCACTGGCCGTGCCGGCAGTGAAGGCGCGGCTGTGTCGCTGGTCTGCATGGACGAGCACAAGCTGCTGCGTGACATTGAGAGACTATTGAAGGCAGAGATTCCAAGGAAAGTGATTCCGGGATTTGAGCCCCAAGGATATCGCTAGGTTTTTGAAGTTTTTATCGCTTCTTGAACGGCGCGCAGTAGATCATTTTTAACAAAAGGCTTGTGGATAAAGTTGACATCTCGCGGCAAAATGCCTTGCTCAGCGATGGTATTTGCGGTGTAGCCTGACATAAACATGGTGTGGGGGACTTTGTGCTGAGCCTTGAGTTTGGCCACAAGGTCGGCTCCGCCCATGTTAGGCATAATCACGTCAGTCAAAACCAAATCAATGGGGCCGCTATAGGTTGCGTAAATCTTTAGTGCCTCGATGCCATCTGGGGCTTGCAGAACTTTGTATCCGTTACTTTGTAGGATATCGACCACGATCTGACGGACCATATCTTCATCTTCTACGACTAAAATTGTTCCGGTCCCTTCTGCGGGC
Organism: Myxococcota bacterium; assembly: GCA_040387835.1. NCBI lineage: Bacteria > Pseudomonadati > Myxococcota > Myxococcota bacterium. Next base: position 505,860 of record JAZKCZ010000001.1, on the reverse strand, counting down.
GCGCTAGTGATGGAAGGTACAATGGATTCTGGTTCGGCAGGCACCTGATTTTCTATACACGGGAAATAAAGCTTAAAAGTTGTTCCGCTACCCGGTTCGCTTTGAGCAGAAATTGAGCCGCCATGTTGCTGAACAATGCCGTGCACAGTTGCCAGGCCCATACCAGTACCTTTGCCGACTGCCTTGGTGGTAAAGAATGGTTCAAAAATTTTCTCAACGGTTTTTTGGTCCATGCCTACGCCTGTATCGCTGACGGCAAGCATGGCCATGCGGCCCTTTTCAGGAAGTTCAATAAGGCCGGTTTCGATGGTCAGCTCACCTCCATTGGGCATGGCATCGCGGGCGTTGACAGCCAGATTCATTAAGATTTGTTCGATTTGACTTCTATCTGCCTTGACAGGAAGGCCATTGTTCGTCGGACGAAATTTGATTTGTATGTTTTCGCCAATGAGCTGGCTCAAGATCTTCACTGTATTAGCAATGGTTGCGTTGAAATCGAGAATCGAAACGTGGATTATTTCCTGACGACTGAAGGCTAGTAGTTGTTTGGTTAAGCTTGCCGCCCGTTCAGCGCAGGTCGAAATGGTCTTGATCCGCTCCATTTCTTGTGGGTTCACAGAATTTGCTGTTTTGATTGTTTCGGTCTGAGCGATAATCACAGTCAGCAAGTTGTTAAAATCATGGGCAATGCCCCCGGCGAGCTGGCCAATGGATTCCATTTTTTGCGATTGGCGCAGCTGAGTTTCCAGCTTCCGTTGGTCAGTAACATCGCGATAGATCCAAAGATGGTTTATCAACTGCTTATTTTGATCCACGATCGGGATGTAGTCGCGTTCACAAATTTTGCCATTTTTTAAAGTGATCTCTTCCGCCAATATTCGTGCCTGGGGGATTGCTTGTTCTAGCCCAGAAATCTGTGCATGGGGAAATCCCAGCAGTTCCTGAGGGGAGCCGTTAATATCGAACAGCCTACAGAAGTAGGCATTGGCAAAACAGATTGTACCGTCAGGCAATTCGCCTAACACACCGATTTGCAGCGCGTCCAGCAGACTTCCAAAAAGGGAAACCTGTTTTTGCAAATCGACGTTGGCCGTGAAAAGATCGCGGCTGCTATCCTCAATCATCCGTTCAAGAATGGCAATTTTCTGTTGTAAAACGCTTTCAGAGTTGGAAGCGCTCACAGGAATTGAATCTCGATGTTACAGGCAGGAGCACCCTCATGCATGCAAGTGGCTTGGGTGTATTGGAGAGGCTTTTTGAAATAATCGCCAACGCCGTCAAGAAGTCCTTCAGCGAAGATGCAAAGCTTTCTAGGAGAGCTATAAGCCATCAAAAGCTGATTGGGACCGGTATCGCTGATAACGAATTCCGGCGTGATGGCGTCTCGATAAAGCTTGCGCACCTCGACATGAATAACGTTGTCAATGGTCTTTAAAAAACCCTTAGGGTCATTTTCAAAGGGTGTGACAAAAGTTGAGAATTTACTTGCCAGTCTGGGGAAGCAGAATCGCCCAAACCCGCGAACAGCATTTGGCAGGGAAATGTTCAAATGTTCGGCAGCCTTGACCACCATTTCCATAAAATCCGAATCAGGGTAGGTGCCTGGCCCCACAAAGGGTTCGGACGTTTGCAACTTGCATTTAGCAAGGATGTCATCATACGCAGATTGCCCGCCTGCAGACACGATATAGCTCTCAAGCAGGTTGAATACAATTCCCTTCATCCCCTGCCTAGTATCCCGGTGTCCGGTTGAAAGTCAAAGTTTTTCGAAAATGATACTAAGTTAAATCATTGGCAAAGTAATTATTCTATTTTCGCTTTTGTTGTCGGTCACGAGCAAATGCAATCTATAGCGACCATTTTCGAAATGCTCCATGCTTTTGTAAGCAATTAACACAGAGGGGAACTGTAAAACGCCATTTGAATTAACGAAGCCGATGCCCATAAGCTTCTTGGCGGGCAGGGTATAGAGGCCGAGTTTCTGGTGGGGGGTAGCCCTGGTCACTAAAACCGATAACAGCACCCCTTCGGGTGCTCGTTCGAGTATTTTGGGAGATACGGTCAGCTCGGCCATCGCTGTTTGGACACATAATAAAGACAGTAGGCAGGTCATTAAAATCTTTGTCATACTAAGCAATATTCAATGGGCAACATTTTTGGCGGTCCGGAACCCGTTGAACGGGCTATCGCCTTTATTGATCGAATGCTGGAGTTCAGAGAACAGCGTCTTTGGGCTTAGTTGAAACCCCCTCAGTAGTGGTGTTACGGTTAAAACACTAAATCGAAAAACGCCTTAACTAAAATAGGCGCAGGGGGAAGTTATGGCGGATGTTGTTCTGGTTGGTGCTGGAATCATGAGCGCAACCTTAGGCGTATTCTTGAATGAACTGAACCCCGCGTTGAGTATTGAGATATACGAGACCTTGGAAGATGCTGGTTTGGAAAGTTCCAATGCTTGGAACAATGCTGGCACGGGTCATGCGGCGAATTGCGAGCTCAACTACACGCCCGAACGCTCAGATGGCAGCGTCGATATTTCTAAAGCTTTGGAAGTTAATATCGAATTTGATTTGTCACGACAATTTTGGTCCTATCTGGTTCAACGCAAAGTCATTTCGGATCCTAAAACTTTTATTCATCCAGTGCCTCATATGAGTTTCGTCCGGGGGGCAAAAGATGTCGCGTTTTTGAAAAAGCGCCATGCGGCGCTCTCCGCGCATCATTGCTACGCGGGGATGCAATACTCAGAAGATCACAGCAAGCTGAATGAATGGATCCCGCTGGTCATGCAGGGGCGCTCTCCCAGTGAAATCGTGGCAGCCACACGAATGAATACCGGAACGGACGTCGATTACGGCTCTTTGACACGCAGTTTAATGCAGCATCTGAGTGATGCCGGCGTTAAAATCCAGTACCTACATCATGTCACGCACGTGCATAGAGAATCTGATGGAAGATGGCATGTTCAAGTTAAGAATAATCAAACTGGCGAAACCAGCGCAACCAGCGCCCGTTTTGTTTTCCTGGGTGCCGGCGGGGGAACGCTCTCCTTGCTCCAGAAGGCTGGTATACCTGAAATAAAAGGCTACGCAGGCTTCCCTATCAGCGGTATCTGGCTCAGGTGCGATAATCCTGCAGTCAGCGATGCGCATCAAGCGAAAGTTTATGGCAAGGCGTCTGTCGGCTCACCCCCGATGTCAGTACCGCATTTGGACACGCGCGTGATTGACGGAAAACGATCTGTCCTATTTGGCCCATATGCTGGATTTTCGACCAAATTCCTAAAGCGTGGCTCTTTATGGGATTTCTTCGGAGCACTTAAGCTGAGCAATTTAAAGTCTCTTATAGCTGTAGGCTTGAAGAATATGAGTCTGACCAAATACTTGATAGGCCAAGTATTCCAATCTTCTAAACATCGGTTTGCCGCTTTACAAGAATACTATCCACAAGCAAAGACTGAAGATTGGAAATTGGAAGTTGCTGGTCAGCGCGTTCAAGTGATAAAGCCAGACCCCAAGCAGGGCGGCGTTTTGGAATTTGGGACTGAGCTGATCTCAGCATCGGACCATTCACTGGTTGGTCTGATGGGCGCGTCTCCAGGCGCTTCTACGGCAGTTTTTATCGCCATTAATATGCTGGAAAAATGCTTTCCTAATGACTTGGCTAGGCTTAAGGAAATCATCCCTTCCTATGGTCAGTCTTTGGTTGATGATGCGGAGCTATGCCGCAAAATTCGAGCTGATACGGCTGCTGTCTTAGGGTTAGACTGATGATAAAATGTATCCGCATCTGGACAGGAGAGGACGAGAACTCTTATTTCGAAGAAGGCGTTATAAATTTAAAACTGGGCACCAACGGGGACATCGAAAGCGGTAGTTTCCCGGTGACTAAGGCCTCCTTTCAAGAAACACCAACCGGCGGTGCATTTGAATGGCATGACGCACCGACCCGTCAACTGGTGATTACCTTAAGTGGTATCCTGGACTTTCAGACACGTGGCGGGCAACATTTTACACTGAGGCCAGGCGACGTCTTGCTGGCAGAGGACACAGCAGGCAGTGGTCACTCGTGGAAATTAGTAAATAACGACCCCTGGCGCCGCCTGTATGTCGTTCTGGATCCGGGCGCAGTACTTCCGTTCAAAGCAGCTTAAGCAATTCGATAATCCCCAGTAGATTTCATTAAAAAGATTTCCTGCTGGGGATTAATGGTGACTATTTTTTGGTGGTTTTTTTCTTCGAAGCTTTTTTAGTAGGCATGGTGTTTCCTCCTGTATTAACAGTATAGCATTGCGTGGAAATTTAATTGTGTTTTTAGGGTAAGTATTTGTTGTTCAACTTACAGCACTTGAAATGTCATACCCGCATTTTGGGTCAGACGATCGATAAGCCGCTGGTCGAATATGGAGGCCGGTGTCCAAATTCCACCGGTGTTATCAGATTTAGGCATTTGAGTTAGGCAAATGGCTGCCTCTGCAAGCATTCTTGCGGTTGCACCGTATCCAGGGTCGCGGATCCCTTTAACTTGGGCGTTTAAGACGCGTCCAGTGCGGGTTTCGGCAAAAAAGCGTAAATCAAAATATCCTGCTTCCTGCGATTTCTTGCTTGGGCCTTCGCCAGGTTTTGGAAGTACCCATTTTAAGGCAGTTCGGGTGGGTTTAAGCGCCATAGCACCTAAAAAAGTTTTTAGAGAGCCACTTACCAGGTAGGCCATTGGTGAACTCTTGGTTTTGTTGCCAAAGCTCATGGCCTCTTGGTATACGAAATCATCAGCGTAATGATTAAACATATTGGAACGCAGTACCACGCCTTCGTTGGTGGGTGACATGAAAAAGGGCGCTATCCAGGATTGAGTTTTCTTATCAAAGCTTGCGCTGCTAATCGGCTTTTGACCCGCTTGGCGCGGCGTATTGGGCGGACAAAGTAGGTATGGGTCCGAAAGTTTGCGCAACAGTTTCTTATCACTACTAGCTTTCTCGAACAGGTTGCTCAGACTTGCCACGGTGCCGCCGGAAAAGCCGCCCTTCATGGCACGTACATGCATTTGGATATGGTTTGCTGTCTCTCCAAAAGTGTTTTTAAGATGCTGTTGTAAGAACCAGACGCCCATATCGCTTGGAATAGAGTCAAAGCCGCAGCCATGGATGATTCGAGCGCCAGACTTTTGAGCGGCCTTTTCGTGCTGGTCAATCATCGATTTAACCCAAAGATTCTCACCGGTTAAATCAACGTAATCTGTGCCTGTCTTGGCGCATGCATCGACTAATTTACTACCGTATAAGTCATACGGCCCAACGGTAGAAATAACGACCCTTGCTTGCTTACACATGGCAACAAGTTCACCTTCTGAATTGGCGTCTGCAACGATAATAGGTAAGGCGCTGCCTTTTAGGCCAAAACTGCTTTTAAGCTCCGCGAGCTTCTGCTGAGAGCGGCCTGCGATTGCCCAAGTTAGGTTACTTCCTGAACCATAGTGTTGAGCAAGATAACGTGCAGTGATTTGCCCCACAAAACTACTTGCGCCGAAAAGAACCAAATCATAGGGTTTTGTGATCATTTGTCCGAGTCCATGTGAAAGCGTGAATGATTCGATGCAGGGCAAGAATCAGCTCTTGGCGTTCTTAACGGTTAGCCTGGCGATGAATATTCCGAATCGGGTTTCCCACACTTAGGATCGCAACAGGACAGTCACTTGTTGCTGTCTTTGGGTTTTAGGATAAATATGGGCACATATGACTGCCATCTCAAATACCAAAGTAATTTTCATACCAGGCAATGGTGGGGGTGGCCCCAATGACAGTTGGTTTCCGTACCTGAAACGCGAGTTAAAACAACTTGGCTTGACCGTGATTGCCAGCGAATTTCCCGATAACGTCTTGGCACGTGAATCATATTGGATTCCTTTTTTGAAAGATGAGCTCGGCGCGGATAAAAATACCATTCTAATCGGCCATTCCTCAGGTGCCATCGCTGCGATGCGGTTTGCAGAAAGCAATAAGATTTTGGGCTCCGTATTGGTCGGAGCCTATTACACTGACTTGGATAACGAAAATGAAAAACTTAGCGGCTACTTTGACCGGCCTTGGAACTGGGCAGCGATTAAGCAAAATCAAAGCTGGGTTGCTCTGTTTGCCTCAACTGACGACCCGTGGATTCCTATTGAGGAACCGCGCCATATTCGAGACATGTTAGCTCCCGAGTATTTTGAATATAGCGACCAAGGCCATTTCGGTGGAGACCGGGTCAAAGAATCGTTCCCAGAAATTGTTCAGCTCATTGGCAAACATGTTTAATACGAGGCCATTTCAAGCATGACTCAGGCACTTTTTGACTTGTCCGGAAAAACTGCTCTTATAACTGGAGCGTCTAGTGGCCTTGGTTGGGGTTTTGCTAAATGCTTATCTAAAGCTGGCGCCAAAGTAATTATTGCGGCACGGCGCAAGGAACAACTCGAAATACTTAAAGCCGAGCTGCAGTCTCAAGGCGGCCAAGTAGACCTGCTGATTCTGGATATTTCTAAGCCAGAACAAATCTATCCGGCGATAGAGCGTCTGACTAACCAGGGCGAACGCATTGATATCTTAGTCAACAATGCTGGCGTTGCCCAAAAAACTTTTATCTTCAATGAAGTCCCCGAAGAGAGTTTTGAAGCCAATATTCAAACAAACCTGACTGGTCTTTGGCATATAACTAAGGCGGTTGCTAGTCACATGAAGGCATGGAAAATCCCCGGTTCGATTATCAATATTTCGAGTGTCAACGGCCAGAATTGCCTCAGCGCGGGATCCACGGGCTATAGCGCTTCGAAAGCCGGGGTGATTCAGTTGACCAAGGCTCTTGTAGGGGAGCTATCCCCGCACCAAATCCGTATCAATTGCATCGCGCCTGGCTGGTTTCACACGCCGATGACAGACAAATATGATCCAAAAATGATGGCTGCTGATAATCCTCTGGGTTTTGTAGGCATCCCCAGTGATTTAGATGGAGTTATACTGCTGCTTGCCTGTAACCGAGCGTCGCGATATATCACCGGCATAGCAGTAACAGTGGATGGTGGCATTTCATGGGGTGGCTAGAGCCATCTTGTCCCCACCCAACCCATTGATAATGGATTTGTGACGAGTATGAAATAACCATGAAACTTATGTTGATTTTCTTGGTAATCGTGGTCAGCGTAAGCGCGGTCGGGGATTCAGGATCAGCGGCACCTTCTGAATCTAAGAGTACGCCTCCTGCCTATGAGGCATCTCTGACTGAAACGGTTATAATTCAGTTGTTTGGAATTGCTGCCGTTGTTCTATCGACTATGAGCACGCCGTTGCAGATATGGAGAGTTTATCAGACTAAAGACGCAAAAAATATTTCCCAAAGCTCTCTTGGCACACGTGTTGCCGCTACGTTTTGCTATTTAGTCTATGCGTTTTTTAAAAGAGATTGGATCGTGCTGGGACATTCGACCCTCAATGGCATCTTCACAGCCGCTTTTATATATCTTAAATGGATGTATGGGATGCTGCCGGTAGTGGATCAAGTCGCCGCAGTCCGCGCTTGATGTATTCTCGCTGCTTGCGTCTAGGCCACCACGTCTAGCGCTACAAGCAGCGATTTCCAAATTTTATTTTCGCCGCTATATACACCATCATAGAGGAGCGGCATGTATCGGTTAGAACGGGAAGAATTTACACGCAAACCCTATATTTTTTTGTGGGGTCTTTTAGGATTTCAAGCTGGTTTTATCAACGCCTTTGGATTTCTTTCATGCGGTCGGTACGTCTCACATGTAACCGGTTTTGGAACCCAGATCGGATTGTCACTTGCAGGGACAAATTTTTTGTTTGCTCTCGAACTTTTAGCCTTTCCAGGTTCATTTATTCTGGGAGCATTCACGAGCGGTGTATTTACGATTGCAAGGATTGAGCAAGGCCAAAGACCCCATTTTGAGTACTTGATTGCTGCAATGCCAATCATTCTTATCCTTCTAGTCTTTTTTGGCAGCAATGGCCTCTTCGGGCCTTTTGGTGAAGAGCTTGTAACACTAAGAGACTTCATTCTGCTCTTCGCCCTTTCGTTTCTTTGCGGTCTTCAGAACGCATGTTTTTCCATTATGACCAGAGGACAGATCAAAACTACTCACTTAACGGGAATCAGCACAGATATCGGCTCCGACCTTGCGCGCATTTATCTGGGAAACCTCCACAGAAAAGAGCTTGAGATTAGTCAGGGAGCCAATCTTTCCCGAATATTAATTTTTATTGGATTTACAAGCGGCTCAATTCTTTCGGTGCTCGTCTGTGAACAACTTAACTACCGTGGACTATTGGTGCCTTTTTTTACTTCGATTATTGTCCTTCTGGCCGTTGGATTAGTGAGTAGAACGCTGGATGAGCTAGAACGTTTGCGGGCGTTAGAAAAGCGGTAAAGTATTGGCGTTGATAGAAGTCATGTTGCGGGATACATTCGCGGCAAGATGAGCTTGTCTCGTTGGCTCAGGAAGTCGGTAACCATGAAGGCATTTTAAAACCAAATCTAATGCAGTCGTTAATGTGATTTTGTGACCTGCTGAAATTATAAGCGGTTTGCATCGTTTTTTAGAGCGCAATAGCATACCAATCTCTTGTCCTTTCCAAACCAAAGGCGTCATAGACCCTGGTTCTTCCCCCAGTGTTGAGGCTGGCTCGCCAACCAAAATTGACTTAGCCACACCGATGGTCGGGATGTCGAGTAGCAATCCCAGGTGAGTCGCGACCCCTAAACGGCGTGGATGGCTGATGCCATGACCATCTACCATAATCACATCAGGTCTTAACGCCAATTTGTTGAAAGCCTTTACAAGGGTGGGTGCCTCTCGAAAGCCAAGCAAACCGGGGATGTAGGGAAATTTCTGCTGCCCTTCTTGGGTTTTTGTTTCTCGAACAGTTAAATCTGGATACGAGAGAACAACAGAAGCACAATAAATCATCTCAGCCGGGTCAAGGGGCATATTACTGACATCAACGCCGCCAACATACCGAATGGTTTGCAAAAAATTATCGTTTAGGCAAATCCGAGCTGCCATTTCATTTTGCGCTATTCTTGCTTCGGCAGGGGTTGATGGAGCGAGCCAGTGATTAGGTATCATTGGATATCAAGTTAGCACTCAAGATTTAATGCGCCAAATATCGGAGGAGTATTTGGAAATCGTGTTGTTTGCTGTATTATGAATATCTCGGCAAAGGGGCAAATGGCATACGAACTCAATACTAACCAGGTACGCCGCTTAATTGCAGAGCAATTTCCCGAATGGGCAAATCTGTCAGTGAAGCCAGTCGAATTTGGCGGCTGGGATAACAAAACATTCCACTTGGGTGATAACATGCTCGTACGCCTGCCTAGTGCCACAGGTTATGCCGACCAGGTAGAAAAAGAACACCGTTGGTTGCCCAAGTTGGCCCCCCATCTTCCTCTTCCTATCCCCACACCCTTGGCAATGGGAAAGCCTGCCGAAGGCTATCCCTGGCATTGGTCTATCTATCGTTGGATCGACGGCGAAACCGCTTCGTTTGAGCGTATTGCTGATTTAAGCCAGTTCGCTAGGTCTTTAGCGGAATTCCTGACTGCACTTCAGAAGATTGACAGTAAAGGTGGACCTGTTGCAGGGACGCACAACTTCCATCGTGGCGGCTCACTGGAGACCTATGATGTCGAAACCCGACAAGCAATCGCAACTTGCGGCAGCAAGATCGATTCCAAAGCTGCAACACAGATATGGGAAACCGCTCTGGCTTCGAGCTGGCAAAGTTCTCGTGTCTGGGTTCATGGAGACGTTGCTGCTACCAATTTGCTGGTCTCAATTGGACAGCTGAGTGCTGTAATTGATTTCGGTTGTATGGGTATAGGAGATCCCGCCTGCGATTTAGTCATTGCATGGACGCTATTTAAGGATGAGAGCCGGGAGGTATTTCGCCAGGCTCTCTCGCTCGATCAGGCCACCTGGGAGCGAGCTCGGGGGTGGGCTCTTTGGAAGGCGCTCATCACAGCAGACAAATCGAAACGAGTAATCGAAGAAGTACTCGCATGGACCCTCTAGGCCAGATCTGTTACTCAATAACACATGAATCCATGTCAGAAATATTTTATCCTGGGCCTTCTTATAGCCAGCATTGGCTTCGCTAAGGCAGTTCAGATTGAATCCGTCGTATTGCCAAACACGCAAATCAGAAAGATTCACTCTAAGTTCACCGGTCAAAATTATCGCATCTACATCAATGTTCCGGCGACTTATAAAGTTAATAGTAGTAAAAAATACCCCTCGCTTTTTATGTTAGATGCTGACTACAGCTTCGCGCTGGCCAAACAGATTACGGAACACCTAAGCGACAGAAAACGGATTCCTGAGACCCTTGTCTTTGGCGTTGCTTATGATGGTCCGCCTAATTATCGTCTTAATCGAACGAGAGATTACACGCCAACACGTGTTCTTGGTGGCGGTTATGGTCCAGAGTTTGAAAAGCATTCTGGTGGTGCTCCCCAGTTTGCTGACTTTCTAGAGAAAGAGCTGGTTCCATTCCTGAAAAAAGAGTTCAAGCTGTCTGACAGTAAAACGCTGGTAGGCCATTCCTATGGTGGGCTGTTCAGCGCATGGATGCTTATTTCGAGGCCTAAAATCTTTGAAAGCTACATCATTGTAAGTCCTTCGCTTTGGTATGATCATGGCTTTATCTTCAAGCAGAAGCAGCCTATTGAGGAAATCAAAGGCAAGGCATTCTTTGGTGTTGGTTCAAGAGAAACCACTAAATACAACACCGAACATCCAATGCTCGAAGAGACACAGCGATTTGCCCGATTACTTGAAAGCAAGAAAAGCTCAGATTTCAAAGTGGCGTTTGTTGTATTTGCCGATGAAAATCATGACACCGTCTTTCCGGCGGCTCTCACAAGGGGGATTGCATTTGTCTTGGGCAAAAAATTGGGATTAAAGGCTATTAATAAAAGCGTCCTTGCCGAGCGTATATTCTAAACGGGTAGAATTAGCGTTCATCAAGTCTTGTTTTAGTTGAATATATTTTTGCGCCAAGGTTGGATTTTTTCTTAAAGCGTCTCGAAAATACACCTTTTGCTCCCATTCAGGGTGGTCTTCGGCAAATAAATGTAAATGAGCATAGTCGATTTTACCTTCCAGGTCATAGAGAGCAAAAAAGTGCCTTCCTGGATCGGATTCGGTCTGCTGGACTTGGCTAATAGCGTCACCCTTGTAGACAAAACCCAGTTGTTCTAACAAAGGGATAACGCTATTTACGGCCATATCTGATTCGAAGATGAGCAGGACATCCAAAATAGGCTTAGCCGTCATACCGGGAACGCTAGTGCTGCCGATGTGTTCAATTTTGTATCCGCCCCTTTGGCGCAACTGAAGCTCGATTTTTTGCGCAAGCCAATCAAAAGCCGAAGCCCAGGCCCAATTGTAAGGCGCGATTTCGACGGTTTTTCTGCGAAGGCCTAAGCCAAAGTCTTTCATTTTAAACGCAAGTTGGTGCTCATCCATAAGGGCGCCTAATTACCAAAATAACAAGTTTCGAGCAAGCAGCCCGTGCTCATGATTCTAAGATGGATCCTAGGTTTAACCGGCGCCTACTTTCAATGGCTTCTTAAATAGGGCTTTCATGCGATTAGCCGGTGCTGCCGCGGGTGCTGTCCCTGACAGGACCTTTGCTTTCAAATCTTCAATAGTCTTGCCCAGTTGGATTCTGAATCGCTCGTTTCCCTGGGGTCCCTTGGAACCACTAGATTGCCGATTCTTTCTGCCACATTTATATGATACTATTTCGGTATCATATATTGAAATAATTATCGCTTAATATCGAAAACGCCTGGTCGTGAGGCTAGATAGCTCAAATCCTACGCTATCACGGTAACGGTTTGTCCTGAAATTTGGACAATATCACCGATTCGTAGTTTGCATCGCTTTCTCAGCTCGACTTGGCCGTTGACCTTAACAGCCCCTTCAGAGATGAGCATTTTTGCCTGCCCCCCGCTCTGGCAAAGGTTCAACACTTTTAACAGATCGCAGAGGGGTATATACTCGTGCTCTTGTAAGCTAAATTCTTGCATAGATTTAGATGCTAACCAACTCGTAACGATTAACAAGGCGGCCTGGCACCACTTTGGCATGGATCATGAAGAGCGCCCTATAAAAAAACGGTTCTCGAAGACCGTGCCTCTAACCAGTGGAGGCGAAATGCTGGTTACTCAAGAGCCGAACTTACGCAATTTTTGGTACGCCGTTATGCCGATGGCTGAACTGGTGGATACCCCAAAGCCCTTCATGTTATTGGGACAAAAAATTGTGCTATGGCGCGATGAAAATGGCGAGCCTGCCGCACTTGAGGATCGTTGCTGTCACCGTTCAGCAAAACTTTCCCGCGGGACAGTCAAGAATGGTTGCGTGGTATGCCCCTATCATGCTTGGGAATTTGCTCCCTCTGGCGCCTGTGTTCATATGCCGCAGCTTAGCGAGCGCAAGGTGCCGGCAAACTATAAAGTGCAAGCATACCTGTGTCAGCAGCGTTATGGGTACGCTTGGGTCTGTTTAGGTGAGCCGGTTTACTCTATTCCTGATTTTCCTGAAGCAATAAATCCAGCATTTCGGCAAATCCACTGCTTTAATGAAACATGGAACACGTCCAGTCCACGAGTGATCGAGAATGAACTTGATATGGGACATTTCGCCGTGGTGCATAAAGGTACTATTGGCAATCCTGACGTGGCGTTACCGTTAACATACGAACTGAATGATACCAGCTCTACTTCTCTGCACTTATGTTCAGAAATCAGTGTGCGCACAGTTGGACAGCAACAAAAGAATACTCGTTCCAAAGTAGAGGTAACTTCAAGGGTGATGAATGTGAATTGGTTTGCTCCGTTTATAATCCGTTTACAGCTAACTTATCCAAGTGGTTTGCAACACGTTATCATCAATCATCCAACCCCAATTGATGACGGTCGTATTCAGGTCCTGCAATTCCACTTTAGGGATGATAAAGATTCAGATGTCTCTGTGGAGGAGCTAATTTCGTTTGAACGATGAATATTAGATGAAGATCGATATGCGCTCGAATCTACGGATCCTTACTTCCCATTGGATAGCAGCACGGAAGCGCATATGAGCACTGATAAAGCGGGCCTTTTATTTCGTAGCAAATTGAAGAAATTGCTTCGTGAGGCAAAACCCGGTCTGCACTATGCATTGGAGCAGACAATGCCTGCAGAAGCCTAAAGCCACCAACACTTGAAAGTCGCACAGACTTTCAAGACATCAACGGACAGTCGAATGCTACCCGTCTGCCAACAACGCCTGCTACAAATCAGCTGAACCCAGATATAAACAAGTGGCCATGACCCTGTTGCAACCAAAACGCGCTTTGTCGTCAGTAGGTAAAAGGGTTGCGCAGTCAACACATTGAGCCACTGTGTTGCGGCAAAAATCTGCCTTTTGAATCGATAGACTGGGATTTGCAGGCGGGTTGATGACGCCCGGGACTCTTGGATCGGCGAGACAGGCACTCTCGCATCGACTACAGTCGGGAGTGAGCTTAGGAGAAGCGACATAAAGACAAATAGACTCTGCCATCAAGCAACTTGACGACTTTGGCTTATCTTTTGAATCCACGCATGCCTGACAGGCAGACGTATAGGTCCGGCAAAAGACTTCTTTGGGAACCCCGCCGACGCTACTGGGCAGTAGCTCACTTGTCTGACAGGCGGCCGTACAGTCCTGGCAAATATTCGTAGATGCGATGCTAGCAATGCTCAATAGAAACAAAAGTGTGGCGGTTTTTATCATGCACGATTGTTTCTCAAAAACGAAACTAAAGTCAATGCTTGGGCCGCTAAAGACGGAAGAACGCAGCCATTGGCGCGCCACCATACTTCAATCTATTTCCTGCACAATGGACACAAATCTCCCGGCAAGGTTTGAATCCAATGAGTTAGACAGTCTGTGTGGAAGTCGTGCCCACAATCAAGGTGAGAAATCGCATTACCTGGTACGTAGTCATCTGTGCAAATTGTGCATGTTGTCTCCATGAAGGTACCCCGGCCTTTTATAACTTTTCCCATTAATTCAGTAAACTTTAGGGCACGCTGTTCGGCGGACAACAGCCAAACTGGCAAGGGCAGCCGTAGCATGACCGAATTCCATGTTGAATGAATACTTGCAGTTATAGAGGCGATCATCAAAGCGCTGCTAGCATAGCAAAAATAGCTGTAATATTCATTGGCACCTGTGAAATACGAAACGAGTCGCCCCAATGTCAGCGAAGTCATCAAAACGTTTGCATAGGGTCGCACACCGATAAATTTGTCATGAGTAAGCTCAAATTTGTTATGTATAACAAGCATTGCGAGCGCATTAAATAGTTCGATGCCCGTCCCTAAACTGTCAAAATTGTATAGCCACGATTTCTCCTCAATGGGCAACGGGCAAGTTTCGAGAGCTTGCTCGTTTGTAGAATGCGCATGGTTAATAAAAGACAGATTTAATGTCAGCAAAATAAGCATTAATCTCATTGGTTCTATTTAACGAATGTTAGCAGAATTACAATGGTAAAAAAGCGCCAATTGACAGGGTCAACCCCGAATGCATATTCGACACATGTCAAAATACAAATTTCTGCTTGGTTTTCTAATCGCCGTCAGCCTATCCGCAGGAGATCCTCCCCCTCATGAACAAAAGCGAGTGTTCATCGGAAACCTCTCAAAAAAGTGGATAGATTCCGAGATGATTAGTATTGTCGCCAACATTTTAGCAGGATTAGGCTTTAAGGCAGACAGCTTCGAATGCCGTTCTGCAGGGACGCTGTTCGCTCAAGTAAGCGGCGAGCAAGCAAGTTGGCTGGTAAGCTACCACAAACGAATTAATATGGTAGGCGGCTTTAATGGCTATCGTGAGCATGGTAGAGTCGAGCTCTTCACTGAGCCCCATTCAAAGAGTGGCTGGACCATTGAATATGCCAGGCCCAAAAAAATGGGGCATGCACCGAGTTTTTCGTCCATCCCGAACTCAGTAATGGCGCCACAATCCATTGAAGTCATAGGCTTCTTTCCATTAATGTATCCGAATCAAATCGCATATGCTCATCTACAAGGCATTTCCGTAACATACATAGACGGATCTCCCCACATCCAACTTACAAATGCCGAGTACCAAAATTTTCTATGGAATGCGCAGCGTTACCAACCTCGCCGAAATTATGCTGCGTGGTCATCTCCGGGATCTCACTCCGGCCCAGGGCCTTCAGCAGCGGGCGGGAACTTACCGCTTTTGCGATTATAAGGCAGGCTTGCCTACATAGGATAATAGACTTGAGTCGACACAACACCATTTAGATACGTATATTGGATGGGCAATTGTCAGACATAACATGTAACATTTCGTGATTGGGTACCATGTAAGTGGAACCAGGATTCTAGGAGCTCGTGCCATGCTGAAGCAAACTTGTTACATGTTATGTCTGAACCCGGCCTAGAATTGTTCATGGCGCGCAATGAATAGGTTTTTCACTAATGGAATTACTTTCCCTTGGCCTTCGGGAAAGTAGTAGTAGAATCGCGGCCAATTTTGGGTCTCTTGGTAGAACTCGCCAGATACCATGGCCTTCATTTCATTTTCAGGAATAAAACTTGAGTGAAAAACAACGTTGAAATAAAGGCCATCTTTAGAAAGATTCGCCAGTTTTTGTAAGACCCGCCGGGCAGCGTCGATACTTTGTTCCGTTGAGCTCATTTCATCGCCATCCATCTGGTCGTGATAAAATGAGACCTCTGCGTTTTTTAAATGAACGCTATCATAGGGGGCTCCTGGGAATTCTGTTTTCTCATAATCTCCAGCAATCACTTCGATTTTCAAGTTTTTGTGCCCTTGCTGCTGTGCGTACTCAGACAATCTAGCGGCTGCAAACTCCGCATAATCCGAAAATAAGTCATTTACATAGAAAGTCCCGTCATCATGTCCATGGCGTTTGATTAATCCATCTAAGGTATCAAATAAGACTTTGTACTGTGCCTGTCGGTCCAAATAATCGTAGCTTTCGGGCAACTCATGAACGTAGTTGAGCGCCTCGGTTGCCATGAGTTTCTTTAAAACCGTCATTTGTTGAGAACCTCTGGTATGGCCTTCAGCGCCATAGTTTCCTGCGCCTAATTCCAAGTGGGTCCAGGCGCTCAGAGTTGCTGAAAAAACGGCAATGCAAAAAAAAATACGCATCGATAGACGGTTACATGTTGCTCTGTTCATTATGTTTTTATAAGCGATTTTCCATTGAAAACAACTAAGGCTGTTGATGTCAACGCCGCCAACATATCGGTTTAGCAAATCCGAGCTGCCATTTCATCTCAAGACATGTGAACCGTGGCGATCGAATCAAAGAGTCTTTTCCTGAAATTGTCGATTTAATAAAAAGAAGGCTGCCTTGTACGAGCTCCAAAGTGACTGCCAGCCTGTTGGCAAATGTGGAAATCTGCACTTAAATGCATCTATGCATCAAGAATCTATCCAACTACCAGAAATTAAGCTGGTTGGCGTTTCAATTCGGACGAATAATGAGACAGAAATAGACCCTGCGACCGGTAAAATCCTCGGCTGTATTCAGCGCTATTTTCATGGAGCATTGGCGAATCAAATACAAAATCGCAAAAAACCAGGCACAACTTTCTGCGCTTATACCAATTACGAAAGCGATTATACGGGCGATTACACCTATTTTATTGGTGAAGAGGTAAGTGACTTTAGCTCAGCGCCAGTTGGTTTTGAAAAACTCACCATACCGGCACAGCTTTATGCAAAATTTACCAACGGACCCGGAGCTATGCCACAGGTGGTTCGAGAGCCATGGTTTGCTATTTGGAATATGTCTTCTAAGGAACTGGGTGGGGAACGGTCTTACCTGACAGATTTCGAAATCTACGATGAACGAGCCTCGGATCGTGAGAAAACCGTTTTAGATATTTATATCGGGTTAAAGAATTAATGAAACTTGTCACACTGAATATTTGGGGCGGCCACATTCGCCAGCCCCTGTTGGACTTCATAGAAATACACCAAGAAATCGATATTTTCTGTCTTCAGGAAGTTTATCACAATGCTGCCCATACAACATGCACACTCGATGGCTTCGAAGTCAGTTTGGATATATTTTCAGATATTGGGGCCCTTTTGCCGAATCATCAGGGTTATTTCAAGCCTGTTGTGAATAACTCCTACGGCATTGGCGTGTTTATCAGAAACTCAATTCGCGTTATTGATGAAGGCGAAGTCAAAATCCACGATAACCCAATTTATCCGGGCATGGGTCCGACACATCAGAGAAATTTGCAGTGGGTTCGCTTTCAAGAAAATAACCAGACTTATACAGTCTCGAATGTGCATGGCCTATGGAATGGCCAAGGTAAAACGGACACGCATGAGAGAATCACCCAGTCCAAGAACATTAAAGATTTCTTGAATACTTGCGATGGGCCTAAAATCCTATGTGGCGATTTTAACCTAAAGCCCGACACTGAAAGCTTGAAGATTCTTGAAGTCGGGATGACCAATCTGATTAAGACCCACAATATCACTTCTACAAGAACAAGTTTCTATCAAAAAAATGAGAAGTTTGCTGATTATGTTTTTGTGTCGCCAGAAATCAGCGTCAATCATTTTGAAGTCATGAAAGACGAAGTTTCTGACCATGCGTCATTGTTTTTAGACTTTGATTGTTGAGTCCACGTTTGAAAACATCGTTTTGTGGGTTGCTTTGGGCACAGTCGTTTATCTGCATCAGCAACATACTCAACGACAAATACCTTGACGACGCACCAATGCCTCAAAATGACGTCGGCTGTTTCACGCATTTGCCGACATATTGCACCGACAAACTATCATTCAATACTATTTTTAGCTCCCCCGTTTTTCGATTTTTTCCGCGAATATCAAAGCCTTTAAATGTGATTTCGCCAAACCCATGCTGGGTTAAGAGATGATGGAGTTCCTCAGGCTTAACAAATTTGCGCCAATCATGAGAGCCGAGAGTAAGTTCGCCAATAATATATTCTAGAAGCCAAATCATTTTCATTTTGGCAAAAAAAGTTCGATTAATCCCATCAAATAACAAAAAGCCATTGGGTTTTAACACCCGGAAGATTTCTGATATGACTTTTCTCACATCGGCTACATGCTCTAAAACATCCACGCCCATAACTATGTCAAATGAACTATCATCGAAGGGTAGGCTCTCTCCTATCCATGGACGATATTCAATTTCTAACGGCCTCAACTGGGCATGATTTTGGGCTGTCTTGATTAACGCGGACGAAGGGTCAGTGCCAACGACGACCGCTCCCTGCCGCGCTAAAAATTCGCTGCTAAAACCTGCGGCACAGTTTAAATCTAGGACTTTTAAACCTTTCCAGCTAGGCACAAATAGGTCAAAATATCGAAACCGATGGGCGTTTAGTTGCTGCCATTGAGCCAGTTTTTTCTCATCATCCCAGCGAAGTTCAGTTTCGCGATTGTGGCGCTTTAAATCTTTGAACATCGAAATATATTATCATAAAATAGAATGAATATTATATCTTAGCGGGTTCAGTTGCCAGATGGTCTCGATTTACTTGTCGAGCGACGGCCCCCAGATTCGTAGTTCGCATTGGAGTGAATTCGCCATTGTTCGCTGGTGTTCTAACATGTTAAAAATAAAGGCAAAATCTGAGATTCAGATTTCGTGGACGGTTGCCGAGATACGCCCGTTTTCGTTCCATCGGCTACAGTTAGGCTCCAAGGAAATGTTAGTAGGGTTCCATGTTGATAAAATTGTGGAACTTTGTTAACATAGGGTTATGAATGCCCAAGGTATGCTAGAAAAACTGCTCCGAAAGAACGACTTTATCACGCTTGATGAAGCACGGAACTTTGGCGTTAGCCCCATGATGCTCACTAGGATGGTCGCTAAAGAGGAACTTTTTCGGATCGACCGAGGCATCTATGCCCATGATATCGATTGGCTCACAGACCCTCTCAAAAAGTATCGCCCAGTCTGCGCCCTAAACCCAGACGCTGTAGTTTCAGGCATTTCTGCTCTCAGCTATTACAAGCTGACAGACCAAGAAGAGAGGCAAATATGCATTACGCTTCCTTTCAATAAGAAGCTGAAGGACCCGCGTTACCGCGTTACTCGCGCGCGCGGCCTCAATTACGTGCTTGGAATTACCGTGCATCGCTTTGGTAAACATGATGTCCGAATCTACGATATCGAAAAAACGGTGGTCGATGCATTCAAATATCAATCTGACGAAGTCGCCTATAAAGCTCTGAAGGGCTATCTTAAACGTAAAGACAAAAATGTATCTAAGCTTTGCGACTATGCTAGGAAGATGCGAAAGCCACTTGATAAAATTGTGACAGCTCTTATGGCGGATGAGTAAATATGAGCGTGAATATACCCAGCCTTAAGGCCAAATTGCTGAATATGGCCAAAGAAAAGAATGTCGAGCTTCAAGTGCTTCTCGATCGGTTTGGCGCGGAGCAGTTTTTAGCCAGACTCAGCCAATCTCCTGTCTCTCAGCAATTCATATTCAAGGGCGGCTCGCTATTGGTCTACCTCGTTGAGACCAGTCGTAAAACCCGTGACATTGACTTTTCGATTAAGCAGCTCAGCAATCGGACTGATGACCTGCTCAAAGTGATTCATGCAATTCTGGATATCCCATTGGATGACGGTGTCACATGGGGCAGGGCAGAGGCCGAAGTACTTAGCCATCCAGACTTGGAAGAGCCAGGTGCTCGGATAATTTGTCCGTTTCAACTAGGTCAGGTGCGCGGAAAAGTTCAAATGGATTTGGCGCTTGGCGACGTTGTAGATCCGGTAAAAATGACACTGCCGAGAATGCATTATAAAGGCATGCCGCTTATGGGCCAGGATTTCTCGATCCTGACTTATCCACCGGAATCGATTTTTGCGGAGAAGCTACACATTGCCTCGGCCAAAAAAGAAACCAACTCGCGTATGAAAGATTATTACGATTTGTTGAAGCTTAGCCAGAGTTTGGAGAGTCCGCAAAAGTTGAAGGCTGCTATCGAAGCGACATTTCAGAATCGAAAAACGGCAGTGCCCAAGGGCATATTCTTTGACGCAGCTCAGATTGAGGTGCTACAAATCCGTTGGGCTCATTTTCTGATAAGAGAAAAGCTGACGGATGCTCCCCGAGATATTGCTGAGGTGATTGAATCCCTGAACGATTTTTTGAAGAAATTACCATCTTGACAGCGTCATCATCTCTAAATGGAAACAGTGATTTCAAGGTTGTCCCGGGAACGACCTGCTCGATGTTCAGAGTGCATGTATTCTCATCACGACCTAAAAGCCGTACACAGCCCGCTTCATCATAAAACACGAGCGCGGCGGCTTCTAGTTCCATGGAGTCACGATCAAAGCACCTTTTGTGGAAAATCATA
Organism: Myxococcota bacterium; assembly: GCA_040387835.1. Lineage (NCBI taxonomy): Bacteria > Pseudomonadati > Myxococcota > Myxococcota bacterium. The sequence goes on along the minus strand of JAZKCZ010000001.1, from coordinate 485,397 downwards.
TCTGGTCACACTAACCTCGAATACACACATGTATTTCTAATTGTTCCAACGTCAATGCATCGACTGTCTCTGTCATGACGCCTTGACCAGCTTTACTTGTTCGAAGCCAATAGCCAACTTCGAATTTCAGAACGTTCCAATAGATTTCGTGAAGCCAGGCCGATCGGAAACCCACTGTGCAACAGCCCGCAGGAGCAGTAAACAGGGGCAAATGAACCAACTCAAAGACTATTTTGTTAAAATAAGCCAGACATGAAACCTATTGCTCTTCAAATACTACTTTTGTTTTCATTAACAGCCTGTGCCGAACCAAGTTCAGCGGCGTGGCCACGTTTTGTTTCTCCTTCAGAAGCTGCCGCTTTGAACGAGACTGACGAGCTTGTCGATGTAGGGGGGCGTCAGAATGCATCTATACTGTCTCGGGAGCGGCAGTCCAACCGTGATCTTAGAGGCAGGGTCTGGTTGCCCTTGGTATCTTTGGGGGCCTGTGCAACGAGCAGCTGCTCAATATTCACGCGTTTGCAGCTATGATCGCGCCGGATATGGCCTCAGCGAATTAGGACCCAATCCTAGGACTGGAAAAGTCGTTGCGGAAGAATTGCAAACGCTCTTGCATGCGGCAGGGATCAAACCACCGTATTTACTGGTAGGACACTCCTTAGGAGGCATGTTTATTCGAGTATTTGAGGCGCTATATCCGAGTCAGGTTAAAGGTTTGATTCTGGTGGACTCTGTGCATGAAGAGCAACATAAACGGTTGCCGCGTTTTCCCGACCAATCACCGTCTCTCTGGCAACGTTTGGAGACTTTTTTCGCCAGGCATTTCGACTTCGTCAAAGACTGGGTGATAGAGAAGGACAAAACCAAATATCCTATTCCACCAGACTTCTCTGATGTTCAGCTTACATATGCTTTTGACTTGATGATGAGATCCAATATCGAGGAAGCGACAACAGCAGAAGGTAAGTCTGTAGACGGCAGCGCTGATGATTTAAAGAAAATGGACAGAAAACTCGGCAACAAACCTCTCATCGTGGTTAGTCAAGGCAAGCCGGACGGAGTTACAGCGGATATGGATGAGGAGTACGCGGCAAAAATCAAACAAATGAACAAAGTATGGCCCGAACTACAACTGGAATTGGTTCAGCTTTCTAGTAATAGCCGCCATCTCATTGCGAAAGAAAGTGGGCACATGATTCCGTTGTACCAACCGCAAATTATTGTCGATGCGATTAGAGATATGGTGCAAGATTACAGGAAGTCGCATCCGGTCACCGAATGTATTGCCGGCAAGCCGTCCGTTTGTCATTGACAGGGGTCGGATTGGCTGTTTTATTTTTCTTTAAATCCTTTCGACAATTCAGTCTCCAACTGCTCAATCGTGGGCAAGCTGGTTTTGATGTTTTCAGGTAGAGCCTCATATCGCGAAGCGTGTATTCTGCCAAGATTGCCTGTTTGGTTTAATGCTGATCAGGTTCTGGTACGCTCCGCAGCAAGGAACGATAAAATTAAATCCCTAAAAGCCTGATGCCTTGAGGGTTCATCTTGTAAGCTGGATCGTGGCAAAGAACGTCATAAGCCGGAGTTTGGCATTTTTTAACAATTACGTGCTGCGCGATTGCGATTATGTGGCTGACACCATTAATGATTACATAAAGAAGGGTGGCAGTAGCTCCATCTAGACCTGCTGATGCATGGTAGAGTGTATGGTCAGTGCCTATGCTATCGCTGGCTACGCCAGATGCTTTGCCTCGATCGCTGAGAACATCAGTTAAGGCTTGTTTCAATGGTGCCTCTGGTAATTTTCCTGCCCAAAAAGTTATCTGGAAAATAATTTCGGCAATCGGCCTAGTCGCCTGATAAAGTTGTTAACCATACATAATCCATTTGCCGTTTTCTTTGGTAAAAGTCGGCAACATGATATTTGCAGAAACCGGCGTGGAAATACTGTGTGAAAGGAGACAGACTAAAACGAGTTTCTTAAACATTGGTGCACCCGACATGATTCGAACATGTGACCCCCAGATTCGTAGTCTGATGCTCTATCCAGCTGAGCTACGGGTGCGCTTTCGTTAACGAAGGTTTGCTTTTCTCACGGAGCTGTTTTGCTGTCAACGGCCCTTGGGTGATATTGTTGATCCCATGATTAATAAAATTACACCTCATCTTTGGTTTGATAAAGAGGCGCGCCAGGCGGCAGAGCTTTATACAAGTGTATTTCCAGGCTCGCGGATTGTGAATGCGACCACTTTAAGCGGCACGCCATCAGGAGAGGTTGAAATCATAGATGTAGAGCTTTTCGGGCAGCATTTTACCTTGATGAGTGCTGGGCCCTTCTTTAAGTTTAACGAGTCGATTTCTTTTGTGGTGACCTGCGAAACTCAACAAGAAATTGATACTTATTGGGAAAAGCTCTCTGCCGTGCCTGAATCCGAGCAATGTGGGTGGTTGAAAGATAAGTTTGGCGTTTCTTGGCAGATTGTACCTACGATAATGAATGAAATGATGGCTTCGAAAGACCATGCGAAAATTGCGCGCGTCACGCAGGCGTTCTTGAAAATGAAAAAATTTGATATTGCTGAACTTAAAAAGGTTGCTGAGCAAAAGTAACGGAGTTACTCTATTTAGATGAAATTCCTAAAAATACTCGCAATTATCGTTGCTTTCTTAGTGGTTATATTTGTTGTGGTCGGCATGTTATTGCCAGCGCAGTGGGAAATCTCACAGTCCAAAGTGATGGCAGCTAGCCCGCTTAAGATATACCGCAAAGTGGCCAATTTGAAAAAATGGCAAGAATGGTCGCCTTGGAAAGATGTTGAATATGGCATGATTTCCACCTATTCAGGTCCTGAAGAGGGCGTTGGGGCTCAGTGGAACTGGGTCAGCAAGGACATGGGTAATGGCAATTTGCATATTACCAAGGCGGATGCTGCTGAAGGGATTGTATATCAGTTAATCATGGATATGAACGGCTCGACTTCAGGCTTGATTGGCGAATTTGTATTTCGTGAATTGAATGGTCAGACCGAAGTTACTTGGATTGATCGAGGTGAAGGCATTAACTTTTTCGAAAGATGGAAAGGGTTTTTGATCGGTTTGATGATGAAAAAGCAGATGGCTTATGGCTTAGAACAGCTTAATCTGCAGGTTTCAGTCGAAAACTAAGAGCGATTCAGCTTGAAAAATCGCTCTGCTTTGCCAGAGGATGCTCCGGCTTGAACGCCTGCTTGTTCAAACAGCGCCTGGAGTTCTGATTCCGCATGAGTCGGGTCCATGGTGGCGGGCAGTTCGCACTCAACTTCGTAGTCAATGCGACTGCCAAAGTCGGTGGCATCGAATTCCAAGTCCAAAGGCTGATTTAAAATATTGAAGGCTACATGGGTGCGGGTGTTTTTAAAACTGCCTACCCAAGCGATTGGCTGGGTTAGGTTTAGATTATTAATGCGGTTTAATAAGGACTGCCGGGTCTGTTTTGAGCTTTCTGATTCATTGGGCCAGGACCGTTTTAAAAGATTGAGAGGATGTTCTTGGCCTGTAAACAGAGCTTGTGCGTCAGCGTCTGCAAGCTTTTCTTCCCATTCATCATGAATGGACAGCGTGTCAGAAGGCTTCGCCATATTCTCGGGCTTGGCTTTGCAGGTGAAATAGAAATCTTCGTTTGATTGCCTCAATCTAAGAAAAATATGTTCGGCTTTTAAGCTGAGGCTTTGTGTGTCGAAGAAGTTGTTGGTTTGTTTCTCAATTCGAGTCGGAGCGGGCAAGCTAGATAGCATTTTTTGAAAAGCGCTGAGGTCTTCGAAGCGGTATTTGAGTTCAATTTCACGAATCATGGTGGTAGGAGGCTAGCATGAGTACACGCATTGAAACAGATAGCTTTGGTGAGATTGAAGTGCCTGCAAAAGCGTACTGGGGTGCACAGACCCAGCGAAGTTTGCGGAATTTTAAGATTGGCGATGAGCGGTTTCAACCGGAGTTTATCCGGGCTTATGCGTTGGTGAAGCAGGCGGCGGCTTATGTGAATGCTGAACTTAAAGAACTCTCGCCCGAAATTGCGCAGTTGATTCAAAAGGCAGCGGGGGAAGTTGCGGATGGTGTGTTGGATGACCAGTTTCCCTTGGCGGTATGGCAGACCGGCTCAGGCACACAAACAAATATGAACCTGAACGAAGTGATTTCTAATCGAGCAATTGAAGCTGCTGGCGGGGTTGTTGGCAGCAAAAAACCCGTTCACCCGAATGACCATGTTAATAAGAGTCAAAGCACCAATGATACTTTTCCAACCGCAATGCATGTGGCGGCTGTGTTAAGTCTGCACGAGCGCCTATTTCCAGCTCTCGAGCAGTTGGTTTCAACTTTGGATGCGAAGGCTCGTGAGTATAGCAATTTGGTTAAAATGGGACGCACGCATTTGCAGGACGCAACACCTATCACTTTAGGTCAGGAAATTAGTGGTTGGAGTAGCCAGCTAAAAGCTGCCAAAGAAGCGATTATTACGTTTAGCCCACAGATTTGCGAGTTAGCCGCAGGTGGGACTGCGGTTGGCACGGGGCTTAATGCGCATCCGGATTACGCGCATCAAATTGCTGAACGTTTAAAATTGGTCACTGGTTATGCATTTGTGACGGCGCCCAATAAGTTTGCGGCCTTAGCGGGTAACGATGCCTTGGTTTCGTTGTCGGGGCTTTTAGGAACGTTAGCTTGTGCGCTCATGAAGATTGCGAATGATGTGAGATGGATGGCTAGTGGCCCTCGGGGCGGGCTTGGAGAAATCAATATCCCTGAGAATGAACCGGGCTCTTCGATAATGCCTGGCAAAGTTAATCCGACACAGTCTGAAGCAATGACCATGATTTGCTGCCAAGTGATGGGCAATCATCAAGCGGTGATGATGGCGGGAAGTCAGGGAAATTTTGAACTGAACGTCTTTAAGCCGGTGATTATCTATAATGTTTTACAGTCGATTCGGTTACTCGCTGACGCTTGTCTTAGTTTCGATGAGAATTGTATGAGCGGGATGACCGCAAACTTGCCCCGTATTGAGGAGCTGAAAGGTCGCTCTCTGATGCTGGTAACGGCTCTGAACCCCTATATTGGTTACGACAATGCTGCGAAGGCTGCGAAGAAGGCACACGCTGAAGGAACCACTTTGAAAGAGGCCGTTTTGGCAATGAACTTGATGACGGCTGAAGAGTTTGATGAGCGTGTGAAGCCAGAAGAGATGGTTTAAGACGATATGGCAATCCAGCCCTTTGGAAGAGCTTCTTTATAGACCGATGTCTTCGAAATTTAGGAAAAAGAATTGATTCCGTGATCGATTTTCAAATATCGTTTTATCTGGAGAATACTAAAATATGATAAGACACCTTGGATTTCTATTAGTCCTGATCGCCTTTTCAACATCTTGTAGTAATAGTGAAAAAACCTGTACAGCCAACTCGGATTGCGACTCTGGGCAAATCTGTGATGCTGGAACAAAATCTTGCAGAGCATTGTCAGGTTCTGAATGCACTGCCGCGGCCAATTGCATAGGCGCAAGTAATAATTGCGTCGGATATGTTGCCGCTGGCACAGGCCCGGGCAAATGTCAGTGTGGAAGTACAGGCGCCATCTGCACCGGAACTGACAATGCTTGTGTATCCGGAACTTGCCAAGCTGGAAGGCTCGTATTCACTTCCGTTAAATCTTATTTGTCTGGAGCTGCTTACACGCCTGAAGGCACATCATTTGCAAGTGTGAGCGATGCCGACAAATTATGCCAAGATGCTGCCAATGGAGCAACACCTAATAAACTAAATGGCATCTGGATGGCAATGATTGCTAGCGATACTAGCAGTGCATATACCAGAATCCAATCTCGCATATTATATGATCATCCGGTCATTCTCAATACTCCAGCCGGTACCGCTACAAAGGTGTTTTCGGAAAGCCTATCGGCTCTTCTCACCGATCCTCCTCTCGTGGGTATTACGTTTACTGAAAACAAAACGCCAACGGGGCAATTCGCATGGACTGGAGCAGTTAATTTCAATGATGTGGCCTCTGGCTTAAATTGCGCTAACTGGTCAAGCAAAAGCGCCAATTTGAGTGTGAATATGTCAGACCCAGCCATGAGTCCGATTCCAGCTAACTGGTTTTCCAACGGAAGTGCTACCCAACTTTGCAGTTCCGCATCAGCTAACCTGTACTGCATTCAAGTTGATCAATAAACCCTGCTGGTTTTGCGATAAAAAAATCCGGGTTATCGAAACCTGGATTCCGCATTAGAGGCCAATATCCTCTGGAAAGCAGTGGTAGGCATTGCCGATATTGGTGATATCGGCGGTTTGAAACTGTTACCACCTGAGCCTTTGTGCGTGCCACCTTCGCCGCTCATGCCGGCTTGGTTGGTTTCTAACTGGACATAGTTAGCGCCTAAAGCATGGGCTTTATTTCTGGTGTCGTTCATCGCGCCTTCGGCTAGCTTTTTGTTGCTGGTCATGGTGCCGGTGAGCATATTTCCTTGGCTGCCGATGACTTGACCCAGGTGTTTGCAGCTTTGGGGAGCTGCGTTGCGGGTTAAGATGACGCGGTCTGCTCCAGATTTGAGGTGAGCGGTTTCGCTGAAAGAAGCGGTCCTGGCGATGAACTTGATGACCGCTGCAGAGTTTGACGAGCGGGTTAAGCCTGAGGATATGGTTTAAGGCTGCGTGTCCTGCAAGTTGTCAAAATGTAGGATTTATGCTTTTTTATCTTTTTATAAAGGGATAAAATGTTTAAAAATACGGCCTTGATTTACCTGCTTTTCATGTCTGGGTTTTCTTTGAGTGCTAATAACTCCACTCTGCCAAAGAGCCATGTTGGTGTTCGATTTCCTCCTGCCTACCTTCAGTTGTCTTCTGAAGTTCTAATGGCTCAATTGATTTATATTTTGCAGCATTTGCAGTTTAATTCTGCGCATTACAGTGTTGCTTCGTTATTACCAAGTGGTTTTGTTGTGTCATTTGATAGTCCTGATTTGGCAGCCCATCTAATGTCTCTGACGATTAATGTGCTTGCCCATCAGGGGGATGACCAGGTGCATGTGGCGAATACGGTATCTGCAGATAACCAAAATGATTTGATTTTTTTCCCTCTATATGAAGCGATACCGATTAATCCTCCAATTCAGCCTGTGGCGTTGGCTCCTAGTTTACGAGCTGCTGGAAAACCTTATTGCCGTAGTGTGGATGGCGAATTTGGTTCAATCGAACGTGAGATTGCTTCCGAATTTCCGGAGTTAAATGTCGTTGTTTCGCATCGGACCATTACTTTTAATCATGGTCCTAAGCAGTCGCAACAATTTTTTGATAGAGTTGCTGCGAGAATTGCCAAAACGAGTCCTGTGGCGGCGCGACTCTATTTGGAGAGAGTGAAATTGGTTCCTAAACCGCCGGTCTCTATTTAGAAAGGTTAAAGGCCGATTTCTTCTGGGTTGCATGTGTAAGCATTGCCGACGTTGGTGACGTCGGTCATCTGGAGGCTGCTGCCGCCGGAGCCGTTGAGGGTGCCGCCGCCGCCGGTCATTCCGGCTTGGTTTGTTTCAAGTTGAACGTAGTTTGCGCCTAGAGCTAATGCTTCGTTTCTTAGATCGTTCATTGCGCCTAGGGCTAATTTTCTATTGCTTTTGACGCCGCCGACGATAGCGTTGCCTTGGCTGCCCATGACTTGGCCTTGGTATTTGCAGCCTTTCGGTGCTGGTGTTCGACTCACAATGATGCGTTCTGCGCCTGATTTTAGATGAGTGATACAGGATGAAGCGAGTAGGCAGCAAGCAATTGAAACATATAAGCGTGACATAATATGCACTATATATGGTTTTTATCGCTAAGCAAATAGGCCGTGCACAAACCATTTAGGCGGGCTGCCTTGTTTGTATACCCATAATCTGAGGCCGTCTTTGTTCTCTACCCGGTAGTAATCTCTGGCAGGGATGGGGGCTGGATCTCGCCACCATTCACATTCTATTCGTTCTGGGCCATCGGCTTTGACCACTTTCATGACACTGCCCCGCCAGCGGATTTGGGCGGGTGGGTTGTCTGGTAGCAGGGCCATGGCGGCGATGGGTTCTGGGGGGTCTAAGAGCCGGAGGGGTCTGGTGCCGGTGGGGTGTGGGCTGGGGATGTATTTTTGGGGAATTAATTGTTTTTCTTGGGCGCGTTCGGGGAGGTGGCTTTGGGTGGGGATTAATTGGAAGAGGGCTTCGGGGCCTATTTTGTTGGTGATTAGGTCTTTCCAGGCGGAGAGATTGGGGCTGGATCCCAGGTCAAGCCCGGGATGACAGCCTGGGATGGTGGTTTGGTTGGTGAATATGGGGGCGGTTTCTAGGGCTTCTAGGCTGATGCGGTCAATACCTAGGCCTAGATTGAATTGGGTGATTTTGAGTTTCAGTAATTTGTCTAGGTGTGCATGCTCGTGACTTGAAGTGGCGGTACCGATGGTGCAGGTGGTTTGTTCACGGGTGACATGCGTGAGCGTGATGCGGATTTGGGTTGCGCCTATGCTGGCGGATTCAAGTTTTTGACATAAATCTCGTAGTAAATCCGATAAAAAACGCTCGAGGGTTTCTGAGGTGCGGATAGAGTCGGTAAAATCTTGGCTGAGCTTAAAGGTTTGGGTTTCGGGGACGTTTTCTATCAAAGTTAAAGCTGAGCCCATTAATTGATCGAGGCTTTGCAGGGTTTCTCGGCCCAAGCGTTTGAAAAGCTGCGCTCTGGGCAGGTTTAACAGCTCCGAAATAGTCTGGATTTTGAGTTCTTCTAAGAGAGAATAGCTTTTGGGAGAAAGCCTTAAACAGTGGGTGGGCAGGGGGCTTAGAATTTGGGTTAGGTTTGGTTCGTCAACGCAGATACCGGGTTTTAAATGACTGAGTGCCCAGGCCGCTTTAGGGTTGGGGGCGATGGCTATCTGAGTCTCATGGCCTAAGGATTCAAAATCGAGTTCAATTTGATCCAATAGCGCTCTTTCGCCGCCAAAGAGGTGCGCAGAGCCTGATACTTCAAGTAGTAGGCTATCTGGCTCATCCAAAGCGGTAAGCGGGGCGTATTTCTTGGCCTTCTGGCACAAGATGTTCAAATTGCCGTCTTCTTCGCTGAGATTCGTCAACCAGATTGAAATCCATCTCTTTGTCATTCCACTCTACATCCCATGCCGCCGGCGCCATAGCGCCTCGGCATCTTACTAATTCAATTCGAAAACGCATCTGCCCTACGCCATGCTGAGAGAATAAGCCTGGAGCGTCAGAACTTAGGCGTGTTGATATATGCCAGCGTGTCATAGCAATGTGACATGGCGCGGGTATTTTCTCTGTGTGCAGCAGAAACAGCATGTTTTGCAATTTCCCGCAGGCTAGTTGCAACCGGCGTGCGGTAGTTAAATTGAGCTTTAGGTTCTCTCCGACCACCAAGGCTGGGAGCTCTTCTAGTGTTTTTTCGGCCACCCATAAGGCTTCTTTGGGGTTTGCTACCTGGATAAATAAGATTTGCTCCGGGGGGAGGCCGAAATCACTTAAACCGGGTGGGTATAAAGAAGGTCTTTGGGAAATCCAGACAATTGGCTTTTGAGGGGTGCCCAGCTTTTTTAAGGTGGCAACCATCCAGCCTAGGGCCGCATTTTCGCTTTGCAGGGCGATGTATTCGTGGAGGCCGGCGTTTTGGGGTAAAATCCCCCCTGGCCCCCCTTTTTCAAAGGGGGGAAGAAACACGTGTCCTTCCAAGGCGCGGATGCGTTCTCGAAGTTCATCTAAGGCTACGGTCTTTCCAACCATCTCCTCACCTCAATGACTTTGCCTAAAATCGATACACGGTCTGAATCCACAATGATGGGATCGAAATGCTGGTTCATGGGCAAGAGCCCTATTTGGCTGGTGAAGCGTTTGAATTTTTTAACCGTGGCAGATTCACCATCTACCAACGCCACCACGATATCGCCATCGTGGGCACCGGATTGCTTTCTGACGATGACGATATCTTTATCAAAGATGCCGCCTTCCACCATACTTTGGCCTTTGACTCTGAGGGCGAAACATTGCAGCGCTTGCTCAGGGTTTTGTACCGGGATGCGATCTTCAATATGTTCTACGGCCAATAATGGCTGACCGGCAGCAACGTGGCCCAGCAAAGGCACACTCCAGGTTTCGACTTCTTGGGAGAGTGATTTCCAGGTTCGGCCCACGCCCGCTAGATGGCTCAAATAACCTTTTTGTTTGAGCGCTTTGAGATGCTTGTAAGCGGTGGGTCTAATCACGCCTAAACTTTGGGCGATGTCCTGGATTGAGGGAGACATTTGATGCTCTCGCCAAAATCGTTCCACCAACTGCAATACTTGCTTTTGTTTAGGGGGTAGTTTCTCCATTTGACTAAAATGGCATACGGTTGTATGCCTGTCAAGTATGCATTACGCAGAGTTGCAGGTCACCACTAATTTTACCTTTCTAACGGGTGCCTCACATCCGGAAGAGATGGTCATGGCTGCGCAGGCGCTGGGGCATGCAGCCATTGGTATCAGTGATCGCAATACTTTGGCTGGAGTGGTGCGGGCTCATGTGGCTGCCAAGGAATGTGGCCTGAAACTGCTGATTGGTTGTCGTTTGGACTTTGCGGATAATACGCCTTCCATTTTATGCTATCCAAAAAATAGACAAGCTTATGGGCGCCTCACCACGCTTTTGACTCGGGGAAAAAGACGCGCTGAAAAAGGCGCGTGTCATTTATATCGAGCGGACTTATTAGAGTTTTGTGAAGGTCAGGTGTTGATTGTTGTCCCACCTGAGCAAATAGACGCTGATTTTGAATTTCAACTGGGGACCTTGAAGGCTGCTCTGGATTCGCCTTTTTATGTTGCTATCTCGTTTAATTTTCAGCCTGCTGGTGCTCAAAGGCTGCACCAAATCGGTGAGCTTGCTTTTAAATATGGCCTGGCATTAATTGCCACCAATGATGTTCATGGACACGAATCACAGCGGCGGGCTTTGCAGGATATTTTAACTTGCATTCGGCATCAATGCAGCATTCAGGAAGCAGGCTTTAGGCTTTATGGTAATGGCGAAAGACATCTTAAATCGCCGGCTGAAATGGCGCGTATTTTGTACCAGTACCCGCAGGCTTTGGAAAATACCCTGGAGGTGGCCAAAATTTGCAAGTTTTCGCTGGATGAGCTGCGATATGAGTATCCGGAAGATTCAATTCCCGAGGGCAAAAATGCACAAGCCTATTTAGAAGAGTTGACCTGGGCAGGAGCCAAGTGGCGCTATCCAGATGGTGTTCCGCCTAAAGTGATGCAAAGTTTGCAGCATGAGCTAAAGCTTGTCTCTGAAATGCAATACGCGCCGTATTTTTTGACGGTGTATGACATTGTTGATTTTGCACGACAAAAGCGGATTTTGTATCAAGGACGGGGTTCTGCCGCTAACTCTGCCGTTTGCTATTGCTTAGGAATTACAGCGGTTAATCCGGACCAGGTTGAGCTCTTATTTGAGCGGTTTTTGAGTAAAGAGCGGGATGAACCGCCTGATATTGACGTCGATTTTGAACATGAACGCCGCGAAGAAGTGATTCAGTATCTCTATCAGCGTTACGGCAGGACCCGAGCTGCCATTGCCGCTACGGTCATTACTTATCGTAAAAAGAGTGCGATCCGAGATGTTGGCAAAGCTTTGGGCATACCCTTGGAGCAAATCGAGGATTTCTTAGCGAAAGCAACCGCTATGTCTCTGCGAGATGTGGATAAAAGTCAGCACCCAGAGCTGATTCATTGGGCCCTGATGCTGCTTAGCTTTCCGAGGCATTTAGGCCAGCATGTGGGCGGTTTTATTTTGACTCGCGGTCCTTTGGAAGCGCTGGTGCCGATTGGCAATGCGGCCATGGATGACCGAACTTTCATTGAATGGGACAAGGACGATATCGAGTCCTTAAAAATGCTCAAAGTAGATGTGTTGTCTTTGGGCATGCTTAGCTGCATTCGGCGCTCCTTTGATTTGATTAAAACGCATTATCACCGAGAGCTTTCCCTGGCCAATGTGCCGGTGAATGACACCAAGACCTATGACATGATTTGCCGGGCTGATACCTTAGGGGTTTTTCAAATCGAGAGTCGTGCGCAGATGAGCATGTTGCCCAGATTGAGGCCGCGGCAATATTACGATTTGGTGATAGAAGTTGCCTTGGTAAGGCCGGGGCCTATTCAAGGCAACATGGTGCATCCTTACTTGAAACGTCGCAATGGTTTAGAGCGCGTCAGTTATCCCTCGAAAGCGCTTGAATCGGTGCTGCAACGCACTTTGGGCGTGCCGCTGTTTCAAGAGCAGGCCATGCAAGTGGCCATTGTGGGCGCTGGCTTCACGCCGGGGAGGGCAGATGCTTTAAGGCGCGCCATGGCAACTTTTAAAAAATCAGGGAAGCTTACGGGTTTTGAGGATGAGTTTGTTCAGGGCATGGTTAAAAATGGTTATGATGCCCAATTTGCTAATCAATGCTTTCAGCAGATTTTAGGTTTCGGGGATTATGGCTTTCCGGAATCGCACGCAGCCAGTTTTGCTTTGCTGGCTTATGTGTCCGCGTGGCTAAAGTGTCATTACCCGGCGGCTTTTGCTTGTGCGTTGCTTAACAGCCAACCCATGGGCTTTTATGGTCCCTCTCAAATCTTATTTGATGCCAAAAGCCATGGCGTTCGAATTCTGCCCATCGATGTCAATTTCAGCACCTGGGATAACCAGCTGGTGAAGGGTGATTTGCGTCTTGGTTTTAGGCAAATTGCAGGCATTCGTGCGGATGAAATCGAATGGCTGGTGGCTTGTCGGGGCGATGGCTATGCCAATGCAGCAGATTTAGCGCGTCGCAGTGGCATTTCTGAGCGAACGCTCAAAGTTTTAGCATCCGCAGATGCTTACGGCTCTTTTAAGCAAAAAAGGCAGCAAGCTACTTGGTCAGTGCAGGGCTTGGATTTAAAGCCTTTGCCTTTATTGGCGTTTGCATCAGAAAATCCGGAAGAGCCGGTTATTTTGCCAGTATTAACCGAACTCGAAGAAGTATTGCGAGATTATCAAAAGACAGGGCTGTCGCTCAAAAATCATCCGGTGGCTTTTTGGCGTGAGAAACTAATATCCAAGGGCTATTTAAGACACTCAGATCTGAGGCAGGCTAATGACGGCAGCATCGTCAAAGTAGCAGGGTTGGTGCTAATCCGCCAAAGGCCGCCTACCGCTAGTGGTATGGTGTTTCATACTTTAGAAGATGAGACTGGTTTTGCGAACATTGTGATTACGCCAGACGTCTGTGATCTTTACCGCCAAGAGACCTTGGTTTTTGAAAGCTTGGCCATAGAGGGAAAGCTGCAGAAAAAAGACGGGGTCATCCATGTGTTAGCGCATCGATTGGCAAAAATGGACTTTGCCCCAGCCAGTATGCCCGTCTTTGGTAGCCTATGGGGTCGACGGGAATATCAATAAGTTTGCAAATTCCCCCCAAGTTGCAATTGGCTTAGATTGTGTGTATAGAAAATCCATTATTAATCAATGGCGACGGTGCTGTCGGGGAGAATGTGTGAAGATTTTTCAATGGTATTTTTTATTTGCTAACTTAGCTGGTATTTCTGAGTTGGCAGCGAAGACTAAATTTGATTGGGAACTACAGCATTTTTATTCTTCCTATGCCGTGCAGTTGGACCATGAACTTGATTGTTTCGTCCCATCGGACGCTAAGCTTATTGAAGAATATTGGCAAAATAATCGAACTGCCATTAAAAATGTGTTGGGTGATATCGGGCCTACGCTCAAGACCCTAGAGGAGGCTAAACATTGGCGAAACTCTCCTAAGTATGAAAATGCCGATCACCTTATTGCGGCGGCAACAAACAATGCACCGGCTTTTAAGAAGAAATTGAGTGATGTAGTCAACAAAATGCCTGGCACTCGAGTTTCCTTTGGACCTAATAACGAACACGCCATCAAATCCAAACGAAGTATTAATTATAAATTAGACCGATTAAGAAATGCTGACATAGAAGATCCGGTTGCAAAAATCAGTGATGTTTTAAGAGGAACCATTGTGGTTGAATCGCCTTCGCAAATGATATCGGCAGTTCAGGAACTGAAAAAGGAATTTCCAGATAGCGTTGTTTTTACCAACAAATTTGGGGACGGCGGTATGTCGTTAAACGGCTATGTTGGTGTCCACGCCGATATTCACTACCAAAATGGCGATGATTTTATGATGGCGGAGGTTCAAATCCACTTCTCTGAGATTGCAGATGGAAGTTTGCAAAGTGCCAAAGAATATTCTCATGTCATCTATAAAAAAATGCGAGGTCTATCATGCAGACAAGCCCCGGCAGAAATCTGCGTCAAAGGTAGACTCGCTCAAATGACCCTTTTCCTTTTTGGTATGGACAAAATGACAAGGAAAAACAACATTTCGCAAACCGTTATTAAGTCGACTGGGCAAAGCTCTTACTCTTCGATGGATATCATCGCAACAGAAGTAAAAAAAAGATGCGAAGCAGTCGTAAATCTACTTACTGCGATCATGCAAAATATCGCATTGAAGCTTAGTTCGTGATCACCTTTTTGAAAAACCAAACGGGCACGCCGCTCAAAGCAAATAAAGCAGCTATGCCTAAAGTCTGCAAACTAGTTTGCCATAATATCCATAAACAAAAGACCAGCGCGAGTGAGCCATATACCCATTGAACCCCGCGAGCTTTTTTCAAAAATGCCAAGGTCGCAATCACATACACATATAAAAAGGCCGTCACAGAAAAATCAATAATCATGGCCAGCTGACTGGCCAAGGTCGTATGCGTGGTTAAAAACAACAATGGCAAGATACCAAAAGTGCTGATTAACAAAGCCACAAAAGGCGCCTGATGCCGGTTGGTTTTGCCAAGCAAAGCAGGTCCAAGCCTATCCTGAGCCAGGCCTAAAGCAATCTGGCTACTGGCCAGCATCCAAGCATTCAAAGTGCCCAAGCATAGAATCGATGCAATGAAAGAGATAAGCAAATGCCAACTGCCCCCGAGCAAATATTGCGCAGCATCTGCAAAAGGCGCCTTCGACTGGGCTAAAAGGGCGCTTGGCATAGAGCCCATGATAGCCAAACTGTTTACCACATAAACCAGTGCTACCGCGATGGTCCCAAACACAAGCGCTTTTGGAATGGTCTTAGCGGGATTTTCAACCGAACCCGCTGGTGTGGTGCCGGATTCCAGACCGATAAAGCCCCAAAGCGTTAGCAACACAACTTGACTTAAAATATCCGGCACGGAAACGGCAGCCAAGCCATCTGCCATTTGAATATTTTGAGCATTAAAATAGACAATGCCAAAAACCGGCAAAACAATCAGCGGGACAAATTTAAGCACCGTCAAAACAAATTCGGTGATGCCAGCCGCATAGACACCCTGCAAATTCAGCAAAGTCACCGCAAACAACAAAACCACCTGCAGAGCCAAAACGGCATTGGGCGTCAAAGTGCCCAAAAGCGGGGTCAAGTAGCCTACCGCTGCTACAATCACCGCCGTCGTAGAAACCCATGAAACCACCCAATATGTCCAGCCGGTAAAAAAACCAGCCACATCGCCAAAGGCTGCTCGTGCGTACACGTGAGGCCCGCCCGTCTTAGGCATCAGCGCGCATAAGTCCGCGAATACCAAGGCGAGGGCGATCGCGCCAACGCCAGAGATTATCCAACCCAAAAGCGCATACCAGCCAAATGGCGCTAGATTGGCTGGCAGCATAAAAATACCAGAGCCGATTTGGCTACCAGTCACAATCGCAAACAGGGACCAAAAGCCGATTTTATGGTTGGAATGATGGCTAAGTTGTTGCATGAGGGCGTTTCATAGCCTACAAATAGATACATGGCGAGACATGCATTTCCAGTAGTATTAAGTGCTCCAAGTGGCACAGGCAAAACCACCTTGGCGCATCTTTTGGTGGACAGTATGTCTAATCTAGAGATTAGTGTCTCTCACACCACGCGCCCCAGACGCGGCCATGAGCAAGAAGACGTCGACTACTATTTTGTGGATGATGTTGAATTCGACAAAATGATTGAAGAAAATGCCTTTTTGGAATGGGCGCCCGTCCATGGCCATCGCTATGGTTCATCCATTGCATGGACCCAGAAGAAAATGGACGACAGCCGGGATGTGATTTTCGACATCGATGTTCAAGGTGGCCTTCAGATTAAAAAGCATTTTCCCAATACGGTTTTGATTTTTATTCTGCCGCCATCTTTCGAAGAGTTGGAAAATCGCCTGCGCGGACGCGGCACTGACCCCGAAGAAAAAATACAAAAACGTTTAGAAGCAGCGCGCCAGGAAATTCGCATTGGCCTTAAAACTTACGATTATGTTATTAATAATGAGAAACTAGACAGAGCTTTATTCGATTTAACAGCCATTGTGAGAACTCACCGTTTGAATGGTTTTGATAGAGAGAAGATTCGTAAAAAGCTCCTAGGAGAGTAATGTTCGCGTTGATTGCCACATTGGCACTTAATATTATTGTCAATAGTGTCCCTGAAAGCCTTGATCCCCGTTTTGCCGACAGTGTTGTAGCGTCGAGCATGAGTGAGCTGCTTTTTGCCCCTCTACTAACCATGGGTGATGATCTATTGCCGCGGCCTTATTTGGCCGAGTCTGTCGTTCAAAAAGATGCGCTGACTTACCTGGTAACTTTACGGCCTAACTTATACTTTCATGATGGCACCAAACTCGAAGCAAAAGATGTCGTCTATACTTTTAGCGATCTGGGAAGCGATGACGTGCTGTCCTCCAAGGTCGATAAGCTCAAATTTGTTGAAAGCGTGAATGCGCTGTCCAATCGAGTGATTGAGTTCAAACTTAAAAAGCCATACGCGCCATTTGTGGCGGAGCTCACCGGTCTTGGCATTGTATCGAAAGCAAAATGCTACGGCAGGACTGCGAAATGTCGACATGAACTGGTTGGCTCAGGACCCTACCGACTCACAAGCTATAATAAAGTCACCGAAACTTGGCGTTTAAGCGCCTTCGATAAATGGTTTGAGGGTAAGGCCGGGGTTAATGAACTCGAATTTCGAGTGGTGCGGGATAACAACACGCGTCTGCTCGAGTTGGTCAAAGGCAAGGCGGATTTAAGCATGGGCAATATTAGGCCCTTTCAACTGCCGCTTTTGGAGAAGTATGCCAGCCGAATCCAGATTCAAAAAGCGCCAGGCCTTGGATATGCCTATTTGGCGATGAACCTTCGCAAGTCGCCTCTGTCGGATGTGCGAGTTCGAAAAGCCATCGCTTTGGGCATTAATATTGACGAGATATTAAATGCGAAGTTTCAGGGCTTGGCAAGTAAAGCGACTGGCATGTTGCCATCAGGGCATTGGGCCAAAGACTCCAAGTTAATGCCGCTTCGTTATGATCCCATCGAGGCAAAGAGGCTTTTGAAAGAGACAGGGTTAAAGCTTCCGATTAAGCTTACTTTGCTTGCCAGCACAGACCGATTTAGGCAGAGTTTTAGCTTGATCTATAAGCATCAGCTGAAGCAAATCGGTATTGATTTGGATATCCGTATTCAAGACTGGGCCACGGCTTTTCAGAATATTCGTCAGGGTAATTTTGATTTGGTCAGCGCTATTTGGTCGCCTGTGGTGGAGCCGAATTTATTTGAATGGGTGTTTCACTCTGGCAATATTCCAGATGCCGATAAGGCCGGTGGTAATCGGGTGGCTTTTCGGGACGGTGAGGTTGATGCTTGGATTGAAAAAGCGCAGGCGACATTTGACGTGGCCGGCCGCAAAGTGCTTTACGGGCTGATAGAAAAACGGTTGCAGGCGTCCTTGCCTTATGTGCCGCTTTGGTTTGAAGACAATATCATCGTGAGCAGCCTGCGGTTGACTGGCTTTGTACCCTCGCGTCAGGAAAGTTATTTACCTCTGCTGAAGGCACGCTTTCTTCCAGGAGGCGCCAAATGATATCTAAAGCGTTTCAAGTGTTTTGGGTGCTTTTTGGCGCAACGCTGATTGTGACAGGTATGCTTCGCCTGGTGCCCGGCGATCCGGTTGATCATATTTTAGGGGAGCAGGCGACTCAACAGGCGCGGATGCAGCTTTCTAGAGATCTGGGTTTGACCGATGCTCATGGCGTGAGAGTTGGTTATTTGAGACAGTATGGAAACTTCATTCAAAAAATCGCGACCAATGAATTGACCAGCTACCGAACACGGGAACCAGTCATGTCGATTATCGCTGGGCGACTGCCTTACACCGGTGTTTTGGCGCTGGCATCGATGCTGTTTGCCATATGCTTAGGTCCCATCTTGGGCGTTATGGCTGCTTGGAAGCGTGGGCGCTTGTTGGACCAATTTTTGAGACTGGTGGCTTTATTAGGAATAAGCGTTCCGCGCTTTTTCTTTGCGCCTTTGCTCTTATTAGCATTTTCGATCTATTGGTCTATTTTTCCGATTAGCGGCGCGACCGATGGCCTTCTGTCGTTGGTGTTGCCGGCGCTTAGTTTGGGCTTTGCCATGGCTGCGGTGCAGATGCGGTTTACGCGCGCTTCGATTTTAGAAGTTATGTCGACCGATTATATCCGAACGGCTCGGGCGAAGGGCCTTTCGGAGCGGGTGGTTTATTTTAAACACGCGCTGCGCAATGCCTTGATGCCGGTGATAACTGTGATTGGCATGGAACTGGGGTCTTTATTGGCCGGCGCGGTGGTGGTGGAGAAGATTTTTTCTTGGCCGGGGATTGGCCTGTTGTTGCTGGAGAGCATTCAGCAGTTGGACATGCCGATGGTTCAGGGCGTTGTCTTGGTGATCGCATTTTTCTACGTAGTGACAAACTTGGTGACGGACTGGGTTTACGGGCTCATTGACCCTCGGGTGAGGGTGTCGTGAAAACTTTCTTGGTCTTAGGTCTAGGCGTTTTAACTTTTGTTGCTTTGCTTGGGCCATGGGTAATAGGTGGCGCCGGTTTGGACCTCAATTTGGCGCTTGATTTAAGGGGTCTTGAAGCTGGGCGTCTGGGCTTTGGTGAGAACGGTTTCGATGTCTTAACTTGGCTTGTGTATGGCGCTCGTATTTCGCTTGCCATTGCGCTTACCTGTACGGTCATCTCGATGGTGTTTGGTGTGATTTATGGGGCGGTATCAGCTTATGTGGGTGGATTTGTAGATACCGTTATGATGCGGCTGGTGGATATCTTGATGGCCTTCCCAGGGCTTTTGCTTGCGCTGTATATCGCGGCAGTATTAAAACCGGGGGTGATGAACTTGGTCATTGCGCTTTGTGCGACTGGCTGGGTTGGTTATGCGCGCGTGGCTCGCTCGCAAGTTTTGGTGGTGAAAGAGCACGATTACGTGACTGCTGCGGTTGCGTTAGGTGCGTCTCCCCTGCGGGTGCTGTTTGTGCATATCGTGCCGAATATCTTGGGGCCTCTATGGGTGCAGGGTAGCTTTGGGATTTCATCGCTCATATTGGCAGAAGCAAGTTTAAGCTTTTTGGGCTTGGGTGTGCCGCCGGGGACGCCTTCTTGGGGTGCTCTTTTGGAGCAGGGCGTCAACTATTTATTCGTTGCGCCGCATTTAGTGATACTTCCCGGTCTTTGTATCGCCTTATCAGTGCTATTGTTTAACTTCTTAGGAGATTGGTTGCGCGATGCCAGAGATCCAGTTTGATTCATTCCCGGAAGCCCCGGGCTGCTATTTAATGAAAAACAAAGCTGGGAAAATATTTTATGTCGGCAAGGCAATCAATTTAAGAAACCGCATTCGCAGCTATTTCACCGGCCAAGACACTCGCGCATTTGTGGGCTGGTTAGACCGAATTTTAGACAAGATCGAAGTTGTGGTGGTGCGTAACGATACTGAAGCACTTCTTCTAGAGCAGACGCTGGTTCAACTTCATAACCCTAAATATAATATCCTGCTTAAGGATGATAAGCGCTTTATCTCTTTGAGACTGGCCAGGCCGAAGGAAAAAGGCGCACTCCATGCCAAGTTCCCAAGGCTTGAAATTGTGCGGAAGCCGAATAAAGATAACGCGCGCTATTTTGGTCCATACCCATCGGCAACCAAACTCAGGGAAACTGTCGCTCAAATCAATAAGCATTTTAAGCTCAGAACCTGTTCCGACAGAGTGATAGACCATAGAGACCGCCCGTGCATTCAACATGATATGGGCCGTTGCTTAGCGCCATGCGTTTTCCCCGTGACAGAGTATGCCGGCGAAATGGACAACGTGGGCTTGTTTTTGAAAGGCCAAACGCGCGAGGTTGAAAAACGCCTACAGGTTTTGATGTGGCAAGCCGTTGAAAGCGAGCAGTTTGAACGCGCCGCTCAAATCCGGGACCAAGTCAAAGCCATCAAAGACTCCACCACGGGCCAAACCACTCATCGCTTAAGTAAGCGAGAAAATGAGGACATCTATGGTGTTGCCAGACAAGCGGGATATTTAGAAATCGTGCGTCTGCCAGTGCGAGCCGGCCGGGTTGAGGGGGCTGAACATTATGCTTTTGATGAGCAAGAGTTCCCAACGCGCGATTTGTTTTCCGGATTTCTGTCACAATTTTATGCGAATCTGCCGAGTGAAGACTGGCCGCATCAAGTGGTTTGTCCTCTGGTTTTGGTCGAAGGCGATTCCGGTCTGCCGACATCAGGCGAAGGTTTTCCAAAGATTGTCACCCCGCAACGTGGCCCTTTAAAAACCCTGTTGGAGATCGCCGAACAAAACGCAAGACACGCTCTTGAGGAGCGCCTCAAAAGAATCCAATCGCATGAAGACAGCCTAGAAGCCTTGCGAAAGTGCGCCGAAATGCAGGCAATACCAAGAGTCATCGAGTGCTTCGATGTATCGCTTTTTCAAGGTACCGATGCCGTGGCTTCACAAGTCTGCTTTATCGACGGTGTTCCCGAAAAATCTCGCTATCGAAAGTATAATATCAAAACTGTGGAAGGCACAGACGACTACGCCATGATGCGCGAAGTGCTCACCCGAAGACTAAAGAAAGGTGATTTCCCCGATTTGCTCTTGGTCGACGGTGGTAAAGGCCAACTTGGGGTTGCGCTCGCGGTAGCGAAAGATGCGGGTCTGGAACTCAACATTGCAGCCATTGCCAAGGATCCTGAACGGCTGTTTTTGCCTAACCGCAAAGATGGCATCATGCTGAAAGAGCACAGCAAAGAGCGGTATTTGCTTGAGCGAATTCGAGATGAAGCTCACCGTTTTGCCATTACAACCCACCGGGCCAAGCGCCAAAAACGAATATTTCAGAAGCCTTAAAACGCCAATTATTGCCTTTTTACGCTTAATCGGCTAAGATCGGCCAAGATCGGCCAAGATCGGCCAAGGAGTGTAAAATGGCGCAATTGCCGGTTGAGATTCAACTCACCTCTGAAATTGTTCAAATCCTGAGTGAAGTGGACGAATTTAAGGGACGCTTTTCGAACGCTGCGGGCATTCCGCGCGAAAAGTTAAATCTCCTTCGAAAAGTTGCTACAATTGAAAGCATTGGCTCTTCCACCCGGATAGAAGGCGTAAAACTAACCGACCAAGAGATCGCTGAGCTATTGGAAAGACTTGATTTAAATTCTTTTAAAAACCGTGATGAAGAGGAAGTCGCTGGCTACGCAGAAGCCATTAATTTGGTCTATGAATCGTACCAAGAACTGCGTTTAACCGAAAACTACGTCAGGCAACTGCATGCCCGTCTACTTCAATATGTGGCCAAGGATCAAAGGCATCGTGGAGATTATAAGAAATTCTCGAATCACGTAGAGGCATTTGACGCTGACGGAAAAAGCATCGGCGTTGTTTTTGAAACGGCAACACCATTTGATACGCCTAGAGCTATGAAAGACCTTGTAGATTGGGCACGCGATCATTTCGAAGATCGAAGCATGCACCCGTTGGTGGTCATCGCTATCTTTACTGTTCATTTTTTAGCGATTCATCCATTCCAGGACGGAAATGGGCGATTATCTCGCATATTAACAACATTGTTATTGCTAAAATCTGGATACGAATACGTGCCTTACTCGTCTTTGGAAACAGTTATTGAAGCAAATAAAGATCGCTATTATATCGCTTTAAGAAGAACTCAAGGAACTTTAAAAGGCGATGAACCCGTTTATGACCCTTGGCTGAGATTCTTTTTTGGAGCGCTACAAAAGCAAAAACGAAACTTGGAAGCAAAATTTGAAACGACCTTGAAGACATCTAGTTTGCCTGAATTATCTGAAAAAATACATGAACTCTCTAAACAGAAAGAGAGACTAACGATGCATGATATAGAACTGGCCATAGATGCTCCTAAAAGTTCAATTAAGTTTCACTTAAAAAAACTGGTGGCTGGGGGCAGTCTCGACCGCCACGGCCAAGGTAGAGGCGTGTGGTATAGCCAAGGCTCCCAAAAAAGCCTGTAAACTAAGCCCATGGATTCGAGCGAAGCCTGGAGTTGAAATCCAAAGCCGCACCAAGAGGCAAGTCCATAAAAGTAATAGGCTGCTTTCCGCTTAAGGTAGCAAAATCGATTGTGTTCATCACTGCAACGAAATCGCTCTCTGATATAGCTTGCCGCATTCGCGGGCTCAGGGCGGTGTACCAAGCGTGGGGATCTGCGCCTGTAAGAGGCGTATCAAGCAAGATGCGTTTAGTAAAAGTGGTCTCATAATCCTGGCTACTCCTTGTCGAAAGTCCGGTGTAGTCGGCCAGCGTTTCTCTCACAGAGCGCCGCATTTGTGTCTCCAGGGTCATTTTGAGCTCACCTTCTGTTTGAAGCGCTTTAAATTGCCTGCTCGCTTCGTCCCACCTGACCCCTTGGCTTTCCAAAAGCCTTGGATCGGAGATTCTGGGAGGTGTTCCATCTGAAAGGAACTGAACCACTTCTCGAAATGGCGAACCATCATCTCCGCCGCAAACCAGATGATATTCGTGTTTAGAATCCGTTTGACGTTTCATCAATGTGTTCATGACTTCAGCGCGCCCGGCCTTGTCTCTCACAGCACCGGCAATAACGTCGCGTACGGGAATTCTGGGATCTTCTCCATTCACATTTCTTTTCAGGACCGTGAGCATGCGCAGTGTATCTGGCCTGGAAATATCGCGCACGAGCGCTACTCGCTGGCCTTTTTCAGCCTTTTCCAAATAGGCCTTTAAATCACTAGGTCTACTTAAGGAAGAATCATATGCTACCTGTTTGAGGTCGCTTTTAATGAGTTCATCGAACACTTCGTAAGCCATCTGTGAACCTTCAACATGAACGGCGGCATGGGTAATCGTTTCATCGGATTTTCGCCCTGCGTCGCGTTTAGCACCATCCGGCGCGACCACACCGTTGACCATCGAGCCGTATTCGGTTTTGGCATGAGCTGTTTTGCCTGCGCCAAATCCGCCTTTCAAAAGTACCAATGACCTTCTATCGCTGCTGCGGACGCCTTTCGCCAATTCTCTTGCCTTCACGTAGCTGAACAATAGATAGTTGGCATGCTTACCTTGAGCTTCAAACACCCAGTTTCGAGGATTCTCAATAGCTTCCCACTTCTTGCTGGGGTCAGCTAAAAGTTGCTCTGAATTCCGCATGTAGACTTGATAGCTTTCAAGGCCTCCGGATTCATCTAGACTTGCTTTTAGTAAAGCGGTGCGGACAGCGTATGTGCTTTTAGGCGCTGAAAGTCCGGTTTTTGTTGGAGCGGCGCGATAGCTTTGGAACTGTTCATCATCATGCGAGTCAATATCTCTCAGGACTTGTTTGTATGCATCAGGTTTGGATAAGCCACGCTGAATGTAGCTGTGCGCCAATGTTTTTAAAGAAGCCACCGACTGATCGAGAACTTGATGATTCTTTGCTTGCGCCTTTGGGTCAGCATATTTGCCGGTTAAAAAAGCCGGAACATCGAAATCAGCGCACCCTTCTTGAATCGATTTAAAGTTGGGCGCTGGCGCAGAGGGTGCTGCGATTTTAGACGTCGGCAGCGACTCAAGCAGAAGGGAGGGCTCTAAATGCTGTGTTTGTGATTCGTGCTCCACTTCAGTTATTTCATGAGTAACTGCGTTAAAATTGCCTGGACGAGTGACCATAGATTCCATGTTAGCATATAGCCGACTTTAACACCCCTTGATGAATATCGGCAATTCATGCAGATTGCCAAGCCACATGAACCGACCGCTTTGGATTATTCTCGGATTAGTTTTAGGAACTTTCCTAGGTTTGCTGTGCCATCAGTGGCAGGGCCCGTGGCTTGACGTCGTTATTGCGTATGTGGCTCAGCCGATGGGTCAGTTCTTTTTGCGCCTAATCTTTATGGTTGTGGTGCCATTGGTCTTTTCATCTTTGGTGATTGCCATCGTTGAGTTGAAGGATTTTTCCAAATTGGGCAGGGTGGGGGTCAAATCGCTGCTCTATACGTTGATAGCAGCGCCCATATCGGTTTTGGTGGGGCTCGTTTTGGTGACGCTTTTGCAACCGGGCGCTGGGCTTGACCCGAATATTATTAAACAGCTTGGCCCCATGATGCCTGTGGTACCGCCGCCGGTTTCTAATCAGACTTTTACAGAATCGTTGGTTTCGCTTATCCCTAAAAATCCTCTCTTGGCTGCGACCAAAGCGCTCGAGGGCGACATGGTTGCCTTTATGGTGTTCTCGCTGATTTTTGGGGTCGCTTTATTGCTGGTTGGAAAAGATCAAACCAAAGATCCGCTGGTTGGTGTGCTGGAAAGCTTACGCGATGTTTCGATGAAGATTGTGGATTTTGCGATGATGCTGGCGCCATTTGGAGTAGCCGGGCTAATGTTTTCCATGACTGCCAAGTTTGGATTTTCGCTGATTGGTAATCTGGGTAAATTTGTTGTTGTGGTGTTGCTAGGGCTTGCGGTTCAACAGTTTGTTGTTTTTAGTTTAATCTTAAAGCTTTATGCCAAAAAATCGCCGTTGCAGTTTTTTACGCAGATTCGTGAAGTGATGGTCACGGCTTTTTCGACCTCGTCTTCCAATGCTACTTTGCCAACTTCGATTCGAGTCGCGGAGACCAATCTAGGCTTAGATAGGAATATAAGCTCCTTTGTCTTGACGATTGGGTCGGCTGCCAATCAAAACGGTACCGCTTTGTTTGAAGGTGTGACTGTTTTGTTCTTGGCTCAGATATTCGGCATTCAGCTCGGTTTTGATCAACAAATCGTTGTTTTGTTTATGTCGGTTATAGCTGGTATGGGCACCGCTGGTGTTCCAGGCGGGTCAATACCGTTGATTGCCATTGTCCTGCAGTCTGTAGGCATTCCCGTTGAGGGAATCGGTTTGGTGCTCGGAGTCGATCGCCTGCTTGATATGTGTCGTACCGTTTTGAATGTCAGCGGAGATCTTGTCTGCGCAACAGTTGTTGATTATAGCGAACGTAAAAATATAAAGACCGCTTAAGAGTTGCTTTTCTTCCAAGCACTTAACACGTCTGCGCGAATGATTTCTTGGGCGCTGTTAGATTCTTTGGCCAGAGCTTGTAAATCTTCTAACAAAGGATCGACTCGTAGAATTCGCTCGCCCCAGAGGCACTCGTTGACTCTGCAAACTTGGAGTTTTTGGGAGCGGCCTAAGGTGACAGCGGTTACGCGCTTTAGTAGGCTGAACTGTTCGATGGTTTGAACTTGAACGTCTGAGGCCTCTGCTAAAATCAAGAGAGCTTCGATAACTTTGGTTTTATCACTTTCCAGGGCGATAGCTTTGATGAGCGTTTTGGATCCGAAACCTTGGTCCATCACTTGAGTGGTCCAGACTTTCTTGGTGCCAATTTGATTTAGCCTGTGAATGATTTCGGATAGGATTTGCGTATTGGTGATTTGCGCGCTGATTTCTACCACGGCATCCAATTTAGGTCCCGTGGTAACGTTTTTTTGACAAAGTAGCGCTCTGATTTCGGGCATTTTGGCTATGCCCATTTTGAGGAGTTGGCTTTCGCCTCTTGCGCCAAAATGAGATGCGCTTGCCTTTAAAAGTGCAAGACCCGTGACATCACAAGTTGGCGCAGGCCATTCTTTTTCAAACACGGGGATTGATTCGCTGAGGGCTAAGATAACGCTACGATTCGGGTTGTCGTGTGAAAACGCTAGAGGGACGCGACTGGCCGAGATTGAGCTGGGGTCAAGCTCTGCCAAAAGAACGCAAAAGCTGACCATGTCACAGTAATCGGCTAGGCTGGGGCGGTGGCCGGCATCTTCGAGAAAGCGTTTTGCTTTCTGAAACAGCGCCGCTGGAATCGGGTCTAGATTTTTTGCTAAATCACCCACATCAGGCAGCGCCATCTTAGGTGCATCCTGATGCGAAAGGGATAAGTGCCATTTTGGTTTTGCTTTGAAGGCGGTGTTTTTATCAGAGATATTTGACTGAGCGATGGCAGGGCTATCAATAGAACGACCAGTCTCATCTAAAAATTCTAAATTATGATTTGAATATACTGGTTGAATGGCATTTAAGTTAATGGCAGAAAATGCCTGCTTTAAGATATTGGCCGATACGCCGAGGTCGATCAGAGCAGCGCAAAGTGATCGACCGGTACAACCATTGCTTAGGTCGAAATGTAAAAGACGAGAAGAAGACATAGTGATTGGCTAATTTGTAACACAGCCCTTGTTTTCTTGAAATAAATTCGTCAAAATAGATGGTCTTATGTTC
The DNA here is from genome assembly GCA_040387835.1 of Myxococcota bacterium. Lineage (NCBI taxonomy): Bacteria > Pseudomonadati > Myxococcota > Myxococcota bacterium. Next base: position 458,755 of record JAZKCZ010000001.1, on the reverse strand, counting down.
AAACGAATTCTACTGAAATTGTCTGGCGAAGCCCTTCAAGGCAGCCAAGGCTTCGGAATCGATCCCAAAGTGATTCTAAGCATGGCCGAAGAAATCAAAGAAATACACGCCATGGGCATTGAGGTAGCGCTTGTGATTGGCGGCGGAAATATTTTCCGTGGCTTGGCTGCGAGCACGCAAGGCATGGACCGCTCATCTGCGGATTACATGGGCATGTTGGCGACTGTTCTTAACTCGTTGGCCCTTCAAGATGCTTTGGAAAGACAAGGGGTGCCTACGCGCGTGCAATCGGCCATTACCATGTCTGAGTTGTGCGAGCCCTACATTCGAAGACGAGCTGTTAGGCATTTGGAAAAAGGCCGTGTGGTTATTTTCGCCGCTGGTACCGGAAACCCGTATTTTACCACCGATACAACCGCAGCGCTGAGAGCGATGGAAATCCACGCCGATGCCATTTTCAAAGCCACGAAGGTCGACGGCGTCTATGACAGCGATCCGGCCCATAATCCCAACGCGCAGATGTTTGCCAATCTGACTTATAAAGATGTTCTAAACAAAGATTTAAAAGTGATGGATTCAACGGCAATCTCACTTTCGAAAGATAACAATATGCCAATTTACGTCTTCAATATGACTGAACCGGGCAATATTAAACGAATTTTGAGCGGTGAAAAAATCGGCACCGTGGTACAGGAGTAGACGAGATGTTGGACGATATTTGCAGCGAAGCCAAAGACCAGATGCATAAAGGCATCGAAGCTCTTAAAAAGAATTTAGCGACGATTAGAACGGGCCGCGCCAGCGTATCACTGCTGGATGGCGTTCGGGTCGACTACTACGGCACCCCAAGCCCTATCGGTCAAGTCGCCACCGTGAGCTGCCCAGATGCTCGCTCATTGATGGTCAAGCCTTGGGACAAAGGAATGCTGAAGCCTATTGAAAAAGCGATTTCAGAGGCAAACTTGGGTCTAAACCCCATGGTGGACAGTGACGTGGTGCGCGTGCCAGTGCCTTCGCTGACAGAAGAGCGCCGAAGAGAGTTTGCGAAACAGGCCAAACAACGTTGCGAAGATGCCAAAGTAGCGGTTAGAAATGCAAGGCGAGATGCGAACGAGATGTTTAAAGACGCGGTCAAGGAATCGACCATGTCTGAAGATGATGAAAAGCGCGGCTTAAAAGTAACCCAAGATTTAACAGACCAAACCATCGCCGAAATCGACAAGCTTCTACAACACAAAGAAGCCGAAATCATGACGGTCTGATTCTGTCATTCCGGCCTTGAGCCGGAATCCAGCCCTCTGCACAGCGCTGGGCCCCGGCTCAAGGCCGGGGTGACATTTGATAGCTCACAACGTTAATGCCGGCCGACCGTGCGTTTTTTAAGCACGCTGGTTTCTCTAGGTCAACTTCTATGCTTTTGATCCGCGAATCGAAAGCCAGGCACGCGTCCGCTAAAACTTGCGCCAGTTTTTCGATTAACTGAGACCTACTCGTTTGAGCTGTCTCCACCAAAACTTGCTCCAATTTCGAATAGTCCACCGTATCTTCAAGCTTATCGCTGCAGCGAGCCCGCAAATTACTTAAATGCAACTTGACGTTGATAACCAAAGTTTGCGGCGCTTCTCGCTCATGGGCATGCACGCCGATAATGCAAGCAACCTTTAAGTCGCGGATATAAATCGTATTAGATTCCATGAATCCTCGTCTTCTATCGCTTCTGACCAAGAAGATCCAGGGTGCTCCAGTAAGGCGATGCTTGCGGGTTCAAAGCTTTCACGCACCCCGCAGAGCATCTCCAAAGTTTTTTCCATGGTTGGGTTATGTCCGACAATTTGAAAAGTCTGAACTACCGGGTTAACGCGCGCAATAAAATCGACAACTCCCCAGGCATCCGCCTGATATAAATCGTGGGCCTGCTGCACAGCCGGAGTGGGGGTGAATGCTTTGATAAACAAGGCGCAGGTTTCCAGAGTTCTTTTTGCATCGCTCACGTAAATAAGCTCTGGAAGCCAGTCCAAATCTGCCACCTGCTGAGCGATTAAAGGCACACTGGCACGCCCTACCTCAGAAAGCGTGCGCTCATGGTCAGGCGGCCCGAAAGGGCTGTTCGCATGACGCATGAGCATGAGTCTTAACATTACGGTTTTTGAATCGCGACAAACAAGGTGCTTGGGCCTCGTCTGAGCAATACCCTTAAAATGCCGCCTGCTGGAACCTTTTTCACTAAAGTGGCAAGGGTGTTGGCATCTTTAATCAGCTGATTATTTACTTTGATGATCACATCGTCTTTTTCTAAGCCTACCATAGCAGCCACCGAGTGAGCGTTCACTTCAACGATGCGCGCACCTTGAATCATCTGGTCTTTATGACTTGCGACCCTGATTCCCAGTTCTTCTAGGCCTTTCGATTCTGCTTTTGGCAGAGCCGCTTCTTTGTTGTTGTTGATCGCTTCCAAGGTGATGCGGAATGTCAAAGTCTTGCCTTCTCTAAAAACTTTGACGGGAGCGCTTTTGCCCACGCGTGCAAGACCAGCTTCCACCATCAGAGAGCTTGCGTCGTTAATAACCTTGCCGTCAAATTCGATGATAACATCGCCAGGCTGAATGCCAGCTTTGGAGGCCGCGCTGCCAGGCATAACTTCGCGCACTAGGGCGCCGTAGGTGTACGCCAGGCCAAGTTCTTTGGCGAGTTCAGGCGTTACGTTCTCGATTTTAACGCCCATACCTGATCGAGAGGCTTTACCGTCTTTTTTGAGCGCTGGCAGGATTAATTTGACTTGATCAATTGGAATGGCAAAGGCGATGCCCTGACCTGAGGCACTGATGGCGGTATTGATACCAATCACTTCGCCTGACATGTTTAACAAAGCGCCACCGGAATTACCTGGGTTGATGGCCGCGCTGAGCTGCATGAAATCGAAAAGGCCTCGTTTGCCAGAAGGTTGAATGTCTCTTCTGCCTCTGGCTGAAATCGGCCCAAAAGAGATAGAGTTTTCAAGTCCCAGAGGATTACCGATGGCCATCGCAAAATCTCCGACTTGCATTCGAGAGGAGCTTCCTAGCGGGATAACAGGCCAGTCTTTTCTGTCGCTCTTAATTTGAATTAGCGCGACGTCTGTATCTGGGTCTGTACCCACCACTTCAGCATCGTATTCTTTCAAATCACCGCCTACTTTAATTTTGATTTTATTGGCACCTTCAATCACGTGATTGTTGGTTAATGCAAGACCGGATGGATGGATAATAAATCCGCTGCCAAGGCCGGTACTTTTTTGTTCAGGCATCCTCATATTAGGGCCGCCTGCGCCTGGGCCAAAAAAGCGGAAAAGGTCCTCAAACCCTGGAGGCACTTGCTGATTACGCTGCATCACCGATTCAGTGGCAACCACCAACACCGCTGGCTTCACGCGGTTGACGAGCGGTGCCAGAGAAGGGATAGGAATAATCGAATTTTTACTTTGTTCTGGGGTTATTTCGACCCAAAGTTCGTTGGCGATACTGGGCGTTACGGCCGGTTTGTCCCCAAAAAAGCCGACTAACCACAACGATGGTATTGTTACACTAAGTAAGAGTAGGATTTTTCTCATGGATCGTATTAAAAACTATTTTAGCACCAAATTTCAAGTGGGAATTTTATGGGCCCTCGCCATATGCCCGATCCCCGCCGATTTCTGGAACACAGAAGTATTTAATCTGCCGACTGAAAACAAAGTAGAATTAGCGCTTAAAATTGCGCCGGCTAATCTGGATATGCTGCGTCGTGAAAAGTTAGCAGAAATTCTATCAGAAGTCCCTTTAAAATCCGCAGATATGCATGAGAAACTATGTGTAGATTTAGCTGAAACAAAAGCCTCGAGAGCTTATTGCACTAATCTAAACTTTTCTGCCGATAAGCTTTTACAACGAGCCAGAGTGTTAACCACTTGGAATCGAAATGCTGAAGTGGTGGCCGCTTTAGCCACGGTGAATACTTGTGAGGCAACCTATTTGACAGGTCTCGCTCACCGAAAGCTCCGCAATTATGCTCAGGCTCGTCAAACTTTGCGATTGGCTGCGGATACCTGTGAAGGCGATTTTAAAAAGAAGGCGCTCTTTCTAAATGCTCGCATTGCGGCAATGAATCCTTCGGAAACAGCGGTTGCTGTTTTAGATGACTTTTTGGCCAAGTATCCAAACGACAGTTTTACCGATGACGTACTTTTATGGAAAGCGCACACACTTTTAGATTTAGATCGTGAAGTGGATGGCGCTCAGGTGCTAAATCAGATTTTTAACGAGCATCCCAAAGGCGACATGCGCGAGCAAACCATTTTTGAGCGCGCGATGCAGTTTGCCCGCCTGGGCCAGATGAACCCTGCCATTCATTTGTTTGAAACTCTCAAAACGCCTCAAGGCATGTATTGGTCAGGGCGCCTTCGGATGTATCCGCAGTTTGAAAGCCTGAAGCTAAATCCGGACCGTAAACAACGCCATGAGGGTAAGGAAATCCTCCAAAATTTAGCTAAAGAAATGCCTTTTAATTACTATGGCCACTGGGCGGCTCAGCTAACTAAGACTAAATCGTCGTTAAAGCCCCCGGTTTTTATGCTGCCGCCAAGTCAGGCGCTAAAAGCGGATCCCACTTTTCAAATCATGTCTTGCCTGAAAGAGCATGGAAAGACGCAAGAGGCGGTTTGGGTGGTAGATAGACTGATGCGGCAGTATCGCGGCGAAAACGACCGCTTCAATCTGGCCAACGCTTATTTGGAGCTACACCGCCCCGATAAGGCTCATCAAGCGATGCGTGGTTTGGGCCTTGCCTTTCCTAGAACAAACAAGCCGGAGTTTGTGACGCAGTTTCCTTGGTATTTATCCTTCCCCAAGGCATTTTCTGAAGCCTATCATAGAGCAGCTGAGCTCGAAAAAATCCCCGTGGATTGGTTGATGGGGCTGTCTAGAGAAGAAAGCATGTTCGACAAAGACGTTATTTCTTGGGCTGGCGCGGTAGGTCTTTGTCAACTTATGCCAACCACAGCGAAGTTGACCGAAAGCCAGCTTTTAGACCCGTTGGTTAATATAGACGCCGGCGCCAAGCACTTGAACGAGCTGAGCCAGAAGTTGGACCATCCTATCAAAATCATAGCATCCTATAATGCTGGCGCCGGACCCGTGCAGAGATGGGCGAAGCAATATGCGCCGGACGTTCCTATGGACTATTTCGTAGAACAAATCCCTTACGAGCAAACTCGAAATTATGTCAAGAAAGTGACCAGCGCTTGGGCAAGTTATGCCTGGCTCAATGGCAGGTTGAAAAAGCCTCTCTATTTGATCCAGAATAAGCCATGACGCCCATTGATAAAAAGCAAATTCTGTACGGCATTATTTTAACGCGTGCAGTAGATAATACGCTGAAGCGCATGTTTATGACCAGCGTAGGCTTTCAAGGCAAAGGGTTTAGAAGCCTGGGGCAAGAAGCGATCTATGCTGCTGGGTACGCCATCAAACAGCTAGGCGGACACAACGTCATCGCGCCCATGATACGCGACTTGGGCGCTATCTTAGCCATGACCAACAACGACATTGCTTTGGCGTTAAATGCTCAGGCGGGGAAATCAGGCTTGCCGTCTCATGGCAGGGACTTGCATGTCGGTGACTTGGACCAAGGCGTGCTATCTCCCGCAGCGCCTTTAGCCATTGGCACTGCGACATTGGTCGGCATGGGCTTAGCGATGAAGCTTAAGGGTGAATCCCGAATCGGGGTCAGCTTTATGGGCGAGGGCGGCACTTCTTTAGGCGAATGGCACGAAGCGATTAATTTTGCTGCGGTGCAAAAATTGCCATTGATATTTTGTATTGAAAACAATCAAACAGCTTTATCCACACCACTAGGCTCTCAAACCGCAGCGCAAACTTTCGCTGACAAGGCTGTCGGTTATGGCATGCCAGCCAAAACATTGGATGGCACCGATCCCGAAGCCATTTATGAAGCATTTGCATGGGGCGCAAAGCACGCCCAGTCTGGCAAAGGGCCGGTGATGCTCGAGCTTACCAGCATGCGCATGTGCGGGCATGCGCATCACGACGATATGCTTTATTTGGGTCAAGAGCCAACACTGAGCTTTGAATTGCCGGAGTTAAAAACAGGTGGCTACGCGGATGCAAAGGCATTTGCGCATTGGCGTGCAAAGGATCCTTTAAAAACTTACGCCAGCAAACTTGTTGCATCCGGAATTTGTACGAGCATTGAAATCGACAGCATGAAAGAAAAAGCGTTGCAAGCTTGTGAAGCAGCACTGGCTGAAGTAAAATCTCGTCCATGGCCAAAACCTATTTAGAAGCCATCGCTTTGGGAATTCAGGAAATTTTAGAGCAAAATCCCAAAGCTTATGTGCTTGGGGAAGATGTGGCCCCGCCGTATGGCAATGTTTTCATGCTATTTAAAGCGATGCCTCAAGCCTTGTGGCCAAGGTTTATCAACACGCCTATTTCGGAGAATGCCATCATTGGCGCTTGTGTGGGCATGGCTTTGGAAGGCTTGCTGCCAATTGCCGAGATGCAGTTTAACGATTTTGTGGCATCGGGCTTTAACCAGCTGGTCAATAATGCTGCGAAAGCACGCTATCGCTTGGGCAAACCAGCCCCGTTTATTCTGCGTATGCCTTGGGGTGGTCTGAGACATGCTGGACCATTTCACTCGCAGGACACATCTGCTTGGTTTTATCGAACACCAGGGTTGAAAGTCGTTGCGCCGTCCACGCCATCAGATGCACGAGCATTATTACACGCGGCCAGTCGGGAACAAGATCCGGTGCTTTACTACGAGCATATCGCTCTTTACCGCGACCCCTCGCTAAGAGAAGACTTGAGCGACGAGCCGGTCGAACTCGGCAAAGCGGCGATTCGAAAGGCCGGATCCAAACTGACGGTAATTAGTTACGGCGCTTATGTGCACCGAGTACTGAAAACTTTGAGTGAGCTCGACTGTGAAATCCTAGACCTGCGAACGTTGGTGCCGCTTGATTTCGAAGCTATCGCTCAAAGCATTCGTAAAACGGGCCGCGTGCTTTTGGTAGGCGAGGACACCAAACGCGGCAGCGTGCTTGAATCAATCGGATCGCAAATCGCTGAAAACCTATTTGAACAGCTGGATGCTCCCATTTGCGTATTAGGTTCTAAAGACACACCTGTGCCATATTCACCGGCGCTGGAAGCAGACTATTTGACGTCAAACGAAGCGATCTACGAGGAAGCAATCCGCCTAATGGCGTATTGAACTTTAGTCTAGGCCTTGGCATAGCGAAAACTATGGTTATGAAACGCTTGCTTAAGATGGTCTTTAAGTCGTTCAAGTCTTCCTTACCCGAAGCCAAAACTTCGGAAAAGAAATTAGATAACCTCAAGATATCTAAATCCTTTGAGCCTATCTATTCAGAGCGCGCAGACCAAATCTACCGCCGCCTGCATCCACATGACTTGCCTTTGCTTCATCAAGAAGCAGAACTTGATGGCAAACGAAGCCTAGCGTGGATCCTATGGGCATTTAAAGCCGCAGATGATGCTGCATATTATGATGGCATCAGTGTGCATGACGTCAGCGCGTTAGTCTTTCAAGCGGCCGAAGTAGAGCTATACCCAATTAACGTCTCGAGAATGGTACACAGCCATAACCATTATATTAAGCAAGTATCGCAAGATAAAAAAACCAAACGCTACCTACTAACCGAAGACGGCCTAAAGGCTGTACAAAAACTAAAAAAATAAGCTAAAAATCGGGAGAGGGCTTTTCCCTGTTCCCAAACCATTTTGCCCACCTCCGAGCAACCCCAGCAATTTTCTCAGCCCGGTCTCTAGCATTCACCGTAATGCGAGCCGCAACAAAGTCACATCGATTGGGATTGATAAAATGAGTCAGATTCACGCCTGTGAACCAGCCATACATCATTCCATGAACGATAACGCGCGCCGAAACGTCTTCCCTAAGCATCAGATCCGGATTCGTCATTAAATCAACGCCAAGAAATCTAGTATATTTCTCGTAGTTCGCCTTATGCGTCAGCTGAGGGTAACCACGCCCGTACCAAGGCGCGTACTTCTTTCTCTCACCACCAATTTCCTTCATCGAAGTGAAATTGGCGGTTTCATGTTCTGCGGTAGCAAGGATATAGGCAAGATGCATTGGGTTATTAAAGTTCTGCAGTTTGAACTGCTCTGTGATGAAAACTTGAGCGCGTTCTCTCGGGCTAGCAAGACAGTAATCCTCTTCAGCAGAGAGGCATGAGCTAATTAGGAAACTTAAAGCGAAAGAATTAAAAAGTTTCATAGAAATACTCATAAAATCTTCAACCTGCGTTTGCAAATGTGGCTCGGGAGAGGGGTTATGCAACCTTTTGTAGGGCGGCTAGGACTTCGTTTAGGGGTAGGCCTAAGACGTTCGCAAGACTGCCGTTGATGTTGTTCACGAACGGGCCGCTGGCGCCTTGTAGGGTGCATGCGCCGGCTTTGCCTGCCCATTGGCCTGTTTGCAGATAGTTATCTACTTCGTAATCGCACAAATCTCGGAATGTAATTGTTGTTTGCGCCAGATTATTGACTAGTCGGTTTTGGTAGGAGAGGGCGTACCCCGTCAGTACCAAGTGCTCCTTGCCAGACAGCTGCAAAATCATGTCACGTGCGTGATGGATGTCATGCGGCTTGCCCAGGATAACACCCTCAACAACCACGACCGTATCGGCAGCCATGATGGGCAGGTCCGTGAGGTGAGCCACTGCTTGGGCCTTTTCAACCGCAAGCCGCAACACCAAATTTTCAGGCGTTTCATCTGGACGCTGAGACTCGTCAATATTGGGGTCCAATAAAGTTAATTCAAAACCAAGGCTTTGTAAAAGTTCACGTCGTCTAGGGGAGCTCGATGCGAGAGCGATTTTAGAGGGATATTTGTTAAGATTGATTGACATTGTAAAAGGTGCTTAGCACGTTCTTCGCTGCTTTCAATAAACGTTAGCCTGTAAGTATTGTCGATAAGGGATTTGAGTGAACTAAACGGCGTTTGCTCAAAAGGCGCCAATACATAAATTTGCTTGAGGGGCTTTGCCGATCCAGTGAAATTATCGGCAATAGGAATCGCGAACTTATCTTGCCTTTGAAAGACAGGCTCTAGACCTGAGCAGTCATACCCAAGCATTTGCGCAGAGTCGCGCCATAGCTTAATTTGCGGATAACCCGGCAATACTTGGTGTTCAGGCGTAATGACGCATAAATCATCGCTCAGAATTGAGTAACCTTGCCTTAAAAAGCCACCTGCGAGGGTCGATTTGCCTGCTCCCGAGGGGCCGATGAATATGACGCATTGATTGCCTGCTGTGATGGCATTGCCGTGCAACACTAAGTTGCCACGCCTTTGCAGCAAAATGCCTAAGCATGAGCCTAAAATAAACGGAATTATATCTTTATGCGATGCAGCTGGCATTGGTTCGAATATGATTTCCTCAATCCCAGCAACCAGGAACTTGCCAATGGTAGGAATGGCGAAAGTCGGGTTATCAATTGGGCCTTGCCTGATGCAAATGTCGGGCGCGTCAAACGCTGAGGATGGTAAGGGAGGCAGCGTAATTTCGCTGGAAATCTTTAGACCAAACGCGGTGTATTGATTCAAACAAACTTCTCGATCAAATCGGCCGCTTGTCGAACATGTTCAGCGTTTGCGCCTTCAACGCTCAGCATCACACGATGGTCAGAGCCAGGTTTTTGAGGATAACTGCCAATCTCAACATCTGAAAACTGCTGTTGAACCTGTTCAAGTTCAGCTGCAATATCGCCTTCTAAACGGTCAGTATAAATCAGCGCTCGTTCAAAACTTTGATAGGTGAAGCGGTGTCTAATGCCTTCCAGCATTTGGGTAAATAATTCAGGGATGCCTGCCAAAACATAAACTGGCCTCAAATAAACTGTAGGCACCCATAAGCCGTCATTGAAAAAAACTTCGGCGTTCTCCGGAAGCAGCGCCATTCGCTTTCTTGCCTCATTGGGCTCTTTGCCGTGAAACTCTCTGTAGCGACGAACGGTTTCAGCATGCAAGGCGAGATTTTGACCAAAAGCTTTCGCAACGCCATCGTAGGTGATGTCATCATGGGTGGGCCCGATACCGCCTGAAGTAAAAACCAAATCGTAAGTCGCGCTATGCTTTCTGACAGTCTCCACGATGGTTTCAGTATGATCAGGGATGGTCTCGACACATTTTAAGGCAACGCCGCACTCAAAGAGCACCCGCGCAAGGGTTTGAGTGTTGGCGTCTTGAACTTTGCCATTTAAGATCTCATTGCCAATGATAATCGCGGAAGCCCTAGGCATTGTTGGCGCGCTCGCGGAGCTCTTTACCGGGCACAAAGAAGGGCACCCATTTTTCTGGCACCGTTACTTTGACGCCCGTCTTAGGGTTATGTGCGTTTCTGGAACGGCGTTTTTTAGCGGAAAAAGATCCGAAACCTCGTATTTCAATACGGTGATGCTGGCATAAAGCTTCACTCATGGTGTCAAAAATAGTTTTGACCACGGTTTCTATGTCTTCTCCGGAGATGCCTTTTGATTCATCTCCTAATCGTTCGATCAATTCACTCTTCAGCATCTTTAAAACCTACAACAGGTATTTGGCTTTTAGCAAACGCCAAGCTAAGAAGGCGAACATGCTTGATACGTTATCTAAAGGTTTTCGAAATGCCAGAAATTTTCTAAATGGGCAAGCTGTCCTGACAGAAAGTAATATCAACACGGCGCTAAGTGAAGTTCGAGATTCTCTTTTGGAAGCAGACGTCAATATTGATGTCATCGAACAATTTTTGGCTGCGGTGAAAGAGAAGTCTCTAGGCAAAGAAGTCACCACCGCTTTTCAAAAGCGCAAAGTCAGCCCCGCTCAGCATTTTATTAAAATTTGCCAAGATGAACTGGTAAATTTGATGGGCCCCGAAAGCACCAGCGTGGAGCTGTCCAAACCTATTGGCAGCATCATGATGGTTGGTCTTCAAGGTGCAGGAAAAACAACTACCACTGCCAAGTTGGCTGCCTATTTTAAAAAGAAATCGCGCAAACCGTTGTTGGTGGCTGCAGACATTTATCGGCCCGCCGCTGTCAGACAGCTTGAGATTTTGGGCGCCGAGATGAGTGTGCCAGTGTATGCCGATGCCGCGCTGGCGCCCCCGCAATTATGCGCAAACGCCTTTGCAAGGGCGCGTGAGCTGGGCTGCGATCTGGTCATATTCGATACCGCAGGTCGCTTGGCCATAGATGACACGTTGATGCGTGAGCTTGAATCTATTAAAAATCTGGCGAAGCCGGATCAGATCTTGCTGGTTGTCGATGCCATGATTGGTCAAGATTCGGTGACCACGGCATTTGAATTTAACCGCCGCCTGGAAATTGACGGCTTTATTCTCACCAAGTTGGACGGTGATGCACGCGGCGGCGCGGCCTTGTCCATTAAGGCCATCACCAAAAAGCCGATTAAGTTTTTAGGAACCGGCGAAAAGGCCGCTAATTTAGAAGAGTTCAGACCTGAAGGCTTGGCCAGTCGGATCCTAGGCATGGGCGATATCGCGTCTTTGGTGCAGGATTTTGAAGAGCATGTAGATAAAGTCCAAGCTGAAAAAGATGCCGAACGCATGCTCAAAGGCCAATTTTCACTGCAAGATTTTCTAAATCAAATCCGAATGCTGCGCAAAATGGGACCATTGGCCGGCCTAATGGAAAAGCTGCCTGGGATGGGTCAAATGGGCGCTCAAATTAAAGCGGCCGATGGGGAAGGGCAGATGCGCAAGATTGAATCCATGATTCTGTCCATGACCCCTCGAGAACGCAAGCAACCGGAAGTCATTGCTAAGTTTAAATCCCGCCGAAAGCGGATTGCACTTGGATCCGGGCGAACCGAAGTAGAGGTAGACGCGCTTTTGAAACAGTTTCAGATGATGAAAGATATGATGGGCAATTTAGGCAAAATGCCAGGCTTGAATCCTGCGATGGGTATGCGTAGTATGGCACCAAGCCCAGGTTTTTCGATGCCAAAACCATCACCAGACCGAAAGGATAAAAGAAGGAGAGAAAAGCTAGCCCGTAAGAAAAATAAAAAACGGTAACTTTAATGAGATAATGAACCTGAAAAAGAATAGATTTCCGTCGACTGCGTCCATGCTCTTGGTGCTTGCATCAATTGCGGCATTGATATTTGCTTGGTCCTCACCACTTTTAAGCACGCCAACCGGAGAAGCGGCTCTTTTCTTAGGCATCTTTTTAGCGCCTCTTTGCTACATTGCTGGCATTTGCCGCGGTGCATTAAGAAGCAATAAAGGTTTCGTTAATGACGTTTACCGTGAAGGTACCTGGGTGTTTTTTGCGGTCCTTGGTTATTTCTTGACGATTTTAATTCATTCTTGGAGCTTTCAAAGTTGCAGCCCGTCATCAGGCATTTTGCCTTTTGTCGCCATTTTAGTGCCGCAGCTTTGTTTGAGTTTGGTTACGGGCGTTTGGCTCGGACGACTGGTCGGCAGACTCCATTTTGCGGTTGTTTTAGGACTGGCTATTTGGGCCCTCTATACCGGCTTTCATCTAGCCCTCTGGTGGTCAAATCCATCGATGCGCTTTTACGACCCGTATTGGTTTTTGCTTGCTGGAGATTTGCTCAAGGGCCAGGAACTTCCTCCTACGTTGGTCGCTTATCGCATGAGCGCGCTGCTTTATGCGGCGGCTTTGTTTGTTTTGGGAATGCCTTGGAAAAAACATGCAACGCAGTTTTGGCTGGTTTTCTTTTTAGGTGCTTCGGCCTTGGTGGTGCAAGTTAAGAGCTCTGCTTTAATCTCGCCTTCATTGCGTGAGCGTAAAAAGGATTATCCCGATGTCTTGGTGCGCGGACCAATTACGCTGCATACCCGCTTGGCCTCTGTAGGCGAAGATCATGCGCAGGGCATTTTGCAGGAAGCAAGCTTTTGGCTCGAGCGATTAAAGCAGCGAACAGGCATCGAAACGCACCGCTCGATAGATATCTGGTTATATGATTCGATGGATTCTTTGGCGCATCACACGGGCGCAAAGCATGTGCACTTTACACTGCCTGCGCACCGGCAGATTCATATTACGCATTCGCAAATACCTCACCCAACTTTAGGCCACGAAATCGCCCATGTATTGATCGGAGAGATTGGCGGCACACTCTGGGGCCTGCCTGGCGTTTTTGGCGTCTTGCCGAACTTAGGCTTGTCCGAAGGGTTAGCGACTTATTTGACGCCTGAGTTAAGCCTTCAAAATGACCTGGATCTGAAAGAACAAGCTGCAGCACTGTATCGCTTGGGCTTTGAAAAGCATCCTGAAAATCTGTTGGAAACTGATTTATGGTCGTTCTGGTCCCAATCATCTTCCAGAGCTTATGTCGCTTCGGCTGCTTTGTTAGGCTCGACGATTGATAAGCAGTGCCATACCCAAGTTTGTCGAGCAAAAGCGGTGCGCAGGTTAGCAGAGGCGGGGCAAGTTAACTTGAGAGACTCCTTTTTAAATGCCTACCGCCTCGAGCTCCAAAATTTGCCTCTACCACCTGATGCGTTGCCGTCCGTTGCTAACGATTTTTCGGAAAAATCTGTTTTACTCGCTACCTGCGAAAAGGGCTCCACAGTTCAGGCAGTTCCCCAAAATCCTACGGCAGCTTTGAAGACCGATGAACTGCCCATCTATCGTCAGCGCGAGTTGGCCATTAAAAGTGCACTTGTCAATGATGCGCCTTACGCTAAAGCAAGTCTTGAACTTCTTAATGCAAAGCCTGAGGACGTCCTAACGGCAGGTGCCGCCTATGGTAAATTAGGCTATTTTCTTGGCAAGGCAAACGATAACGATTTGTCGAAAGACAGTGCATTGTACCTACTCTCCCGATTTCAAATCTTAGCTGGAAACTTCGATACCGGTCTTTTGTTGATGCCAACCAACTTAGAAGGATGGGTCGGACAGGAATCTAAAAGGCTCTATGCTTTGGCTAAATCTCAAGTTGGTCAGTCGGAGCAAGCAGTGGCAGATTTTGATGACCTTCGAAATAAAGCAAGCAGGCCGGCGGATAAAATTCGCTTTTCGGATATGGCCGAGCGGGCAAGAGCAATTAGTCTGGGAGAACGCTTTTTATTGGGAGTTTGGCCAAAACACTAAGAGTCTCATGTTAGACTCTTAATTCGATGCAAACTTCTTTGGCTTTAAAGCAAAAAATTAGAGACGCTTTTGAGCGAGTCGAAGAAGAACAAACAATTCTATTTTTCATGCTCAGCGACTGGGTTTATATTTTATTAATTCCAGAGAGCTATCATTATTCGGAGCATGAAACCAAACAGATTGCCAAAGAAATTCAGCAAAATATTCTGCCAGGAAAGCATCCGAGCAATCGGTTTCAAATCCTAACCTGGCAGGAAATTATTCACCAGAACCAACATCTGCATCCGGCTTATTCGGGGTGGCGTGCAACGCATAGCACGCAAGTTATTTTCTTTGCCAAAGAAGATTCCTTAGGACCTGCCTCCGAAAGCCTTTGGCTTGGTCAAGAAATTGAGACCACTGTCAAAAGCCATAAAGCAAAAGTAAACCAACGGCTCAAACTGCTGCAGTCTTTGAAAAACATTTTACCAACCGGGATTTCCTGGGAGCCTGCACTCGAATCTGCACTCTTTTCGCGCCGAATGATTTCCGAATGGTCCGAGCCTTTAAGAGAAGTCGATTGGCAGTATTTAGGCAAACCCGTTCAAATTTCGCTGCGCTCATTAGGATTTCAAAAAGCCTGGCCTGGCGCGTTAATTCAGCAGCATCGCAAATCCGTTTGGGCAGTAGAATGCGCTTTTGAAGATTCTCTACGGCCCATCGTTGGGGATTCTGCTCAACTGTTCGAACACTATTGGCGCGAATCTAAACGCCAAATGGGCGTTCGGAAATTTGACTGCGTCGTCTATCTGCACGAAGACAGGGACTTATTCGCTGCCGTCTTGGTTGGCGATCAAATCGCTAGTATTGCAGCGTTTCCGGAACTCGTGGTAGGCGCGATTAAGCCATTTAGGCCGGACATTGACCAAGTGCGAGTTGTGAGCTTCTGCGAAGATTCGATTTTGATTGTGGACCCCAAGACACCCGAAAGTTTAATCAAAGATCTTAAGCATAAAGCAGATATTCTCGTACACGACCAATCTGCCGATGGTGTCGATGCTTTAGAATATGATGCACTCCTAGAATTGCCCGAACACCCGTGCGGCAACTTTGCCTGGCGGGATATCCCAGGCCCATATTTCGATCTAGTTGAAGCAGCCGGCGAAGCCAAATCGGCGCTACCACCTGGCCGCTCCGAGTATTTGCGCGGCCTGTCCTACGAGCTCATCCAAAATTGGCCTAAGGCTGTCGAAATGTTCCGTGTGGCGTATCGCTATAACTTTGGTGACGGCGATATTAACCATGCTCTAGGCAGAGCGCTCATCGAAACCGGCCAGTTCGAAGAAGCCATCTCTTTTTTGGAAAAAGCGATGCGGCTCTTGCCCGACGACCCAGACATCGCCAACGGACTGGGTATCGCCCACCTGGAATGCGGTCATCAAGATGTCGCCATCATCGCTCTAGAAAAAGCCGTGGCTCTGTCGCCAGATGACGCACAGTTTCTATCGAATCTCGGCCGTTGTTATTTCTCAAGCAAGCGCTTTAAAGAAGCGGAGTCCGTCCTGCAAAAAGCGCTCACTTTCTCACCTAATTTCTCCGAAGCGCACGCGACTTTAGCTCAGATACGCTGGCGACTCGGCGATTTACCAACCGCCAGGAAGCATGCTCGGAAAGCCTTCGCCGCTAACCCGGGGAGTCAATATACTCAAGATCTTCTCTGGGCATTGACCGTTGACGAACGCTAACAAAAGCACCCAAAAGCGCCACTAGGCCCCCAAGTACCCCAAATAGCCCAGGCTTTTCACCCAAAGCCAACCAACCAATCAGCGCAGTGATTAACGGCATGGTGAACAAGTAACTATTGGCATGTATCAACGGCACTTTAGACAACCCATGACTCCAAAGCCACTGCGCTAAAAAAGCTGGCACGATCCCTAAATAGATACACGCAATAATTGTAAAATAAGAAGCCGTGTGAATCTCGTGCACAAGGTCCAACGTATAAGGCGTAAGTGCCAACAACGTTAACCACATCGCAAAACTCACCAGCTCCAGTGCCGTCCAGTTCTTCAGCAGCACCTTTTGGGAAACCGACTGAATTGCCCCACAAACCACAGCCAGGACAACCAAGAAAATGGCCCAGTTATATTCGAAGTCTGTGATATTTTCAAAAGCGATAAGCAGTAGACCTAGACAGCTCAGTAAGATTCCCAAAAACATACCTGTGGAAGGTTTTTCTTTAAGCCAAGTGATAGCCATTAAACTCGAGAGAACCGGCGTCAACGAGACCACCAGACTAGCAATCCCTGCAGTTATTTGTAGTTCACTTTGATTGAGCAGAACGCTGTAACAGCCCATGCCAATTGGCCCGATTAAAACCAACAAACCCAACTCCCGCAGCCCGATGCGAGATTTGTTCTTAACCCGCAAATAAGGCGGCACCAGGCAAATACCCGCAACCAAAAAGCGAAATAGAGCAAGGGCGCCCGGAGAAAAATCCGTCAACGCAACTCTGATGCCCACAAAGGCCGTTGCCCAGAGAAAAATTGCAGACAGTAGAAAGAATCGAGGTGCCATCTTATGTTAATAATTACTCATGGATCCGTATTTTGGCGCGCTTTTACTTTCTAACATACTCAGTTTAGGTGGAAGCTACGTCATGAAATGCGCGAGCTTAAAAGGGCAGAGCTTCTTTTCCCCCATGGTCTTTAGCAGCATCAGCCTGCTTGGTGTATCCTATATCGTTTATTACTGGTGTCTGCAAAAAATCCCCTTAAGCTTCGCTCAACCATTTTCAGCAGCCTTCGTCATCGGCGGTATCACCTTTGTCAGCTGGTATTTTCTAGCGGAAAAAATTAGTCTGTTCGGCCTGGCCGGCCTTTTCCTAATATTAATCGGCATCATCTTGATTAACATTTAACTTATATACTAAAATATCTCATGGGTTGGAAAGGCATCATCTTAGCAGGCGGGCAGGGAACCAGGCTGCATCCACTCACCCAGGTGATCTCAAAACATTTGTTGCCTGTTTACGACAAACCCATGATTTACTATCCGCTGTCAGTCTTAATGCTGGCGGATATCCGAGATATTCTGATTATCTCAACGGAACGTGATTTGCCCTCGTACCAACAGTTATTAGGCTCAGGGGCTCACGTAGGCCTAAATATCACCTACGCAACGCAAGACCGCCCCGAAGGCATTGCTCAAGCCTTCTTAATCGGCGCCGAGTTTATTGGCCAAGACAGCGTGAGTTTGATCCTAGGCGACAATATATTCTTCGGCCAAGGCATATCCGACCATCTTAAACGCGCCAGAAACCGGACCAAAGGCGCCACCGTCTTTGCCTATCAAGTCAACAATCCCACCGCGTTCGGCGTCGTGCAGCTGGATAAAGCCGGCAAAGCGATTTCTATAGAAGAAAAGCCTGCACAACCCAAATCCGATTTGGCTGTGACAGGCTTGTATTTTTACGACTCACAAGTGGTTCAAATAGCGCGCAGCCTAAAAGCCTCACCCAGAGGCGAACTGGAAATCAGCGATCTAAACCGCGTCTATCTACAACAAAACGAACTCTATGTAGAAATGCTAGGCAGAGGCTTCGCTTGGCTGGATTCTGGCACGCATGACAGCCTGTTGGATGCCAGCAACTTCGTAGCAACTTTAGAGCGCAGACAAGCATTCAAGATGGCCTGCCTGGAAGAAATCGCCTGGCGAAGAGGCTGGCTGACGGATGAAGACATTCTCAAACGCGCCGAAGAGTTAGGCCCTAAAAACGAATACGCCAACTATTTGACAAAATTATTGCTGATTTAACCGGCGATTTAAGGTTAGTTTAAAGCTTATGTTGCAGCTTGATAAAAATGGCGTGTGGGTGGGAAAGGAAGATCTTAGCATTTCATATCCGGATAGTAGCAATGACGAATGTCTGAAAATAGAGGACCTAAGCTTTTGGTTTCGGCATCGAAATGAGGTCATTTCAAGCGTGATTAGGCAATTTCCCTTTGAAAATGGTTTTGCCGACATTGGTGGCGGAAATGGCTACCAACTCCAACAGATAGCCAGGTCCTTCCCAGAGCGAGATTCATTTTTAATCGAGCCAGGATATCAGGGCTGCCTCAATGCCCGGAGCCGGGGCATTTCAAATGTGTATAATATGTTTTTTCAGAACTTTGATTTTTCTGCGAACCGAGTTGGTGGCATCGGATTGTTTGATGTGATCGAGCATGTTGACGATGACGTCCAATTCATGACTCAGTTAAGAAACCACATTCCCCGTGGCGCATATGTTTACTTCACAGTGCCTGCTTATCAATTCCTTTGGTCTGATGTTGACTCGGCGGCTGGCCATTTCAGGCGCCACACGACTAAGACCATGAAGAAGTTAGCAAAACAAGCTGGATTTAATTGGCTTTGGTCCAGCTACTTTTTTTCTTATGCTATTTTGCCACTATTTCTTTTGAGATCTATGCCCTACCATTTTGGTAGAAGACGCCCTGTTATTGAGGTCACTCGGTCCGAGTCAGAAAATCATCAGGCAGGTTTAATTGCGCAGAGAGTGCTCAACGGTATCAATGCCGCAGAATTATTATTTATCAACCGAGGCCTCAAAATTCCTGTAGGAAGCAGTTTGATTGGTGTACTGCAAAGCTAGAATTAAGCTGCAGTTTGCTGTTAAGGCACAAGGACCGAATTGTATTGCTCTACATACCAGTGGATGGTTTCTTTTAGGCTTTGCTCGAACTCGTGCTTGCGTTTAAACCCTAGTTCACGCTGAGCTTTGGAATCATCAATGGCATAACGTCTATCATGCCCCCGGCGGTCGGCAATGAACTCAATGCGGCTCTTATCGACGCCCATGGTATCACAGACAAACTCCGCAATTTGTAGGCTGGTTCGTTCAGCATCGCCGCCGAAGCAATAGTTTTGGCCAGGAGCGCCTTTTTCCAAAGCCAACATAATCCCATCGCAATGGTCTTCTACATGAATCCAATCTCGCACATGCGTGCCATCGCCATAGACAGGTAGATTCTTACCTTCCAGGGCGCAGCGTACCAAATGCGGTATAAGCTTTTCGGAGTCCTGCCTTGGGCCGTAGTTATTGGAGCAATGCGTGGTGATAACTGGCAGGCCATAGGTGTGGAACCACGCGTTCGCGAGCATATCGCCTGCGGCTTTCGAGGCGGAGTAGGGCGAGTTTGGCCTTTCGGGGGTTTCTTCGTTAAATTTACCAGTTGGGCCCAGTTCGCCGTAGACTTCGTCGGTAGATATTTGGATGAAGCGGAAGTTGGGATTGCTTTGGAAATGAGTAAGAGCAGCTTCTAAGAGGGTATAGGTACCGATGATGTTGGTTTGGATGAACTGAGCGGAGTTTTCAATGGAGCGATCTACATGGGATTCGGCAGCGAAATTAATGAGGGCATCTATATTGTTGGTGGTCAAAAGCCTTGTCACCAGCTCGCCATTGCAAATATTGCCGATTACTAACTCTGCTTGGGTGGACGCGAGAACTGCCTCCAGATTTTCGAGTTTGCCAGCATAGGTAAGGCTATCTAGTATGATAACGCGATAGCCGGCAGCGATAGCCACTTCCACAAAAAAGCTGCCGATAAAACCAGCTGCGCCTGAGACCAGAAGGACGGAGCTCATTTTTCTGTCATATCCATAGTCGAAATTTCCAGACTCATATGAAATATTAATGGTTGGTTTGATTTCTCTGCTGTCTTTCCGTGCCTCGTGTCGTCGAGCTCGCCCGCCGAGAAATTAACTTGCATAAGAAAACTCTCGCTATGTTTTTGCCAAATAATCATCGGAACTACTGCTAAGTCCTCTCTCTTAATGCCGATTTTTAAATGATATTTATTGTCACCAATTAACATGATATTCTCGGTCATTCCTACCGCGGTCGTTGCAGATACTCCGAATGAGACAGGTCGACGTTGGTTGAAATCTGGCCCGTCTAGATAAAATTTCTCCAAGGCTGGCCCACCATTATGGGTGGCGTACCACAGGCTACCAGCATCGAAAGCATCTGGAAGAAGTGTTATATGTCCGAGCCGAAGCAAGCCATGCGGATATGAGGTCCAATTAAGTCTACATATTAGATCTACACGATTTGTCGCGTTGTAAATTCGATATTCCTTTTCCATGGGACCTAAAGGCATTCGGAGCTGAGTATGAACCCTCTTGAAACCTTCTGTTTCGCTTAGATTTGCAACACAGGGGATCAAATCGTTGTTGAGCAAATGCCCGGGTTGTTGAAAAACAACATGTCCACTGTGAAATTCACTTCCGATCCGAATATCTTCAAAATAGCCTAGAGGTATTCTACCCAAAATAGCCTTATTTGGTTCGTTGTTGAGCCACAGCCTCTGAATGTCTAATCCATGTTTTGTATTCAATTCGATACCCATTGAATTGGTTTCTATGCGGATCAAAGTGTTGTTATTGGTTGTAGGCATTGGGTTTAATCCACCTACTTTCAAAACTGGCTAGCCGTTGAAGATAAGATTGCCAACGACGCTCCGTAATATGGGTTCGAAAATCGCTGGCATAAAGATAACAAAGTTCCTCCCAGTGTGGCTCCTCGGTTAATTTGGAGTCGTCCAACGCTCGAGCCAAGGCTAAGCACCTGCTATTTATATGTATATTATCTCGTCCCGAGACTGCCCATCTTAAAACGTTATAGTGTTCCTGCTTTTTTGTTGGTATCGGCATTGCTGCCGTCGTCAATTTTAGTGCTGTTTCTGGCTTCGCATTACAGTTCGTCAGTAATTTGTGAGGTAAAACACATTTAAGCTGCGAGTTATGAAGATAGCTCGATAGCAGTTTTCCAATAGCTATCCATTCAGATGGCCCTGTGTGTATGGGCTCATTGACGAAACGACCCGGGCGAAAATCAAAAATCTCAACATCATTGCAGTAAATGCTTATTGCGGCTGGCTTTGCTTGAAGATAACGATTGAGCCATTCGTCGTATAAGTCTTGAGAGTCTAAACCATGTACAAAACGTTGGAATTTCTGAAAAGCGATCGATTGATCCCAAAGGACTGGCAATAGACGACCGCTGGCACTCACTGCGATCTGGGGCGCATGACGCCACAAAGGGTTAAGTCCTGGATTGGCAAGCTGGATATTATCCCAGTCCATAATAAAGCCTTGATAACCTGCATCAATATAGTGATCTATCATTGAATTACTAAAGCATTGCTCATTCACAAGGACTAACTTCGGTACTTGATTTAAGATATTTCTATACGTCGTGTTGCCCAAACGATAATTGGCTCGATTGACTGCGTTAGGGACCAAAGGACCTATGATTTGAAATTGACCGGCTGCAATAAATTCCACCAAGCCCCGCTCCATCAAATTCTTAAGTGCAGCTATCCAGGCCGGATCTAGTCGTCCAATTTCTGACAGCGTATATCCTGCCATGGAAATGCCGGAAGGAAATCCTGTTTCTTCTATTACCCTTAATAGCGGCCAATAGCATTTCTGGATTACTTCAAGCCGCCGCTCTTCCTCAATGGAAGAGAACATTAAATTTAAATAGAAAATGGCCCAAGCTTGAGTTGCGCTAGTTTCCATGGCGATAGATTTTTTTGATATGATATAATGGCCTATTCTTCACCTCAAAAAATATTTTTGAAGTGTAAATCCCTATAATACCGATCGAAGAGATGGTGATACCGCCAATGACGCATATTGCAGCCATCAGAGAAGTCCATCCCAGTAAAGGTCGTCCGCTGATTAACTTTTGAGATATAATAAATGCAGAATAACCAACGGATATGGCAGAGAAAAATATGCCTGAGTAGAAAATATAGAGTGAGGGCTTTGAGCTGAAAGAAAACAACGCAGTCAGTGCTAGGTCTACTCGCTTCTTTAGTGAATAGGATGAAACTTTGTTGGAGGTCCGGGACACCAAAATGTTCACTTGTTTGAAACCAACATCATGCAGTAGTCCTCCTAAATACAATTCATACTCGGGATATTGGAGTAGCGCGTCAAGGTAGCTTCGATTCATCAATCTTGTTGCCAGTTCTTTATTGTCTAATTTTAAATCGACCAGCTTGTTGTAGATGAAGTAAAAAGCGTTGCTCAGCAAACCTTTAAAAAATGAGTTCCCTTTTGACTCGACGGTTGCGACAATAACGTCTGCAGAAGCATCATGCTCAAACGAATTCCAAAAATCGATTAATGACTCTGGTGCGACCTCCAAATCACAGTCGATCATAAAAATTTTGTCACCACTGCTTTCATGCAGACCTGCCATGATAGCTTTATGATGCCCAAAGTTTCTAGATAGATCTAATACGACTAAATTAGATAGTGTTTTCTGTGCCTTTAGGGCTAAACTTAAACTTCGATCCGGAGAACCGTCGTTGACTAGAATTATCTCATAGCTATCGCCGACAAGAGATTGGGCAGCTAGTTCACATCGCTCACAAAACTCAGCTACATAGGACTCCGATTTGTAAAGCGTTGAAACAATGGATAACTTCATTACTCTCATTCACCTTTTGAAGAACAATTTCCCATCCGCTTGGTTGAGCGAATTTTTGTCGCAAAAAAGACGCGCTTCAAGTTCTTTTCCAACGATTCCTCTCGCAATTTGCTTGCGTGACTTAATTTCCGATATGCTGTTATGGTCATATTCCACCTGCTAAATGGAGTAATTAGACGAAGAATCCAGCCTCAAGTCTTTCTTTGGCATTTGCGATCGCATGCTGTCTTGAGTTGCCTGCGCCAATCGAAAACATTCGGCCCATACAGTCTTTAGAATCGGACGGAATCTTTGTTAATACCGCTGCATGGAGTGCTGGGTATTTAAAAGTGAAATACTTATAGTATAAATCTAGAGTTAACTCTCTACCCAGCGCCATTTCGATTGCTCCGCCAATGAAATCGGCGCCTCTTAGTAGGGAGCTACCGCCCGAATCCCAACCGCCAGATAAACGCAAAGTTACTTCTAGGATAACCGGCCCTTGTTTCGTTAACATGGTGTCGCATTTCATAATGTGCCCACCTTTCTGCAGGTGAAGACCGAGGGCGACCCCGGCAGAATAGACCATTTCGCGTACGGCATCTAAGGTTTGGTTTGGGTGTAAGGCAGGGTTCAAATGTCCGACTTCAATTCCCCAAGATAGGTCAGCTGATTGATAGATGGCAAGATCATCGTATGAAAATATATCTTTTCTGAAGATTCTATCGACCCAATTAAGCCAATACATCTTTCCATTATACCAAAGGGTTTCCAGGGACTGTTCAGCAATTTCGGTCTCAATTGGCTCTAGTAGGGTTTCTATAATGATCGATCCCGTGCTCCCATTGGATTTTGCGTCGTTAAAAGCTTTTTCACTAACATCTGTTGCAACGCGCAGTGCTGAGAAACCTCTGCTCGCGGAACTGTCAGTAGCCTTAAAACAAACTGGAAGCTTTATCTCTTGGACAATTTGTTTCGCCTCTTCAAACGTTTGAGCTAATCGAATATCAGGTTGAGGGATTCCGGCTTGCTTTAAAACTGCACGAGTAAGGTGCTTTTGTCTGCAAATGTGGGCAATTGCCGGATCGACACCTGAAAGGCCTAATTTTTGCGCTAATAACGCAGGACCTTCGCATGCGTCGGAGCTAGCCGTTATGACAGCTCGAACATCATATGCTTCGGCTATCGATTCGGAAGCATCTAAGTTACCCTTTAAATCATGGGTATCAAGTTTGACTATCTTGTCGGCAACCGACCCACAAAATGGGAATTCGGATGGGTCTGTTAAAATCAGCTGATAGCCACGTTGCTTAACTTTTTCAGCCAGGGGCTTTTGCATAGGCCCTCCGGCAAAAACCCAAATTGCTTTTGGTTTCGAGCTCATAGTGGCCACCGATTGATCGTATATGCGGGGTCGAAGTCTAGAACGCTCCCTGAAATGGACTTGCAACCACCTTCGGCCAGCCAAAGAATATACTTTGCAACTGAAGAGGGCTCAATTAACTGTTTGGTGGGAGTAAGCTGACGGGCTGCAGCAAGTAAGGCAGGATTGGCGCTGGTGCTCTTCATCAGGCTATTCATATGCCCAAGTCGTAGGCAATGGGTGCTAATATTATAGGATCCCCATTCGACCGCTAAAACTCTGGTCATAGCTTCTAAGCCAGCTTTCGCCGTGGCGTATGCTAGACGATTGGGGTAGGGGTGGGTAACCATAATAGAGGAAATGGTGACAAAGCTGGACGATGGAGCCTGTTTCAGGCTGGGAAAGGCCGCTTTGGCAAACAGGAAAGCGCCTTTGAGGTTAACATCATGCACTTTATCCCAGTCTTCGTCCGATAGTATTTCCGCTTTAGAGATATGATTAATTCCCGCAAGATAAAGAGCAAAATCTATCTTAGGAGGCAAGTTAAGATAGGACTCTTTTTGCGTTGCATCTGGCCGCTCTGCTCCCAACCAGGTGGGATCAATTGCGTATCCTGCTTCTCGCAATATTTGGCATACAGCTTTCCCAATATTTCCCGTAGCCCCAACAACGACCGCGGTTTTTGTCATACGGTAACTTTTTCCCATTCTTTCTTTTTTGCGAGATAGGCCCAAACGTAAGATACCTTTACTCCTGGTTCGCCGACTACGGGGTGATACCCCATTGGAATGGTACTGAATGTTTGATTTTCAACGGGCCATATTGCGTCTACAGAGGTGCCATCTGCCCAAACACCTTTGCCTACTTGAATAGCCTTTTCTGTTGCGCCAGAAAGTACGTAAAAGAAAACTTCCTCGAAATCAGGCTCTAGATTATGCTCAAACCCATGGGGAAGACTGGACCACGTTCCTATACCTGTATGCGTGGTTAATCCTAGGCGAAGTTGCATGCTTGGCAGAGACGAAGGCAATAGAAAGTGCAGAACCTGTCGCTGACAATTGCCTGAGCCGACGGTTATTTCCGTAGCGTCAGAGGCAGAAATTGCCTTTTTTTCGCCTGTCACCAGGTTGGTATAAATAACTTCTTTAATTATACCCGAATCAGACAGGTAAACCTTAGCTTGTTCAGCGGGGGTTTTAAACTCAAGCAAGGAATTTTGACCTGTTGCTTGGAGATTAGGTAGAGGGATTTTTTTGCAGTAAGAATACATGTTCTGTTATCTCATTTTGTTCCGCGGTGGTTAAACCAACGTAAATTGGAAGTCGTATTAACGTCTTTTGATAGCGTGTCGCGTTAGGCAATTCCCTGCCATCATGCTTGTCAGCATAAAAAGGACTGTCATGTAGGGTGATATAGTGGGATAAAGCTTGAATTCCAGCCGCCGCAAAATCTTCGAGCACGTTTTCGCGGCTGCTTTCTATGTAATATAAATGCCCATTTGCTGAGGCTCCGTATCTGACAGGAAAGCTAGCGAGGGCATTCTGGTACCGATGCCATATTTCCTTACGCTGAGTTTGAATGGAATCTAATTCTTGCAACTGAGCATAAAGGCAGGCCGCTGTGAGATCTGAGGGAAGAAATGAGGAGCCGAGAGTTTGCCAGTTGTATTTATTCACCTGTCCTCGATAGAATTGAGAACGATTAGTGCCTTTCTCCCAGACGATTTCCGCCGTTTCATGCATTTTTGCGTTATTAATCACCAGCATGCCTCCCTCACCGCAACCAATATTTTTGGTTTCATGAAAAGAGAAGGTTGCTAAATCTCCAAATGAGCCTAAGGGTTTTCCATTCCAATATGAGTCAATGGCGTGTGCTGCATCTTCAATTAGAAAAAGCTTGTGTTGGCGAACAATATCGCAAATTCGATCTAAATCGCAAGCTACACCGCCGTAATGCACGACAACTACCGCTTTAGTCTTGGGAGTAATTAACGCTTCGATTTCGTCTGCGGATATTGATGGCGTTTCCCGCTCGGAATCGGCAAAGCGAATTACTGCCCCTCTTAACGCAAACGCATTGGCCGTCGATACAAATGTATAGGTAGGCATGATGACTTCATCGCCCGGCCGAATATCACATAAGAGAGCAGACATTTCTAATGCGTCCGTACATGAGCTCGTTAATAGTACTTTTGAAAATCCGTAACGTTCTTGGAAAAATGAGTGGCATTTCTTGGTAAATGGCCCATTACCAACGATTGACCCTGAGCGCAGAGCTTGCCCAATATAATCAGCCGTCATTGGGGCTATATAGGGCTTATTGAACTCTATCTTTGCCATAGTTGGAAACGATTGTAGAAAAAATCGATTTGTTTGAATCCGTTTTCGGTCAAAACAGTGTAGAAAGGTTTACCTAGTCGTTCAACCTTATCTTTTTCCCTGAAGAAATATTCAAAATTTTGGGTGTCTACCAGGATATGGTGACTCTTACCTATGAGCGCAATCTGTTCGGCTCCCGAAAAGTTGGCAAGAAATGCGAAAGAGTCGTCAGGTTGTTTTAACCTCGCCAAATACATATATTCAGGGGCGGCATAAACCAAGGACTCCGTGTCCGCGGGCCATTTGCTATTAATTTTATGAGCTAATTCATATTGAGCTAGTCTGCTTTGCTCTGCAAATGAAAACTGGCTAAGGGCTATTGTTTGAAAGCTGACCCAACCGATGTATAAAACAAGACATGCTCTAGCAATTCGATGGCGGCCCACTAAGCCAGCAAAAACGATTATTTGAAATATGATGATAAATGATATTATTAAACCGAAGTAATGTTGAAATGGCCGGACTAAAGTGGACAGGCCTAAAGATAGACTGAATAACAAAAATAGTACGTTGGTTTTGGTCCATGAGAACAAAACCAAAAAAAAGAAAGGTGCGATAGATAGTAGTAAGCCAATTTGGCGGCTAAATTTTAAGACCATAGAGCGGTGGTTAATAGAAATGTTTGGGTTATTTGCGTATCCATTCATTGCGAGTTGCTGAAAGAGATTTGCGACCGAAACTCCTTGTACGACGCAGTAGTATATTAGAAAGGCTGTCAGGGGCAAAACAAAGCCGACAGTAAACAAAGCTGCTTTCGTTAGCCGCTCCTTGGGACTGTTAGAAAAATACAGAAGATAAAAGCCGACTGCCGGGAGCGCTAAAATGCCGTACTGCTTGGATAGGGCGCTTAGGCTAAACGAAACACCCGCTAGAACAATAAACAGAACTCTTCGCTGGCTTTGCAACATTAGCCAGGTTCCGAGCAGAGTAAAGAATGCGACGAACGGTTCTAGAAATATGAAGAAGCCTTCGTACCTACCTAAAGCTAATGTCGTCCATAAACCGGCAAATATACAAAGTATATGGCTGATTCGGAAATGGCGTAGAGTTAGGTAGACTAGGAGGCCTTGTGCAAGCAGAAAGAGTAGGACTGTTCCTAAATATACGTTGTAATCAGGCCAAGCTTTCGGAGTGACCTCTCTTATCCATGCGAGAATGTGGAACGCTAAAGGTGCATATCCGTTTCTATAATCTTTGAATAGGATGTGCCCCTCACGTATTTTTTCGACAAGCGATAGAAATGTTCCAGCATCATTGTTGACTGGAGCATAAAATAAGGCGTTCCAATATAGTTTTACAACCGTGCCTAATAGGTAACCATTCACGAGCCACAGGCAGAATCTGCCAAAATTTTCTAGCCGTTCCTGAGAGTGTTTATTAGATGGCAACATTTCGTTTGCGAAGGAATAATGCAGCGAAGGCAAAGAGAAGACCTAAAACGGTCACCCAAGCGGCAATTTTAAAGGATATGGGGTCATAGATTAGTTCTATTTGATGTTTGCCTATAGGACTGGAAATGGCCCTAAACATTAAGTCTGCTGGAAAAATTTGAGTTTCCCTGCCATCTAGATATGTTTTCCACCCTGGATAGAAAGTATCCGAAATCACCAGGAAACCCTTTTGTTTAAAATTTACACTTATCTTCAGTAGATCGGGACTCACATCCTCGGATGCTACAATCTGGTTTGATATGCCAGGGGTAGGAGTTGGGAGAGTATCAGTCCAAATTTCAGGTAGCTCAATAACAGTGGTTTGAGCCCATAAATCAGCATTTTTTAAGCCGTTAAGCTTGTTAATCGCATCATTCTGGCCGAATGCCCTCTCCACATTTTGGCTAACGCGAATCCGCTGCAATGTTAACTGGTTTTCAAATAGCGCCACATTACTATCATTCCAAAGCTGGACCAAACCATCGTCATGGGTATTTTCGTAACCGTTTAACAGAACTCCGCTTTGTGGATATTTTCTTGTGACATTGATAACTTTACTTACAGCTGCCTTGCTTAAAAGTGGGATTTGTAGTGCGCCAGGGTATTGAAATGTATTATGATCCCAGGGGCCAATCAGATCCAGATATTTTGTATATCTACTTATGGGTAGTGGCGAGCAACTTCTGAAGTCCCTCTGCTCAAATAAAATGCTTGCATTGGGCATAAGAAAAGTGAAACTAGGCGCGATAAATCGATATTGGTCGGAGGATGATAATATCGACCCTCGAGCAGAGCACTTTTCACTATAACATTCTGTCAGGGCAACAGACTGCGGATGAAAGATGGTCGTTACTCTAAGAATCAGAATTTCCAAGAATGCGAGTGCTATAAAAGAGTTAATTAGTCGAGGGTATGTCTTGCATCGTAAGAGCAGTATAAGTATCACTGGTACCGCTAGCAGACTTAGGAATGCGGTAGGAGGTAACTTCACCCAGTTTGCGCCAAAATTAGCGCCAGCGGTCACGACGAACCCAGCGAGAATCAAAAGTGCAGGCGCCGTATATTGAGAGGAGAGTCTCCTGTTTTCATCCAGTCGGTTAAGAGCAACCGCTGCAAAAGCACATAAAGGAAGGGTAATCAGCGGATAGCCATACCAAGGTAAAATGGTTTTGATAATTGGAATACTGTGTATCCAAGAGGTTCCGATTGGAACTAATGTTAACGCGATTCCTATCAGCAGTACAAAAACTAGAGGGACTAGCTTTCGCTCCATTTTTAAAAAGCTCGACAGAGCCAAGAAAAGCACCGTTAAACCAATAGAAGCACCTTGAGCCGTAGGCCAAAATCCAGCTGGCAGCATATCTCTAGTCGCTGCAAGTATGCTAGGTGTAAATAGCGCCAAAGGCAGCATATATCTGGCTGCAAATAGTCTAAATTCCCAGGCTTTTTCCCCCGCAGCGCCAGATTTATATGAAATACCGTTTTGGATTAGCTCTAATAAGGGTAGGGTAGCAACCGCGCTAATCATTAACCCCAAAATCACCGCTAAAATTGACCATCCGACGATTGGTAAATAGCTCTTACGATTTGGTAAAACAACAACGCTGCCAATCCAATATAAAGCAAAAGCGATAAACGCCAATGTAGTTAATACGGGATGGCCACCCAGTGCTGTTATGCCAATGATGAACGCCGCTACGGCCGCTGTTTTTGAGCTCGGTTCATTTACAAGGCGATGAGCGCTCCACAACGCCCAGGGCATCATGAAGATGGCGCCAGTGTTATTAAAGGCTAGTTGAGCAAATAAAGAGCCTGAGCCCTCCCAAAACATGCCGCCAGCTAGAGACCATCTCTCCTTTAGACCAAGAGCACGTAGTAAAAACAGCATGCCCAAGGCTGATAGGACTAACCTTGCAATTAAACTGATATGATACGTGGTTCTGGAAGGAGCGGCGTAGTAGATCCACTTGGTAGGGAAGAAAGGGCTTCCCTGTTCCGCCCATAATGGTGCACCGCCGCCCGAGTAGGGGTTCCACTTATAGAGTTTTCCTTTGTGGAGTCCTTCAGCGACTAAGCGTTCGCGGCCTAGTTCAAGCAGGACAGGCGTTGGATCGTCGAATGAGCGAATACCTTGAGTTTTTTCCGTGTCGGGCGTTAACGCATCTTCGATGAAGTGTTCAGGGAGTAGCGATTGGCCAGCAGTAAAGACACCAATGGTAAAACAAAGCGCTACGGCCGAATAGATAAGTGTCGCCTGAAAAGTCTTCAGAGACAGGCTCCGCCCATTTCGGTCACACATCGACTACCGGGGGTCAAATTTCTCACTCGTTCAAAGCTACTACAACTTGGCTTTCAAATAGAAGCGTAGTAGGCAGTCTAAATGGCAGAAGCTCTCAATTCTTTCGGACTGAATGCAACTTATGTCGAAATCTTAAGGAGTCAGTGGCAAGCAGACCCGGTGAGTGTGCCGGAAGAGTGGCGGGCTTATTTTTCGGACGGTACGCCTGCTGTAGTCGCAAAGGCAGAACCTGCGCCGGTTACTAAGAAGATTGAGCCGGAAACTGCCAGTGCAAGTAAGACCAAAACGCCTTTGGTTGGTATTGCCAGTAAGATTGTCGAAAACATGGAGTTGAGTTTGCAGGTGCCGACGGCTACCTCGCTTAAAGATATTCCGGTTAAAGTTCTCGAAGAAAATCGGGAGATGATCAACGATTATTTGATCGATGAAGCTTATCCGAAATGCTCTTTTACGCATTTAATTGCTTTTGCCATCGTGCAAGCCCTGAAGACCAATCCGGCTTTGAATAACGGTTTTTCGCGCGAAGACACGCGCATTTTCAAGGTAACCCGGCCGGATATTAATTTGGGCTTAGCGATTGATTTGCCCGCACGCGATGGCGGGCGGACTTTGGTGGTGCCTAATCTGAAAGCTTGCCAGAACATGGACTTCTGGACCTTTTTTAAGGCTTACAATGCGCTGATTGATATGGCTCGTAAGAATCAGCTGAAGCCTGAAGATTTTGACGGCACTACAGTCACGTTGACCAATCCGGGTGGCATTGGGACGGTTTCGTCTACGCCTCGTTTGATGCCGGGGCAGGGTTGCATTATTGCGACCGGACGCATTGGCTATCCAGCGCAGTTTGAGGCGACTTCACCTGAAACTTTGAGGGGGCTGGGTATCGGCAAAGTCATGACGGTGACTTCGACTTACGATCACCGCGTGATTCAGGGTGCTGAGTCTGGGCACTTTTTGGCACAGCTGCATGAGCTGTTAATTGGCGCGGACAACTTTTATGACCAGGTTTTTGAGGCGCTTCGCATTCCGCATCACCCCTATGTATTAAAAGCTGACCAGGCGGTGGTTTTGGGTCAGAATGCTGACTCCATTCAGACGGAACGAGCGATGCGGGTGAGTCAGCTGATTCATGCTTATCGCGTGCGGGGGTGTTTGCTCGCGCATACGGATCCATTGCATTTAAGCCCTCGTCAGCATCCTGAGCTTGATTTGCAAAATTATGGGTTGACCATTTGGGATCTGGACCGGGATTTTGACACTTTGGGCACGCTACCGCAAAAGAGTGCACCACTGCGGCTGATCTTGAAGCAACTTCGCAATGCTTATTGCCGCCGCATGGGCGTTGAGTATATGTACATGCACGAAGTGGCGCAAAAAGCTTCGTTGCAAAAACGTATTGAGCACGAGCAGGAGCCCTTTAATCTGTTGGAGAAGAAGCAGATTTTGACCAAGCTGTTGCAGGCGGAAGGGTTTGAGCACTTTTTGCACAAGCGGTTTATTGGGCATAAGCGTTTTAGTATTGAAGGCGCTGAAGTTTTGATTCCGATGCTGCAGAGCTTGTTGGAGCAAATTTCTAAAGCTGGCGCTGAGCATGCCATTATCGGTATGGCGCATCGTGGCCGTTTGAATGTGCTTGCGAACGTTGTGGGTAAGCCGCACGCGGCTATTTTTGCAGAATTTGATGACATTGACCCCAAGAGCTTTCAGGGCTCTGGGGACGTCAAGTATCACTTAGGCGCTAAAGGCAAGCTGACTTTGGATGGTAAAGAGATGCAGGTTGAACTGGCCTGTAACCCGTCACATTTAGAGGCGGTTAACCCTGTGGTCGAAGGGCAAGCGCGCGCGAAACAAGATTGGTTGGAAGATGTCGAGCGCGAAAAAGTCGTCCCGATTTTGATTCATGGTGACGCTGCGTTTGCCATGCAGGGCGTGGTTTACGAAGTCTTACAGATGTCTACTTTGGAAGGGTATCGAACTGGCGGGACCATTCACATTGTGGTCAATAATCAGATTGGCTACACCACAGCACCTGAAAAGGCGCGTAGCTCGCTAAACTGCACGGATATTGCGCGCGCTATTAATGCGCCAGTGTTTAGGGTAAATGGGGATGACCCAGAGGCCTGCCTGCGAGCGATTAAGATGGCTACCGAATATCGCACGATGTTTAAGCGCGATGTGGTGATCGATTTG
Organism: Myxococcota bacterium; assembly: GCA_040387835.1. NCBI lineage: Bacteria > Pseudomonadati > Myxococcota > Myxococcota bacterium. Next base: position 426,484 of record JAZKCZ010000001.1, on the reverse strand, counting down.
GTCTGCTACCGGCGTTATGGACATAACGAGGGCGATGAGCCAAGTTTCACCCAACCAATTTTATATGCGGCTATTCAAAAACATCCGTCGGTAGCGACTTTATATGCAGAGCTGCTGATGCGACGCGGCGATTTGCAGCAAGATGAACTGCGGGCCATGGAAGAAAGCCATACCCAGGTGTTTGAAAATGCCTTGAGTGCGGTGCGCGAAAAGGGTCAGGGGGCGTTGGCTGACTTTATCCCTGCTCCTGAGTTCACTCGGCAAGCTGTGCCTCTCTTTCCGAAAAAAGAGCTGGAGCGCATGACCGAAGCTTTGGTTTTTGAGCCAGAGGGCATAGAGCTTCATCCTCGTGTTAAAGCGCAAGTCTTGGACAAGCGCCGGGCGATGATTTTTGAAGGTAAGCCGGGCATTGATTTTGGGATGGCAGAGACTTTGGCTTATGCGACTCTGCTGCAGGAAAAAACGCCTGTGCGCATCAGCGGGCAGGATTGTGGGCGGGGTACCTTTGCGCATCGCCATGCTGTTTTGTACGATGTTAATACCGGTAAGCCTTATATCCCTTTGCAGCAATTTGGTAACTTCCAGATTTATGACTCGCCATTAAGCGAAGAAGGTGTGTTGGGTTTTGAATATGGTTACTCACTGCAGAATCCCGAAGCGTTGGTGATTTGGGAAGCGCAGTTTGGTGACTTCTTTAACGGTGCACAGATCCAGATTGACCAATTTATTGCTTCGTCTGAAGCCAAATGGGGCAAGACTTGCCGGTTGACGCTGTTTTTGCCTCATGGATATGACGGGCAGGGGCCTGAGCATAGTTCCGCGCGATTGGAGCGCTTTTTACAGCTTTGCGCTCAGGATAACTGGCGCATTGCGAATTGCACCACGCCGGCACAGTTTTATCACTTGCTTAGACGCCAAGCCAAAGATGTTAAAAAGCCATTGGTAGTGTTCACGCATAAAAGTTTACTTCGAGCAGAAGATGCCGCATCCCAGCTTTCTGAGCTGACTTCGGGTCAATTTGATGAAGTATTGCTGGATCCTAGAGCGCCGATTTCTAAAAAGACGAAGCGGCTGATTTTATGCTCGGGCAAAGTTTACTGGGATCTGGATCGATGGCGTCAGCAAAACAAGTTGGGCTCTGAAGTAAGCATTTGGCGTTTGGAACAACTCTACCCGCTGAACTTGCCTAAATTGCCTGCGGTAAAAGATATCGTCTGGTTGCAAGAAGAGCCCAAAAACTGCGGCGCTTACTTGTTTGCGCAGAGCAAGCTGAAAGAATTAGGCGTTATGGCTCGTTATATTGGGCGTAGGGAAAATGCATCCCCAGCAACCGGGTCGCCGAAAGTTCATGCTCGTCAGCAACAGGCCATTATGGAAGCGGCCTTTGATTTTTCTAAAGACCAGTCGGCTGATATTGACGTTGCTTAGGAGCTGTTGATGAAAGTTTTGTTAAGTCTTTTGCTTGCAAGCGCCTTGTTGGCGGAATCCTATCCGATTGCTTTAGTAGATAGGCCGCTCACCATGCCTCGTAATTCTTTTGAGAGCACACTGCGCTTCGACCAAAAGAGCCTGATGCAGCTGGGCATGGGCTATGGCTTTTCCGATAACATGCAGCTTGGTATTTCGTGGGATGGGATGGAAGCGCCTTCAGGGGCAACGCCTGTACCTAAAAGGCGCATTAATTTGACCGGTGCATATTGGGCCTTTAACAGCCCTTATATTAGCGGCCGAGCGAATTTTATTTTGCCGTTTAACTTTGACAGGATGGTTTTGCAGGAGTTGTTTGTCGGCTTTGCTTTATTTGTGCCGGTGAAGCGCGGGTTGATGAACGTGGTGCTTTTTGACCAACTCATGACTTTAAATTGGTATGAAGCTGAGACGCAGGCGACTTTTCATTTTCCCATCAGACTCTCTTGGCAGGTTAACCCCGCCATCTGTCTGAACTTCAAGACCGAGCTCGCAGAATTTAACACTTCAGGTCACCATGAGCATCTAATTAAAAAGACGCCGCTTTACCTGGAAGCGCTTTATGGCATCACTTCTGAAATAGATGTCATTGGATTGGCCGGCTTTGGCAATATTCAAAATGCCACCAATCTTAGCTTGATGTTGGGCGTTAATTTCCGTGGCGGGTTAGAGGGCTAATCTGAGTTTTTGCATATCTTCATGGCGCTCTTTGTCCAAGCTGTGCACATAACGCCTGGTGGTCTGCTCATTTTCATGACGGTGATTGGCTTTAATATGCGTAAAGCGCACGCCTGCTTTGTCCTGCATTGTTGCTGAATGATGTCTCAGCCAATGCGGCGATAGTTTTTCAAGACCGGCAAGGCCAGTTTTTAGAGCCAAAGACTTAATTAATGCGCTCATTTGACGGGTGCTTAAGGCGCCGTTGCTGCGCCATGAAGGTATGAGAGGGTAGCGCTCATCGGGGTTTGGCAGCTCACTGAGTCTCAGCCATCTTCTAAAGCGCATCATTTCAGCGATCAAATCTTCATTCACCGGGATTTTTGCTTTTTTGTCCCCTTTGCCAGTGACGAAAAACCACCAGTCACCGGCGATTTGCCTGAAATCGCCGAATACATGATTTTCCACTTCTTGGATGCGAAGGCCTAGCAGAAATAGCAAGGCTACCAAGAATCGAAGTCGGGCTTTGTCTAAATCTTCTGGTAGTTCTTGCAGGACGCCTAGGAAAGCCGACCATTCGGTATCGTTTAGCATGCGTTCGGTTTGAATCGTTGGGCTAAAGCGCCCGAGTTGTCTGCGCATTAATGAGATGGGGTTGAAATCTAGATAAGCTGCTTGAACTAAGTAGTTGAGCAGTGAGTCAATAATGGCAATGGCGGTTTTTTGAGCAGACTGGCTTAAGGGGCCGACAAAGGGCTTCCATTCGAAATGCTTGCCTTTAGGCCCGCACCATAAGTCTTTTGGGCTTGGGTTTAATAAGAAGGCAAAATACTCTTCGAAGTCTTGGCGGTCTAGTGAAGAGAACGCTTTACGTTTTTGTGCGACCGCCCATAGCAGCAATCGCTCGGATTCTTTTTTATAGGCCCGATGGGTTGTTTCTTTATGAGCATATTCCACCAACCAGGCGTCGATTGCCTCACGGTCATGTTGCGCCGCAATTTGGCACTTACGGGTCTGGCAACGATTGCTACCTGAAGCGCCGCATAAAGCCTCGTCATTGCGAGCGAAGCGAAGCAATCCACGGGTCATAGAGAAGCGACCTCGATAGGCTTTTTAGCCAGCTTTTTTGACTTTTTCACGCGGGATGCAGTTTTGACGGCGGCTTTAATTAAAGAGCCGATTTTTTGGAATTCCTTCTTCAACAAGGCAGCTTCTTGCAGTTTTGTTTTGAGAGCCGCTTTGTCTGACCGCTCTTGGTGCAAATGTACCGTGCGTTCCAAACGTATTTTATCAGCTTCCAACTTCATTCTTAAATCTCGCTCTAAGCGCAGTTCTAATTTAAGCGCTGAGATTTCATCGCTTAAAAATACCGCTTGTTGCTTGCTGCTTTGTTCAAGTTTGGCAACTTGACCAACATATACGGCTTTGATTTCCGATAATAGAAATTCAGAGCCCTCTAGCTTAATCCTGGTTTCTTTATGCTCTGACTGTTCTTTAGCCAGCGCCTCCCTGAGGGTTTCGTGGGCAATGTTTAAGCCCTCGTGGTCTTCTGATAGCGCTTCGTGTTTCTGCAGGGTGGTTTCGCACGCTAAAATTAGCTCTTGGTTTTGTTCTTTCAGAATTTGAACTTGGCTTTCGGAGTCAGTTTGGATGGCGGTTATCTTCTGTGCAGCTTCCAGCTGAATCTGCTCGTATACCAAACTAACAGCCCTGGAGATGGGGTCTGACTGCTGTCCAGCTTCTACCACGGCCATTTCAGAAATACCCCGGCTTTCTTTCCAGGTTTGGCGGTATTTATAGATTTCGTTAGGGCTGCCTTTTTTATAGCCAAGCTTAATGAGCTGTGTGCGAATTTCATCGCCCTTCAACGCATCATGGTTCGCGTTTAGCGCCCATAAGTCGTCACATGCCTGCCAAACTTCGTTCTCTCTGCGTGTTCTCGCCGTGTTCATACCGTTCATTCTCGTTGTTTAGCACAGTATCGAGATGAAAATCAAGGTCGTACTATATCGTAGTATTAAATAGTATGATGTGTTTTGATATGGTTTGCGCTGATAACTAACATTATCAGAAGAAGCCTGGGCGCTATTGACGAGAAAGGGCTGAGGTCTCAAAAAGAAATCTGAATGAATTTAGTTAAACTTCTCATTGCGAGTTACTTGATTTCCCTTGCAACGATAGCGCAGCCAGATAAGCCGCCGCCGTGTGGACTATCAGTTTACAGAGGCGAGGCGCCTCCAGCGCCTCAGGATCGACCGCAGGATGTACCGCTCGCGCAGCTGCTTGGCGTAGCCTTCGCCACGCTGCCACCACCTATGCTTCCTCGGACCGGTTACAATGATTCTTCTGACGACGAATCCGGCCCGCGGCCAAACCTCGATAGTTAGGCGTATTGTCAATATGCCCGTTGACTTATGTAGTGCGAAGCCAGTTTTAAAGCATGTTGATGAGATTGAAGAGCAAGCGCTGCTCGCAGAGGATTTGGAGCGAAAGCTTCAGTTTTTGAAGGCGCATCCGCATGCTGAGCTGGATTCGGCGCGTGCCGAGCGGACGCAGGCGCTCGATGCCTGGAATGGCTACACGGACGCGCACAAAGCCTATGCAAAACTTGCCAAGACCGTTGCCGTGGTGCGGGGGCCTGATTTTAAAAAGGCTCAGGAAAGCCTCGAGAAAGCTCAGCAAAACGTGGCCAGGCTGGAGCGAAAGTTTGCAGAAGCGGGCATTGGGCCCAATGAAACTTCAGAGCACCTTCAGGCTGAGCTGGTAAAAGCCCAGTCTGCTTTGGAGGCCATGCGTTTTGAGCGCGAGATTTTCCCCGCGCTACAAAGTGAAACAAGTTTAGAAAGCTGCGAAAAAACGCACGAACAAATTGTTCGCGCGTTGGATAAAAGCCAGCTCCTTCTGCCTGAGGCCAAAACGAGTTTAAAGGCCTCGCTGGAGCGCCTCTATTGCCAAAAGATGGAGCAAGTCTTTACGGACACGCAAATCACACCGTTTTCGTTTGAAAAGTTGAAATCGGATGATTTTGCTAAACGTAAATGGCAATATCAAAGCATCTTAGGTCGGCTTGAGCTCATGCCGTTTAAGTACGAGTTGAAATATGATTTGAGACATCAAATAGATAGAAAGTATCTGCAAATCGAACGCCTGGCTTTCGAAAGCCAAGAACTTACAAAGCTCGACTATCGACATCTGAATTTAGGTACACAGGAAGAGCTTTCCGGCTGCTTTGGACAAATATTGGATTTGATTCCGCTACAATATGGCAAGGATGCTGCTCTCTGCACCGAGTTTATCATGCAAGCAACGGTACTTTACGAAAAGAGCATGCTGAAGATTAAAAGGCAGCAGGAAATTGCGCCTTTGTATCGAGAGCTAGTTGGGCAGTTATCATTTTTTCCGCTAATCGCTCAAAGCCTCCCTGAGAGGGAAAAGCTCTTTGCCGAAATCATGGCCAAGTTAGGAACTGAATACCAAGAGTTAAAACTTCCCGTTCAGCACCACTATCAAGAAGTGCTGCGAGAAATTGACGTTGCGCAGGGTCATGAACGGGTTCTGTTGAAAGACTGGAACGAAGAGGCACTGATTTCGATGGAGGATGAGCTAATTCAGTACGGCCTGCAGGATAAGCTAAAGCAGATTGCCCAGCTTCCAGAAGAATTAATTAACTGCAAAGGGTATCTAAGAAGTAAAGCTCAAAGCATTGCGCAAACAACTCTGGTAAAAAAAGGCATTCAGCATCTGCCAATTCAATTGCGCAATCTTCCCAATGCCACTGAACGTTTTCGTTGTGTTCAGCACTTTCAAGAAAATATACCCATGGTGCATGACCGCCAGCGGCTGGAGCATGAGGTTGAGGTGATTCATCGCCACACCGAAATGGAGATACAGCTGTCTAAAATGAGCGCTGCTTTGGAAATCCTAAAGCAGTCACCGCTCGATATCCATGAAGAAGTTAAGCAAGATGTGCCGGTGCAAGAAGCTGAGATCGAATTGCAGAAGCTATTTCCTTCGCACCTAGTGCGTAAATCAGCAGCCCATACGCCAAGGCATCATCCGCTGCTTTCAAAATGGAAAGAGCTTAAAGAAAGCCATCATCTTGTCTTGGAAGAAAACCACTTAATCCGTGAGGCGGTCCAGCATCGGGGCGCTACCAAGTTGCTATCTTTTGAAGCGCAGAAACGTGCGATGCCTTGGATTGCCGCGAATTGGTATTGTCGCTTGCGAACCGATGAAGTGCTGTCCATGCTGGGCATTGAACCTTTGCCGCCGGGGACAGAGGGCAATTTTAGCTACGGTTTATGCGAGTATCATTTAACACCCATGGGCAGGGAGTTGCTTAAAGATTACGCGGAGGAAGCCGCCAAATTACACAAGGCCCATCAACATCCTACTTGGCTAACGCAAATCATCAGAGACGATATACGGGATACTTTGGCGAAATTGGGCTAAGCCCGGGGTGACAAGGGGTGGGAGTTGTTGAACGAGTAGGCAACCGCCTGGCGGGCGGAAGATTCGGTGTATCCCAGGGCAAGCAGGTTATTCTTCAGCACTTGCGCTTGTTCGATATCTTTGGCGCTGATTCCCTTGGTGTCGCCTTCTTCCATCTTCAGATAGCAAGTAAGGATGTGATTTACCGTCTTACTTTGTTTACCGTAGTAGTCCTCTTTCAATCTTCTTAAGTGGTTACTAAACAGCGTATGATAATCAACCGGCTGATCAGGATGTTCCAGTCGGAAGGAGCCGATGCGGGTAATCATGGACTGCCTGAATTCTTCGGCGCTTTCGCCGCGCGCCAGTAGCACAGACTCGACTTGGTTCATGAGCTCAGCGTCTGGATCTGCAAGCTTGCCGGTGATGGGGCTCAGCATTTTTTCTTTTTTGGTCCAGGCAGAGACATGTCTGACATATCTCTCGAACATCTCGAAATGCGAGCCTGCTTCTACCAAGCCTAGAGAGTTCTTAATCTCTTCGTCCAATTGCTTAAGATATTGCTCACGAACCAGCTCGACAAATTGCACTGGGTTTCGGTACTCGCCGACTGGTTCTCGTCTTAAAAACTCATAGGAAGTTTTTTCGCGTACAAATTCTCTGAGCTCGTCTATCACGGCAATGGGTGACAGATGGTCATAATTAGGTGCTTGGGCTGAGTTCAGCAGAATCATTCGGATTTCACGAGGCGAAGCGCCATAGCGGCCTTCGTACTCCAAATCATCGGCATACTGGTGAAACAGCGTAGGTATGAGTTGTTTTAGCTCTTTGGATTCTCTTTGGGTGAAGCGTTCAGATGGAATGCCTGAGTCATACAGTTCGAGTTTTTCCAGCGGCGTTAGCGATTTGACAATTTCTTCTTGGATTCCTGCAAGCTGGCCCATCTTAGGGCTTTCAAGGCGGGTTAAAATAGCCCAGCGCGCAATAAGCTCCAGTGCATGCGGTGCAATATGAATGCCATGAAGTGCTTTGGGGATTTGGCTTTGATAGATTTTTAGCTCGTCCGAATATCTGAGCAAATAGGGCACTCGAATTAACTCGAACCTGCCTTTAAACGACTGCCAATCGGGGTATTCTCTAAAGCCATTCAAGTGAAGTTCGTTGGAAGAGGCAATCATCAGCGTATCAAGCGCTAAAGACATGGTGTCTAGGCTTGCTTGCGCTTGCTCAGTGGCGGCAAGCAAGTATTTCCAACTTTCAATCGGCCGCTTCAGCAGGTCATTATATTCGATGAGGCCGCGATTGCCGTCAGACAGTGGCCCGGCAGACTCGTATAACGTAATATGTTGCAGCGAAGCTGGTAGCTGACCCATGGACTGGTCTGCGGTGATTTGACGCGAGTAGGCGTCCACAGCCATTTGAGGCTCAACGGTGCCAATGCCTTTGCGGTATCGTTTTGAAAGATAAAACCTTTCAACTTGGATATGTTTGTAAACTTGTTTGTAATCGCCTTGGTAGCTGGCTAGCAGGGCATCAAAGACTTTCTTGTTTTTGCTGGATAAATCGCCTTTCCTAAAAATGTCTGCCACGTTGGAGGTGAGTTCAAGCTCTTCAAATAGTTTGCTTCTAAGTTCCAACGGCAGCAGTAAGATAGGATGGTCTTTGTACTCGCAAAGGATTTTTGATTCCATTTGCGTGCTGTCTAGATAGGCATAAGAGCTCGATTCACTGCCGCCCGCAGAAAAAAAGCCGATACCGCCTTGGACAGTTGTTTTTGGCGGAAAAACCCAATTAAAGCGATACAACGCGCCGTCATCTTGGTGACTAAAATACTCAGCGCCGCGAGTAAGTGCTTGGATTAGACTGGTTTTGGCTGACCCGTTGGGGCCATGCAGCAAGATGAGACGGTCGATGCGGCCGGCTCTTACAAAGTTCCGGATTAAGCGAACGAGCTCATCTTGGACGGTTTCCTGACCTAAAACTTGGCCTTCGTGCTGATTGAACTCCGCATCAAAAACTTTGTAACGTTTTAGCGCGCCGGTAGAAGGATAAACTTCGTATGAACCAAAGTGATCAATGACGTCTAAAAAATACTGAGCAGCATTTCGCAAATGCCGCCTTGGATACTTTTTGAGTTCAGCCAAATAATCATCGAATGACAGAATCATCCGATGCTGTTTGAATTCATCTTTGCTTTCTTCAATCCAGCGTTCCATAGGCTCCTAGAAATAGATTAGGTAAGATAGCCGGGCCACGTAAGAAAATCTTGCGGCACGCTGAAAATCCAAAAATGCCAGCCCACCGGTTTCTAGCTGAAAGCTCATTTCGTCAGTAAAAATCCACTCGATGCCTGGCCCCACTTGAAAGGTCATCCAAGATCTCGAGGTGGTCCCATTGGTGGACGTCACGCTGTTAGGGTCGGTAAAAAGCGTTAACAAACCAACGCCGCCCATAACAAATGGCCGCCAAGCTAAAGTGGCAAAATTATATCGTAGGCCCGTAAATGCGGTAATCCCAGTCAAAATCTGTGAGTCCGAAAGGCCATAGTTTTTTGCGTAGCCTAAAGCCAGCTCACTTTGAGTCACCCACCAGAGATTATAACCGGACAAAGCGTATTGATAACCGAGCCCAATCTGGAGTTGGTCGGATGTCGGCCAAGGGTTGGTCGCATTGGTAGGGGTCATAAAACTTGCGGTCGAATCCATGCCCATCCAACCCACGCTGAGCTGAAACGCGTTATTATTGAAGTACTGCGCATGGCCTATGCAGGCGAATAAACACGCGAAGAGAAAATGCTTTTTCATCTAAAAACCTCTTCCTCAGGCAATTACCCCCACCCACTTGATGAAATCAAGCTATTTGATAAAAAATACACATGCTTTTCGATGTTTTAGTGGTAGGCGGTGGCCATGCTGGCTGCGAGGCCGCCTTATGCACAGCGCGTTTGGGTTTAAAAACCTTGCTCATTACGGGGTCACTCGACCGCATGGCGGCCATGAGTTGTAACCCTGCCATTGGCGGCGTCGGCAAAGGCCACTTGGTCAAAGAGATAGACGCACTCGGTGGTGAGATGGCAAAAATCGCCGATCTGACCGGCATTCATTTCAGAACACTCAACGCATCCAGAGGTCCAGCGGTTCAAGCCACCCGGTGTCAAAGCGACATGGAGCGCTACCGCCGCCGCATGACCGAACGCATCTTTGCCACGCCCAATTTGCACCTACGTCAAGATGACGTGGTGGGCCTCATGTCTGAAGGCAACAAAATCACCGGCGTGTCCACCAAGCACTCCGGGCAAATCCACGCACGAACCGTTATTATCACCACCGGAACGTTCATGGGCGGCCAGTTGCACCTCGGCCACGCCATGATGCCCGGCGGTAGAGCAGGGGAAGCACCCACCTCAGGCCTATCTGCCTCTCTAGCCAACTTAGGTTTAGAGTTAGGCCGTTTGAAAACCGGTACCTGTCCTCGTATCGACAGCCGCACCATCGACTACTCATTGTTAGAAGAACAAGCACCCGATGCACCTGCGCCGATGTTTTCTTTCGAAAGTGAAGCGCCTGTTTTGCCGCAGATTTCCTGCCACATCACTTACACAAACGCTGAGACTCATGGGGTTATTACCGATGCCATTAACTCCGGCAGAGCACCTCTTTATAACGGCCAAATCGGGGGCGCCGGACCCAGATATTGCCCGAGCATCGAAGACAAAGTGGTTCGCTTTGCGCAGAAAGAGTCGCACCTAATCTTTCTAGAACCTCAAGGTCTAGATACCTATGAAGTTTACCCAAACGGCCTATCAACTTCGCTGCCTCCCGCCGTTCAACTAGATTTCTTGCGCAGCATGAAAGGCTTGTCGCAAGTCGAAGTCACCAGGTGGGGTTATGCGGTCGAATACGACTTTGTCAAACCGACGCAACTGCACCACACCTTAGAAACCAAAAACATCAAGGGCCTCTATTGTGCTGGCCAAATTAACGGCACCACCGGCTATGAAGAAGCCGCCGTTCAAGGCCTCATCGCTGGCTTAAACGCAGCGAAGGCCCTGAAAGAGCAAGAGCCGGTCATCCTCGGCCGCCATCAAGCCTACGCCGGCGTGCTCATAGACGATTTAATCACACTAGGCACCGAAGAGCCCTATCGCATGTTCACCTCTCGCGCTGAGCATCGTTTAGCCCTAAGAGAAGACAACGTGTACGCGCGGCTAATGGATGTCGGCGCTAGAACTGGCCTTTTATCCAGCGAAAGACACCAAGCAATGCAAGCCTTCGAAGCTGCCGCCGCAGACCAGAAAGCTCAAGAAAATGCCAACCCACGCGTGCGCCGCCGAGCTGAAATCGAACAAAAATATGCTGGCTACGTGGCAAGACTAGAGCGAGAGCTGAAACAACAAATTGATCTGGAAAGTCATTTAATCCCCGAACACGTGTTCGAACAACAAATCGCTGGCATCAGCAACGAGGTATTCGAGAAGCTAAAAACCCATAGGCCGCGCACCTTAGGTCATGCCTCCCGCATCAGCGGCATTACCCCAGCCGCGCAAAGTCTTATCTTGGTTGCCATCAAACGAGCAGCCTATGCTGCTGCCCAGGATCTCCATGCGTGACACCATTTGCGCATTGGCAACGCCACCAGGCCAAAGCGCCCTAGCGATTATTCGAATGAGCGGCCCCGAAGCGCTCAATATTAATGCTCGTCTATTCAAGCCCAAATCTGCCCCCCAAAAGCATTTTGTCGCCACCAGGGGCGATGTCGCCGATTTAGACGACGGCATTTGCATAACTTTTCCAGAGGGCAAAAGCTTCACCGGGGAGCCCTGCGTGGAATACACGCTCCACGGAAGCCCTGTGGTCATCCAGCAAGTTTTAGAGCAACTCAGACGCCTAGGCGTTCGAACGGCAAACCCTGGTGAGTTCAGCCTCCGAGCGTTTTTGTCTGGCAAAATCGACTTATGCGAAGCCGAAGCCATCGCTGACTTAATCCACGCACGTTCAGAGCAAGCAGCCAAAGCAGCGCTTAAAAACCTCAAAGGCGCTTTAGCCGAATACTTAGAGCCCACCCGCATCACCTTGGTGGATGCTCTTTGTGAAATCGAAGCCAGGCTTGATTTCCCCGACGAAGATTTAGGCAGCGCTCAAAGAGACCGTTTAGAACAAGCACTCACTGGGGCAATTGAAACTTTAGCAAAGCTGCTCAGCAGCGCTAAAATCGGCAGGCGCTTAATGGACGGCGCGCGCATTGTTTTGGTTGGTCTTCCTAATGCGGGCAAATCCACACTGCTAAATGCCCTCCTGGGCGAAGATAAAGCCTTGGTGCACGATATGCCGGGTACCACTCGCGATGTTATAGAAGCCGCCTGGGTTTTAGGTGGCATACCAGTCACATTGGTGGACGTTGCCGGCATTCGAGAAGCCGCGGATTTAGATCCAGTCGAGCGCCTCGGCATTGAAAAAGCGAAACGTGAGTTAGAGCGCGCCGACTTAATTTTATGGCTTGAAGAACCGGGTCAAGAAGCTGATATTATCCCGGCAGGCATTGCCACGCCGATCTTAAAAGTCTCAACCAAAGCTGATCAGGTAACCGCTTCCGTTAGCACTTTGAGCATCTCAGCCAAGACAGGCGATGGCCTAAGCGAATTAAAAACCCGGCTGGCGGAGCTGTTGGTAGGCTCTGGCACAGATCTCAACGAGACCATGCTCACCAAGATTCGGCAAAAAGACGAAGTGCAAAAGGCCAAAGAGTTTTTGATGGAAGCGCTCTATGCTTTAAACCGGGCTGAACCTGATGAAATCGTTGCCTTCGAATTACGTGGTGCAGGGCAGGCTTTGGACCGTTTGCTGGGCAAAAGCCTGAATGAAGACGTCTTAGATTTAATTTTTAGTCGATTTTGCATTGGAAAGTAGTACACTGCGGCCATGGCCCATAGTTCTTATCTACGGCTCAGGATAGACTCTGAATTTCCCGAACCACGCATGATTGCTCACGCTGTCGCGACTTTGGAGCGCGGAGGCGTGATCGCTTATCCCACCGATACCAACTACGGAATAGGCTGCGGTATCCTAGATAAGAAGGCCATCGACCGCATTTATAAACTTCGTGCCATCGATCCTGAACACTTGTTGTCATTTGTGGTGCCTGACCTGTCAGATATCGCTAGATATGCGCTGATTGAAAGCGATGCTTATCGCATTATGAAGCGCTACTTGCCTGGCCCCTACACATTTATTTTGAGAGCGACGCCTGAAGTGCCACGCATATTTCAAAGTAAGCGTAACACCGTCGGCATCCGTGTTCCCAATCACCCAGTGACTTTGGCTTTGGCAAGAACGTATAAAAAGCCGATTGTTTCCAGTAGCGCCAAAGTCGGTGAACGCACGCTCTTTGGTGCGCAAGAAATCGTGGAGCACATGGGCTACGATTTGGATTTGATTTTGGATGCCGGTATTTTAGATGGCTCTGACTCTTCGGTGGTTGACCTCAGCGGTCCGTATCCTGTGGTAATCAGAGAAGGCGCAGGCGATGTTAGCTGGATTGCGGTTTAAGTTTCTTAAGCCTTGCGAGCAAATCCTTCTTCGCCTCGATCACTTTCTGTACCGGCGCTTCAGAAAGCTCCGCCATCTGATTTTTGATGAGTTCACGCTCAGATAGTTCAAAGGCGTTTAAAATGCCGTCGGCAATTTCAGGCGTGCAGCCCAGCAGCGCTAGCGCGAGGCGTTCCGCGGTGACTTCTTTGGCCGCATTAACAATCTGCTGCGGCGCCAGACTTTCGATATTTGCCAAATTAAAATCGTATTTATCTAACAAAGACTGAACTTTCGAATTCGGCTTTTTAACCACTGGCGGTCTTGGCATGGCGGTAATTGGCATTGGCTCCGGCGCCTTAGGCAGCGGCAGTATATCGGCCTGCTTAACTGGAGCGGGCTTTTTTGGGCGCTTTTTAGGCCGCAGCATTAGCAAAAGCGCCAGCAATACAAAAAAACCAGCCGCGCCGCCTGCAATCCACCAGGTCAAATCTTGATCAATCTGAGGGTGAACCATAGGTATCGCCACCGCCTGAGGCGGCTCAACAATTTCGAAAGACTGGTCGTGTAAAAGGGTCTGACTCATTTTGATAACAGCATATTCTCAACAATAACCGCGACCGCTTCACCACCGCCTAAGCAAATGGCCGCACAGCCATATTTTGCCTGATGGTGCTGCAAAACAGAAATCAAAGTACATAAAATTCGTGCCCCAGAGCTCCCAATAGGATGCCCCAAAGCCACCGCGCCGCCCCAAACATTGACTCGCTCTGCGCTAAGATTCAATTCTTTAGTGCAGGCCATGGTGACAGTTGAAAACGCTTCGTTAATCTCAAAATATTCAATATCGCTCAGCAATATGCCGGCATTTTGAACGGCCTTTTGAATCGCCCCAATCGGTGCGGTTGTAAATCTAGCTGGCTCCTGCGCGAAAGTGCCTGTGCCAATAATCTTAGCCAGGGGCTTTAAACCACGCTTTTGAGCTTCTGTGCCGCTAGCAAGCACCAACGCTGCCGCACCATCGTTTATTTTTGAAGCGTTTGCGACCGTAACCGTGCCGCTTGGTCCGAAAGCGGGCTTTAATACTGGCATCTTTTCCGGCTTGTAATTCTTGGGCTCTTCATCTTCTTCGATACCAATGAAAGCAAGTTCGTTCTTGAAATAGCCATTCTTATGAGCATTCAAAGCTCTTTCATAAGAAATCTTTGCAAAATCATCTTGGTCCGCGCGCGAGAATGCGAATTCAGCCGCGCATTGGTCCCCAAAAGTTCCCATATGAGCCTGCGTATAAGGATCCGACAAGCCATCTTGTAAGATGGCATCCAAAACCTGCCCGCTGCCAAGTCGATATCCAAACCTGGCCTTAGGTAAAAGATAAGGCGCCTGAGTCATAGACTCCATGCCCCCTGCCGCCACAATTTGCGCCTCTCCCAATAAAATCGCCTGCGCACCCAACATGACTGCTTTAAGCCCCGAACCACAGACCTTATTAACAGTCGTACAGGGAACCGAGGCAGGAATCTCCGCCCGCAAAGCCGCCTGCCGAGCCGGCGCCTGCCCAACACCAGCCGTTAGCACCTGACCCATCAAGACTTCGCCGATATCATTTCCACTTAGACCCGCCCGTTCAACCGCCACCTTCAAAGCCGCGGCCCCTAACTCGGGCGCCGAAAACCGGCTCAAGCCGCCATTGAAACTACCAATAGGCGTCCGAGCGCGAGAAAGAATGACTACGTCGTGAAGCATGGGGCTATTTATAAATGATTTTAGGGAAAAGTAAATGAACTTGAAAATCAGAACTTGAGAATGATATTATATATAAATAGGAGCAATGCATGCCAGAATTTGAACTGCCTAATGCGTCCATTCACCGCCAGGTTAACGCACCAGATGATGCGCCGAAAATGGGTGAACCAAAGGATGATTCACCAAAAGGGTTAAATGTCTTGGGAATGGACCCCCCAAGCCGAACTGAAGTGACGAAGGTGCCTGAAACTTTGGCCTCGCAGATCGCGCTTTTGGATAAACTTGAAGGTAGAACAAATAAGTTGTTGTCCCTTAAGGCAAGGTCGCCTGATGAAGCTGGCTTAACTTTTCAAATCGACAAACATGCACAAAATCTAGAGGCGGCACACGCGGCAATTCAAAAGCAGTACGGCGAGCAGATTCCTGAAGCATTAAATGCCCGATACCTGAAGTCGAAAGAAAGCATGCAAGCTTTGACCGGTAAAGAAAGTATGGCGGAAGTTAAAGAAGAGAGCTTGGGCGCGCTTATTATGAAACCGAATGAGAAGGACCTGGCTGAGTTAACTAAAGGTCTTTCAGATTCAGATAAAGCCCTGTTGGAAGTTTTGTATCAAAAGAACAATGCTGCCCGCCAGATAAGCGATGCGGCACAGCACCAGGGCGACCCCGAGTGGGAGCAAGTTGCACAGAATGCAGAACAGCGTGTTAAAAAAGCTGAAACGACGCTTCAAGAGGCTAAAACGGCAGATTCCATACGCCGCATGTTGCCTGTGATTACACAAAACGCCCAGGCGATATTGAGCGCTATCCAAAATTCACCTCCAGCTCCCATTGCTGTGAGGCTCGATCGATTAACGAATATTCTAGACCGCTTAGAGGCAATGGCTAGCACGCCGCAAGGGCAAAATGATCCTAATTTGCAGAAACAGATAGCCAACTGTAAACAGCAAATTGCTGCTTTGAAGGCTGAGGAACGACGAAATCGTACAGTAGTCGGTCAGTCCGGCTCACAAGGGGCAGGGACTAATTCTGGAAGACGATAGATTGGTCTAAGACGGGCTCTTAAAACTCAAATGCGGTTAATAGACGTTCTCTATCGGGCACGTAGTTAAATTGCTTCGTAAAGCGCGCTTCAATGTCGGGCATGTGAGCGGCTCCGTATACGATCAGGATTTCACCGCCACCAAAATTTAAGTGGTCTCTTAATCTGTGTAGCACCACGTCATTGCGGCGTTCAATTAATACTTCTCTAAAGCCGGGAAAATACTCCGAACGTTCGCTTAGAGTTGCTACGCCCTCAGCGATGGCTCTTCGCGTGAGTTCAGATAGAGTTATATTTCGAAGTTTCGAGGCAACGATAGATGGATCGGCTAAAAAATCGATATCTTTAAACTCGTGGTCTGGCTGTGCCTTAATTCCTTTATTAATTAACCATAGAAGTTGATAACATTTAGAATCCCAAATGCCGTTCGGTAGTTCACGGCGCAGCCCATTAGCAAATTCTGTTCGTAAGAACTGGTCTAAGAAACCCTCTAAACTCAAATCAGCCCATATGGATCTCTCATGAGGGTATTGTAAATATTGGTTTGACAGCCTGAGAGCGCTAGCCGTTGTAGTATAATCGGTCATCCCAAATAGCGTTCTACATGCGGGCGCAAAGAACGCAGTTGCGCTATAAGAATCACCATAAGGATTTCCGATACTTTCAAATAGGACCAAATCGGCGCCATCGATCTTGTCTTGAACATTTTTATAGAAATCGGACTCACCAATATGGATCATTCCCATCAGGGTGACTTTGGGTCCTTCGCCACTTAGGGGCACGAAAGTTTTAGCGGACATCTTTAGCCTTCCAGAGCTGTTGTCTTCAAACACAGCACGAACGTATGGTTGCCCGATTTCAAAAGGCGTTCCGGGATCTTGCCCACCGCAGCCAGAGATTAACGCAAATGCAGTTATAAATACTATACGAAGTGTTAACATTGGCCGATAATATGTATTAAATAAGAGGATCGGTCAACGGGTCGGACGCGGAGCTGGGGCGCCCCTTCAGGGCTCAATTGGTGGGGAGACGTGCCTACCCAGGCCGACGTTCACTACGCTCACTCTGACCTGGGCTGCTGGGTATTATCTGCCCTTCGGGCCGAGAAACCATGTCACCCCGGGATGACAAAGGGGAGGCCGTTGATTCCACGCGCCATTTTGGCGCACAAGCGCAGACAGCCCGGGCTTTGTACGCCGGAGGCGGACGTTCTTGCCCGGGCGGACGCGATGCGGCGGGTGGGGGATGGATTGCCACGTCGCTGCGCTCCTCGCAATGACGACGGTCTTGGTTATTTTAGTTTCGCTAGGTGCCGGATGTTTTCGCCGCTTACCATGAACACTACGAATTCGGCCAAGTTTGTGCAGTGGTCACCAATGCGCTCTAACCATTTGGCTATTGATTGCACTTGTACTAGCGGCTCAATCAGATTTTCGTTCTTGGCCATATCTTTTAATAGGGCTCTAAACACCTGATGGTAGAGCTCGTCTATGTCGTCGTCTTTTTTCAGAATGCTTGATGCTTTGACAGCATCGCCATCCAAGAAAGCTTCGATGGCTAGTTGCAGCATTTTTTGGACGCCTTTGGCCAAATCGAAGATTAAGGGCGGCATGTCAATGCTCGGCATCTTTTGTAGCTTCAGTGTTTTATTAGCAATGCTCGCGGCTAAATCTCCGATGCGCTCTAGGTCGGTTACCATTTTGAGCAGAATGGTTACGAATCTTAGATCCATACCTAGGGGCTGACGTCTGGCTAGGAGGAACAGGCATAGCTCGTCGATTTCGATTTCTTCACGGTTGATTTCATGGTCTTTCAGGATGACTTCTTCGGCCAGCTTCGTGTCCTTAGTTTCCAAAGAGAGTATCGATTTTTGGATCATCTTTTGAACATCGTAGGCCATGGCGGCAAGCCTTGATTTGAGGTCGATTAATTCGTTTTCGTAGCCGCGGTCAGTGTGGAGTTTGCTCATCCGAATTTACCTGTAATGTAATCTTCCGTTCGATTGTCTTTGGGCGAAGTGAACAGTTGGCGAGTGTCTGCGTATTCAACCAAAACACCGCTCAAGAAAAATGCCGTTTGGTCCGAGACTCTGGCGGCTTGCTGCATGCTATGCGTCACAATCACAATGGTATAATTTTTCTTGAGTTCATGTATCAAGTCTTCGATTCTGGCCGTGGCAATGGGATCTAAGGCAGAGCAGGGCTCGTCCATTAGAATCACCTCTGGCTCAACCGCCAAGGCTCTGGCAATGCACAGACGCTGTTGTTGGCCACCAGAAAGGCTGATACCGGGTTTGGAGAGTCTGTCTTTGACTTCGTCCCATAGAGCGGCTTTGGTCAATGCAGATTCGGCGATTTCCATGGCTTTGGAGCGGTTTAAGCGTTGGGTCAGTTTGAGCCCGCTCAGCGCGTTGTCTAAGATAGACCAATGAGGGAAAGGGTTTGGCTTTTGAAAGACCATGCCGACGCGGCGTCTTAATAGCACTGGATCGATGCGGTCGTCATGGATATCTTGGCCGTCTAAAAAGATGCTGCCCTCGAGTTTGGCACCTTCGGATAGCTCATGCATGCGGTTCAAGCAGCGAACGAAGGTTGATTTGCCGCAGCCTGATGGGCCAATCACGGCCGTTACTTGCCGCGCACAGATATCGAGCGAAATTTCGTTCAAGACCCTGGTATCGTTGAACCAAGCAGATAACTTTTGAACTTCAAATTGTTTTACTTGCATCATCGGCGCTCGAACCGGTTTCTGAGGAAAATGGCCAAAAGGTTTAAAATCAATAAAGTTAGCAACAGTACAATGATCCCAGCGGCCGCATCATTCCAAAAGGCTTTTTGCGGCCTCGATACCCAGTTAAATATTTGAATGGGCAAGGCGGTAAATTCCGAATCCAATCCATCCGGAACGAAGGCAATATAAGTGGCTGCACCCAAAACGATGAGAGGCGCCGTTTCCCCGATGGCTCTGGAAATCGCTAAGATTGATCCGGTTAATATGCCTGGCATCGCCAACGGGATAATTACTTTAATAATGGCTACAAATTTTGTGCTGCCTAAGGCGTAACAAGCCTCCTGATAAGATCTTGGCACCGTTTTCAAAGCTTCCCGACACGCGGTGATAATAATCGGCAGCATGAGTAGAGCAAGCGTGAGCGCGCCAGCGAGCAGGCTTTGTTTGAGGCCCATCAACCGGACGAATAACTCGAGTCCTAAAAGTCCATAAATAACCGACGGAATGCCTGCCAAGTTACTCACATTGAGCTCAACCATGCGGGCAAAAAGATTATGGCTTGCGTACTCCTCCAAATAGATGGCTGCACCGATGCCCAACGGAATCGCCACCGCAGTTGCAATAGCCATCAGCATCACGCTGCCTACCAGCGCTGGATAGATGCCTGCCAGCTCAGCCTTGCGCGAGGGAAAGCTGGTCACAAAATCTAAACCAAGTCTGCCGCTCCCTTGAAAGAGCAACTGAGCAAGTAAAAGCAGCAAAACCACCAGCGGCAGCAAAAGGGCACTCAGGCATACCCAACGAAATATCGTTTGCGCTCTCACGATGTTCTCCGCTTAGCGCCCAACAGGTAGTTAATTATAAAGGTAATGGCAAAAAGCGTGGCCCCCACAACGAAAATACTTTGATATTCAATCGTACCCCTGGGCGTATCGCCCATACTCACCTGGACAATATAAGCCGTCATGGTTTCTATGGGCACACGCGGATCCAACGTCAGCTGCGGCTGTTGACCTGCTGCCAGTGTTACAATCATGGTTTCCCCGATGGCTCTAGAAATCGCCAATACAACCGAAGCCTTAATCCCCGAATAAGCCGCCGGAATTACCACCCTGCAAATTGTTGTCACTTTACCCGCTCCTAACGCGTAGGCAGCTTCTCGCAGATGCATTGGCACGGCATAGAGAGCATCTTCGCTTAAAGAGCATACTAAAGGGATAATCATCATCCCCATGATAAGCCCAGGGCTTAAAGCGTTAAATCCGGACAATCCCGGCACGAACTGCTGCAGCAGAGGCGTTAAAAATACCAACGCGAAGTACCCATAAACGACCGTTGGCACCCCAGAAAGAATTTCCAAAAGCGGCTTTAAAATACGCCGGGTCTTGCTGGTGGCAAATTCACTTAAATAAACGGCCGCCAAAATACCAAAAGGCAATGCCACCGCCATCGCAATAGCCGAAGTGAGAAAAGTGCCTGCTAGCAGCGGCCAAATGCCAAAATGCTTGCTGGCAAAAAGCGGCGTCCACTTCGTATCGAACAAAAAATCTCGCCAAGATACTTGCTCAAAAAAGATAAACGTCTCAGTGAATAAGACCACCAAAACGCCAAGCGTAATGCCCACGCTAATTAGCGCAGATGCCATCAAGAAGGCCAAGAAGAAATTTTCACAGCATAGTTTTTTGTGGCAGTGGAACATAACCTACCTCTTTGATTAAACCATCGCTGTCATTTAAGTAGAATTTGATCAGTCGAAGCACTTTAGGGTTGGCAAACTCCCTTTCAGCCACGTACAGAAACAGGGGTCTTGATAAAGGCACATAGGTCTTATTAAGGATTGACTCATAGGTTGGCATCACCCCGTTGACGGATAGGGCCTTCAATTTGTCCTTATTTTCCAAATAATATCCAAATCCCATAAATCCCAAGGCTAGCGGATCGGTAGAAATGCCTTGTACCAACACGTTGTCATCCTCGCTTGAAGTTATATCCCCCCTGGACGCATGCTCCTTGCCAACAACCACCTTGGTAAAGTGGTCATAGGTCCCAGAATCCACACCCGGAGCAAACAAATGCACAGGTTTTGCTGGCCAAGAGGGGTTGATTTGCTGCCATTTAGTTACTTTGTACTCAGCCTCCGGTTCCCATAACGCCTTCAGCTCATCCAAGCTAATGGCCGAAATCCAGCTATTTTTAGGATGAACGGCAATGACAATGCCATCCATGGCAATCTTCAGTTCCCGATATCGAATGCCTTGCTCTAAGCAATGTGCCTTCTCGGAGACCGAAATCAGCCGAGAGGCCATGGCAATGGCTAATTTGCCTGCGCAAAACTTCTTGAAGCCTCCGCCTGTTCCAGACACCCCGATGGTGACTTTGGCTTTATCGATTTTCTGAAATTCTTCAGCGACCGCCTCCGAAATTGGAAAAACAGTACTAGATCCGTCTATTTGGATCGATTTTTCAGAAGAATAACACCCAGCTAGAAGCAAGATCGCTCCCAGGCCCATGATTTGCCGCATGTTTCCTCTATCCTCAGGCCAAGATAATTGGATTTTTATATAAAATATAATAGACTTATAATATGCATATTTTAATCTGCGAGGATGAGCACTTTATCCGGCGTGCTTTAGCTGAGCACCTGGCAGCCTTGCAGTATGAAGTAAGCGAAGTCGAAAATGGCGTCGAATGCGTTGAATTTTTGAGCCAGACCTTACCAGATCTAATTCTCATGGACCTCAAAATGCCGAAGCTGGGCGGTTACGACACTATCGCGGTAATTAAAGAGAAAAAAATTGAGATTCCCATCATCTTAACCAGCGGCTTTGGGGATAACGAAGCGGTTGATGCCAGCTATCACCATGTGCGTAAGCCCTATCGCCTAAACGAGGTCAGCGACCTGATTAAGACGCATTTTGGCGAGCCGCGCCAAAAATAAGCCCAGCTCATAAAGTAGAATCATTGGCACGGCCATCATGGTCTGCGTCATCGGATCAGGCGTAGGCGTCAAAATGGCTGCCACAATAAACGCCACCACAATCACATAACGCCTGACCGATTTGAGCGTGCTCAGCGCCACCAAGTCCATGAACGCCAGCATAAATACCAACACCGGTGTTTCAAATACCAGCCCGAAAACCAGCAACAAGTTACTGGAAAACGCGAACAAAAGCCCAATCGAGTATTGCCCTTCAATATAAGCAGGCAAAGTTCCCAAGAAGAAACTAAACATGGATGGAAACACGCAATACTGCGCGAACATCACCCCGCCAACAAAACAAAACGCGGTCACGCCAACAAAAACCGCCGCCATCTTCTTTTCGGTCTTATAAAGCCCAGGCGCCACAAAAAGCCAAATTTGATAAAATATCCAAGGGCTGGAAAGCAGAACACCCCCGATAAATGCCGCTTTCATTTCCGTGAAAAAATATTCGTGAGGGCTCAAAACGATTAATCGAGCGTTCTCGCCCATCGACTTTTGTATCGGCGCCAGTAGCCAAGCGAGCAGATGCTCAGCGGCCCAAAAGCAAGCGATAAGGCCAACCAGTACGCCCCACAGGGCACGCACCAGCATGCGGCGCAAATCAGATAGATGAGTCATGAAGGGGTAGCTTATCGGGTCCATTTTGTTTCTCTTCGCTCACGCCCATGACGGTCAGACGCAAATCTTCGCTGGCTTTGCGAAATTCAAATAACATTTTGGCCAGGCCCCGGGCCGCCTTAGGCAGCTGGTCTGGTCCAAGCACCAACAACGCAACGGTGAAAATCATCAAAAGTTCAAATATCCCGACCCCTAACATGGCCAAGTCTCAAGGCTCACCGGGTATCTAGGAAATTTCGCACCTTCGGGAATTCCCGCCTGAGTTAAATCGTCAGGATAATAAACTTCTTCTAAAGTTAAACCGTGAGGCGGGGCAGTGCGCCCGGCGCGCGTTCGGTCTTTGGCATCTAGAATGCTTTGCATATCCAAAGCCTTTAGCTTACCCAAACCCACTTCGACAAGGGAGCCCACGATAATGCGCACCATATTATGACAAAAAGCATTGCCCCTAATATCGATTTCCCAATCATCATTGATAGAAATTTGCCAGATATAGCGCCTGGCATGTGCGGCGCCGCATTGGGATGAACGAAAGCTCTCATAATCGTGCTCACCCACCAAGCACTGCGCAGCCAGTCGCATGGCCTGAATATCGAGCGGCTTCTTGATGCGCCAAGTGTATAGGTGCTTAAAAGGCTGCTCCCGCGCGGATAGTGCCAGGCGATAAACGTACCTTTTACCGATAGACTGCCTTTGAGCGTCAAAATCAGCATGCATTTCATCTGCGCGATAGACAATGATTTCGGGATTCAAAAAATGCGACAGCGCTTTAGGAAGCGTGTTAGCCTCAAAGCGACTGGCAAAGCGGCAAGATAGGACTTGGCCTTTTGCATGAACGCCCGCATCGGTGCGACCTGCACCCGTGATATCGGGCGGCTCAGGAACTAATTTGGCGAAGGCATCGTGAAAAGCCGACTCAACGGTTTTAACGCCGGCCTGAGCTTGAAAGCCAGCAAATGGGGTGCCGAGATAGGACACCCACAATCGCCACGTCTTAACGGCTTCCATGCCCCTTTTTCTCAGTAAAAATTCGCGAAGCAATGTCTTCACTTTGACTTTCCAAATCAGGTAATTTGGTCAAATGCTGCTGAACTTCAGCGGCAGTCATTTTATGATTTTGCACAAATCTGTGCATCACACGTTTGTCGAATTGTAGCGGATCGTTCTTTTTTTTGTCTGTCATCTAAACCACCATTTCCAAGTCACTGATTCGTTTCATATCCGTCGGCTCTATGATTACTTGTAACGCTTGAACGCTATCTTTTATGCTCGCAATCTTACTGGCGCCCGGAATGGCTACGACATGAGGTCCCTGACCTAAGGCAAAAGCCAACATGACCTGGAAGGAGCTAATACCATATTTCTTGGCAATATCAAGTAAGGTCGGGTGATTTCCCAAGGCCTTATGCCAGTTTCCGCCTCCAACCGGGCTATAAGCAAGGTAAGTTAACTTATATTTTAAACAGGTTTCAATCACGCCATTTTCAATGTCACGCTGA
Organism: Myxococcota bacterium; assembly: GCA_040387835.1. Lineage (NCBI taxonomy): Bacteria > Pseudomonadati > Myxococcota > Myxococcota bacterium. Next base: position 402,787 of record JAZKCZ010000001.1, on the reverse strand, counting down.
CAAAGTGGGTTAAAACGATTTTGAACACTCATAATAGGTGTCATGGCCAACGCCCTTTTAATGTCATCCACAACTACATTAGATAGGCCGATATGCTGAACTTTGCCTTCTTCTTGCAGTCTCATGATTTCACCAACCGAATCTTCCAAAGGCACCTGCGCATCAACCGCATGCAATTGATACAGAAATATCCTTTCGACCTCCAAAGCTTTTAAGCTCTTCTCGCAAGCGAGGCGCAATGCCTTCGGTCTGGCATTTTGGGTCCAGGCGCCATCTGGGCGCTCCAGGCCACCCTTGGTGGCAATGTAAACTGTGTGGTCGCCCCGCCAGTTTTTCAAAGCTTTAGCAATCAATCGTTCGTTGTGACCAATATCTTCATCGCTTTGACAATAGACATTGGCCGTATCGATAAAATCAACGCCCAGCTCTAAAGCGGCTCGAATGACAGCCAGGGCATCTGCTTCAAAAGGCCTGCCACTGATAGACAGCGGCATGCCACCTAGGCCAATTCGGCTGACGTTCAGCACAAATCGCCTCTAATTTCCTTTGATTTACCTTCACCGGCCAAGTGAGCGATGATACGCAGGGCGAATTCCTGCGCTGAACCTGGGCTTTGCGCCGTAATGCAGTTGCCATCAGCGACAACGCGTTCCTGTGCGCAAGTTTGGTCAGGCAACTTTGCTTCAAAGCCAGGATATGTGGTCGCTTTCTTTCCATCTAAAAGGCCATTGGCAGCTAAGACCACCGCGGGGGAGGCGCAAATAGCCCCATAATATTTGTCTGCACCCGCATGCTTTTTGAGCATGGCGATTAAAGGCTCGCAGGCAGCAAGGTTGGTGGCTCCAGGCATTCCGCCGGGCAAAAAGATGCCATCGAAAGATTCGTGCTGGCATTCCTCCAACTTCTTGTCTGCGGTTAATTTGATTTGCCGAGCGCCTTTGATTTCAAGCTGAGAGACGCTGGCAACGGTCACGTCAAAGCCGGCTCTGCGAAGGACGTTAATTAAAGTGACGGCCTCTATTTCTTCGCTGCCGTCTGCGATAGGGATCAAGATGGATGTCATTCTCGTCGTCATAACGCATTAGTCGAAAACCACAATCTGGTTTCCGCCCAGGCGTTTGGCGGCCTGCAATGCCACATCCGCTTTTTCAATCAAGGCAACTGGTGATTCATCTTGAGGAGACAAACTGGCAACGCCAATCGACAGATGGATTTGCAAAGGTGTCTCTTGAATAAGCACCGGTAAGTGCTTGAATTTAGCCAGAATTCTAGAAGCCGCTTCACTCGCATTTTGAATGGTCGTAATAGGTTCAATCAATGCAAACGTCTTTTCCGAAAGCCGCGCAATAAAATCACCCTGCCGGGTTTCCGCCCGAATCCTCATCGCCGTTTTACTTAATACAAGATCAGCATTGGAGACCTTGGAAAAACCATCGATATCCATCAATATCAGCGACATGGGCGCCTGGTATCGAAGCGAGCGGTTAAACTCGTGTTCCAGAAAATCAAAAAACAGTTCACGTCCAAAGAAACCAGTTTGCGCGTCTTTAATCGCTTCTTCATAACGCGCTCGCCTGGCAAGATCTTCGCTCAAATGCCGTTCGATTTTACCCGCAATCAAAACATCGTTTTCTGCATAAGCGCCGACTTCAAGCCTACCCAGGTTCATCAAGTCAGTTTCCAAAAGGGAGTTAAGCTTATTGAGCTGCCCGACTTTGGGCTTAACTTCACCCCTTAGAAAGGACTGATCGACTTCGCTTAAACTCGTCGAAAAGATCTCGGGCGACAGCTTTAATAAAACGGCATCGGATCCAGTAATTTGAGCAACTAAATTGGCTGCTTCTGGTAACCGTGACTGGGCGATCAGTAAGCTTAGCTCCAAGAGGTAAACCGTTAGGCTTTTCTCATTGAAGCCGTTCTTATTTCGACCGACCTTCGAAAATAGCAGCACGTCTTTCAAGCATCACTCCACCACTCCAACATATGGGAGGTTGCGCATTTTCTGCGCCCAATCTAGTCCGTAGCCGACGACAAACTGGTCAGGTATTTGAAACCCACAAAAGTCTACCGGTATTGTACCCTGATTTTGGGTCGGCTTTTCAAGCAAAGAGCAAAGCGCAATGCTAGATGGCTCCCGGGTCTTAAAATTATCCAGCAGATACCGAGCGGTTAAACCGGTGTCTACGATATCTTCCACCAAAAGCACAGCGCGTTCTTTGATAGGCTTAGTCAAATCTTGAGTGATTTGGACCACACCTGAAGATTTTGTCGCCTCGCCATAGGAAGAAACACCGATAAACTCGACCTCCAAAGGGATGGATATCTGCCGGCACAAATCCGCTAAAAAGATAAACGAGCCCTTTAAAACGCCAACCAGCATCAAAGGCTGTTCCAAATGTGCATAGCGCTCGGAAATTTCCTTCCCAAGCTCTGCAATGCGATTAGCAATTACTTCAGCTGACAACAGTGTATTAACAGTAGGCATTATTCATTATCTCCCCAAATCCGCCGCCGCCCGGCAAGATGTATTGATTTTCACTGAGGCCGCTTTCTTCGTCCCAAAACCGACCTGGTGTTTCATTTAAAATTCGCTCCGAAGAAGCGCCCCGATCGAGTCTAAGCGCATAGACGATAACTTCCGGATGATCGGTCTTTAAGCGCCTTAAATATTCCGGCGTAACAATCAAGTTCACCGCAATGAACTTGGCCGCATTGCCAACGACATTTTTTTTGTAATGCGAAATCACGGTGCTCAGCGAGCTGCCTGTAGCGCCCATCGGGTCTGGGAAGATAACAATCGCATTATCTACCGTGCCACCGATCTTGCTATCGCCCAAATGCGAGCCCGTTACCTGGTTCTTACCGTCAGTTACCCGCGACATCACCACATGATCCTGGCGGACGCCTGAGGGCTCCAAAGTCTTATTCAAATAATCAAAGCATACTTGGCTCGGCATGGTACCCGCGCGCAAGATATTAACCGTTACAGTTTTAACCTGCCGCTCTAACACTTCTCCGCACCAAACACCCAAAGGAGAATGCTCGATCATGCGGGTGTTCACCTGAGTTTGCGCCCGGGGAAACTCGCCGTTTAAAACAGCTTTAATCAAATACTGATAAAGATCTCTCACCACGCTATTGATGGCCGGTTGGCCCGTGTGCTGTTCACACAAAAAAGCCAAATGAGAGAGCAAAAAAGGGTCCGCTAAAATATGCACCTGAGGACCGTAGAGGTGCTCAATTTCACTCTGGCGATGCGGAATTTTTTGGTAAGCGATGTCTACTGGCATGAAGTCCCTTGGTGGTAGCAAGCTCTGCAGCGCGCTTCATAGCTGTCGCTCGCACCAACCAAAACTTGGGTAGCCTCGGATTTTAAACGGAAACTCTTACTGGCAAATGCTCCACACACCACACACACGGCATACTGCTTTGTCACGATCTCAGCAACAGCCAATAGTTCAGGCATCGGACCAAAAGGCTTTCCGGTCGAATCTTGATCCAGACCAGATAAGATCACGCGAACACCTGAATCGGCCAAACCTTCCACGAAGTTAACCAAAGAAGCATCAAAAAACTGCGCTTCATCGATCCCCACTAAATCAGGCGGTGCATCCAATTGATCCAGGCAGTGCTGAATCGATTCAACGTCCTCAACAGGGATAGACGGAATCTTTTGCGCTGAATGAGAAACAATTTGAACTTCATCAAATCGCTTGTCGATTGAAGGTTTGAAAACGACAACTCTCTGTTTAGCAATCTTAGCGCGGCGAAGGCGGCGAATTAACTCCTCGGTTTTCCCCGAAAACATAGGGCCGCAAATAACTTCGATGATTCCAGTATTGAGTTGACGCATTCTTTCCATGGTTTAATAAGTCCTTTTATGACAATTGCAGATATTTCAAATAGTGAAGGGCAGCAGGTAACCCTAAATGGCTGGCTTTACAATAAGCGTGGCTCGGGAAAAATTCTGTTTCTACAAATTCGGGATGGCTCTGGTTTTATCCAAGCTGTCATGAGCCAAGCGGACGTTTCTGAAGCCGAATTTGAAGCTGCCAAAGGCCTCAGCCAAGAATCTTCGCTCACCATCACCGGCATGGTCAAAAAAGACGACCGGGCGCCCTTTTGCGGCTATGAACTGCAAGTCACTGGCTTTCAGGTAGTTAGCCGCTCCGAAGAATACCCCATCTCCAAAAAAGACCATGGAGATGCCTTCTTGATGGATAACAGGCACCTATGGCTACGCTCCATGCGTCAGCACGCTATTTTAAGAATTCGTGCCACCATCGTGAAAGCCACCCGCGATTATTTCGACTCAAATGGCTATCTGTTAGTCGACAGCCCAATTTTCACGCCTAATGCCTGTGAAGGCACTTCAACTTTGTTTGAGACCAAATGGTTCGATGACCGAAAAGCCTTTTTGTCTCAATCCGGCCAGCTTTATCAAGAAGCCACCTGCATGGCTTTCGGTAAAACTTATTGCTTCGGCCCAACCTTTAGAGCTGAAAAAAGCAAAACCAGGCGCCACTTAAACGAATTCTGGATGGTCGAGCCCGAAGCCGCCTTCATGGACCTAGAAGGCGATATTAACCTGGCAGAAGACTTTCTATGCTTCGTGGTGGACAGGGTATTAAACCAGCACGAAAAAGACCTAACGACCATCCTAGAACGCGACCTAACGATCTTAAAAAACACAAGAAAGCCGTTCCCACGCCTGCATTACTTGGATGCCTGCAAGAAAATCCAAGAACTCGGCATGGAAATCGACGTGGGCGGCGATTTTGGTTCTCCGCATGAAACCGAGCTGACCAAACAATACGATAGACCCTTGGTCGTGACCCATTTCCCCTCTGCGATCAAAGCCTTCTATATGAAGAAAGACCCGGAAAATCCAACCTACGCCAAATGCATGGATATCTTAGCCCCTGAAGGCTACGGTGAAATCATCGGAGGCGGGCAGCGTGAAGACAACCTTGAGCTGCTCCTAGCCGAAATCAAGCGCCATGGCCTCAATCAATCTGATTTTGAATGGTTCTTAGACCTGCGCCGCTACGGCTCCGTCCCCCACGCAGGCTTTGGCATGGGCATCGAGCGCTGCGTCGCCTGGGTCTGCGGCCTGCATCACGTGCGAGAGACCATCCCGTTTGCTAGAACGCTCGACAGGCTTAGCCCGTGAGCGAGCTCTACTTTAAGCAGCTCTTAGGTGGCCGAGACTTTGGCCAGAACAACCCCTTCGCTGCTCAAATGGAGAACTTCATCTATTTGATAGGTGATAAAACCACCCGCGAATGCGTGGTGGTAGACCCAGCCTGGGAAATCCAAGAAATCTTAGACATCGCAGCCACCGACGGCATGAAAATCACCGGCGCATTGGCCACCCATTATCATCCCGATCACATCGGCGGCAGCGCCTACGGCCTGAACATCGAAGGTCTGGCTGAGCTCATGCGCTTAAATCCGTGCAAATGCCACGCTCATAAACTAGAAGCGCCTGGCATCACCCAAATCACCGGAATGTCTAAATCGGATCTCGCTTTGCATGAATCCGGCGATGTCGTTCAGGTAGGCAGCATTTCCATCGAGCTACTACACACCCCGGGCCATACGCCTGGCTCCATGTGCTTTCGGCTAAAAGACAGTCTAATTTCAGGTGATACGTTATTTCTAGAAGGCTGCGGCCGAGTAGACCTACCCGGCGGCAACTCTGAACAAATGTATGAGACTTTAACGCAGCGCTTTAGCTCGCTGCCAGACAATATGACACTTTACCCAGGTCACGCCTACGGAGGAGAACAGGCATCTCTTGGGGTAGTGCGCGCGAATAACCCCATGATGAGCATCAAAGATCTGCCCACCTGGAAACGTGTAAGGGGTTTTTAAAGATAGCCCTTAGAGCTCTGCGTCTTTACCAAATATCTTCTCAACCTTTTTCCAGAACTTTAAAGCGGTTTCTTTAACCGCGTGGCCGGCAGGTTTGACTTCTTCTTGGTAAACATTTTGGGCAAGCACGCGCAGCGTACCGCCCAAATGCGCGAGAGCATCTTTAGTTTCTGCCGCCGACTTTTTCCACTCTTTGGCAGATACCTCGGTCACCTCAGGTTCTGTTTTGGGCAGATTGTTATCCGCAACCGAAACTGAAGAGACGAAAGCAATTAGCACAAGTGACGAGAATAAATTAAGTTTCATTTCAACTCTCTTATTACTTTTCCACCGAACTGTCTTCAGTAGATTTGACAGCTTCCTGAGCGTTATCTTGTGCTTCTACAGCGTCTGAATTAAAACTTTTAAAAAATTCATTCGCTTTGCTTAACTTCTGCTTCAAAGATTCATTATGATTAGTCAAAGCTTCATTTTGCCGACGTAATTGCTCAAATTCGGCAGCTTCCTTTTTCGATCTAGCCGATTTTGACTTAAGTGTCTTAACTTCGTCTCCATAAGACTGGTTTTGCTTTTTTAACTCAGCAATCTCTTTTTGCGCTTTAGCAAGATCGGCTTGAGCAGTTTGCGCAGTTTTTGTTAACTCTTGCGCATCTTTCAAAGCATGATCTAGATGAGTTTCCAACTGAGTTTGAGAATAACCAGCAGTTGCAACTAGTGCGAAAGGGATAACTTTGAACAGTAAATTTTTCATATAAATCTCCATCGATTTTTAAGTGAACTAATACATCTCGACTTCTTCCCAAAAGATAGAGCGTTGAAAACGGCTTTACAAGAAGTTTTTTGCGGATTCAAAAAAGCCCCACAAGTGGGGCTCAACTCTTAACGTGTATGATCTTCGTCAGAGTCCTCACCCGAGTCGGTGCTATTTAAAGCACGAGTTGATTGAGCATCTTGATTTGAACCAGTTGAGGCTCTAGCGCCTGTAGTGCTACCGGCAGCAAGAGCAGCTTGAATCTGGCTCCATAACACTGGGTCTAGTTGGCTATCTCCACTTAAAACGAAAGGCGTTCGCTGGCCACCTCTTTGTTGCGCTGCGCTAATTTGCCACCCCATTGGCAAATGCATATTTGCAGAATCCACGGCCGCTCTTCTGACAGGTAATTGCAAACCTGACACGAATTGGCTTAAGAACCCGCTCACAGTTCTATGTTTACCAACTCTTTCTTTGTAGGCAGCGCCTAGTCTTCTAGCCGCATCACGCGAATTTTTTCGTCCTACCAATTTGCGGATTATGCCGCCTAAATATGCAAAGGCACTGCCGCCTTTTGGCAAGATCTGTGTGGTCGAAGCAAGCAAGGGAAATGCTCCAGCGATCGTGGGGTCTAAACTAACCGCCTGAGCCCACATATCCATAGCTGATTCGACATCGCCATCTTCCATGGCACCACTAGCTCGCTCAGCCAGGCGCCTCGCTTCGTCTGGATTAGAAAATAGAAAGGAGGAAGAAGTTAAGCAGGTGATTAATAATAAATATTTCATTGTTGTTTCCCCATATTTTGCAAAGCCTTTTCAATTTTATTTGCCCGCGCAATATCAGCCCAAACTGCAGCCCCTATAAAACTAAGAACAGTAGCGGCAGCTGCGACAACACCTATCGTTGTGGCAGAAATAGCTCTCGTTTCCACGGGAATTAATGCACAATCCTTTAGATGGCGCTTCGTGCCCGCAGGGCAAAGAACCAAACAGTCCCCTTCGATTCGTTCAAAACCAGTCGAGCAGACGCATGATTTACTATCTGCATCAAATACTTGATTTGACTGCGCACGGCATCTGTCAACACACTCACTGCCGGACAAATGCTGCGAAGGCGGGCAGGCTTTCTCTTTTACTGGTGAAACACAAGTTCCCTCAGCATTGCGTTCGCCAGATTCGCATTTCGACCGACACTTTTCCTTACCCAAATGTTCGTAAGGCTCGTAGCCTTTCGCGCATTTAATGGCGTCTGCAGAAAATGACATTAGAACTAGGTTGATAATAAATATATATTTCATAATATTGTAATTGTGCGAATGCAAAACAATTAGGCTTTGCAAAAAGTCTATTAGCTAAAAATTCTATTGAGATTCAAAACGTATACAATGATAGGGCAAGTCAATTTCTAGCACTGCCGGCCAATCCTGATCTAAAAAATTGTTTTCAATTTTCAGACATGCTGTGTCAGTTTCAGTAGTGCATTGGACTAGAAATTTGCCGGAAGGCAACGAAGAAAGATACCTTGCGCTCAAAGTACTACATATATTCTTATCCAGAAACTCGGGCCGAGGGCGCCCGACCTTTTCCTCATCAGAAATAATAGTCCTAGCAAGCGGCGTGTTACCCACTTGAACATCAAAGGAAGAAGATAGCTGTCCTATTTTCTTGCGTAAATCTTCATTTTCTTTAGTTAAAACGTTCACTTTCTTATCAAACTCGCCTTTGACCTTACCAAATTCGGTAGTCATAGAACCGGAAAACTGCTGCAAAGCATCCTCAAGTGGCTTGTTACTCAAAGCTAATCTAGCTTTAGCCGCACTTTTTCTTTCTTCCCAAGTAGCAGCAAAAGAAAGAGTACTCGTCAGCATTATTAATGTTAAAGATGTTACAGCCAGTTTTCTCATAAAGTCCTATTTTAAGTCAAATCATTGTAACGACTATTTACTTTCGCTTAGGTCAACACTTTCCAGTTTGGCAGCTATTTTGCGAACGCCATCTACCGCATGCTCCGCCATAACTCCGTTCTCAGCGGTTTGGTCCATATGCGCTTCCCTGCTGTTTTTCAGATTAATCATTTGTGTGCCGAAGGCATCGAGGGCAGCCATAAGATTAGTATCAGTCAAAGCCATTTTGGTCTTTGCTTCGGCTTTTCTTTCTGCCCAAGTTTTAGCGTCCGCGAATCCAGCAACAGTTAAAGTTAATAGCAACATCCAGTTCATCGTTTTCATTTTTAGTTCTCCCTTTAAATAATTTCAAATTTTCGGAATCTAGTTCCCATGTCATCAATGGTTTTGTCTAGTGACATTATCATTTCATATAAATCGCTCACATTACGAGCGCTTTCATCAGTAAACGCAGCGGAGTATTCTTTCACCATTTCACTGACGGTATTCATCTTGCCGTAAGTAAACTGAGAATATTCTGATGCAAATAATTTCATTTTATTTTTCACATCGAAGTTGTTTCTCTGCAATCGATCTTTTAACTGATATTGAGCAAAAGCAGCTTCGAGGATTGCATCCGAGGCGCCTCTAATCATCTTACTTGATTCTAAAACCTGATCAATCTCAGTTAAAAACGCATAATGCGGAAGGAAAGCGAATACCAGTAGAGAAGCCCTGAAAGCATCTAATGGGGAAATACCTTTAGCTTTAGCAAGCTCCTGTGCATACCCAACTAGCTCCGGTAAAGGCACAAACTGAAGCAACAAGCGCTCCCGTCCTTGACTCTCTGAATACTCAGCATTTATAACCGCGTTATAAGAAGCATAGTCAGTACTGTGGCCTTTAATATAAAAGATAGTTGACTTGGTGTGATACTTTTTCAATACCGCAGCCAATACGGCGCTGTATTCAGACTCTGTCCAACCTTGCGCTTTCGCATCATCAGTCATTCTATCTGAGAGGATCTTAACAATGTGAGAGCCCTTATCTTGTCGGGCCATGGCGAACATACGGGCGTCTACATCTGCGTTAGATTTACCCACAACATATAAGTGCTTTGCGTGCTCTTTATCAGCAAAAAATTTCGCTATTTCCTCTACTTCACCAGGTATTACCTGGCTGGCCATATGGCAAACGTTGGACAGATGCTCAACGCAAATCTCAGCGACCTTGTTTGTCCAGATATCTTGCTCTGAACGACAAACAGGGGTGTTCACCGTCGAACAGAATTTGGCGGCAGCGCTGGTACGCGTCATCAGCTTTACATAAGCCGGGAACTGGTCCTGTGATTCGCTCAAGTTTAGCGTGTAGCGGCTTAGGTCAATCGCGTCTATGTTTAGACTACGACCGCCGCAGGCGCTTATGAGGCTTAAAAGGCCGGTTGCTATGATTAGATTTAATTTCATATTAGTTACCAAGCAAATCCTAAGTTAATCGCAGGCACAAAGTTAACATTATTGTCTGAATACGCAAGAGGGGTGCCTGTTAGTATGTTTAAATTCGCTTCAATTCCTGTCTTAATACCGAATACTAGACCACTTTCAAAAATGCGTTCCCAGCCTACATATAGGGAAGGGCGGATGCGGGCGGCATAGCGGGTGTCGCTAAAACCTTTGGCATTTTGGGCATATACACCGGATTGGAGCCAGCCTTCGATAAAGAAGCTGGATTTTTGCATCCATTCGGAAAGGCGTAGCTTCGCGCCAACTCCTGCTAATAGGGACCATTGGCTGTCGATCCTATTATTAGAGCTAATGCCTACTGGAAGGGCGAAGGGCAGCACCAGGCTCGTGTGCTCAAACGATACGGGGAATACCAGCTTCCAGTGTGAGCTCAATTTATAGTTATAGTCCAAAGTAAAGCGACCGTTCAGCAGTGGATCCGCAGTCATATTCACAGCCATGTCGTGTGATTGTGCGCGATAGCCGTATGCTTTCGGGTCAATATCAACAAGCAATTCAATCAAGTCGGGGGTTGCATTGACGTGACGCTCGTTTGGATTTTTACCCGTTGCTTCAATTAAAATCTCAGGTTGGCCAAAAGCCAAGCAGGAAGCAGTCGCAAATAGTATAGATAATATTTTCATTTAAAACCTTGTGTAAAAGTAACCTGTTTTTATGGATTGTCAATAAGGTGCTTAGCTGCCCTTTCTAAGGCGGCCAACGAGGTTGGATCCGTACCGAATTTGCCTCTTAGATCGCCTACTTGGTCAAATAAGACCAATTCAGCTACATGGTGCCCATCCCCCATTGGTAGCTTCATTTTTCCTTCAACTACACTTAAAATATCTTTTTTTGCGCCGGTTAAATAAGTCCAATTAGTATCATATTTAAGTCTGAAGTCAGATAACACTTCAGGGGTGTCAAACTCTGGATCTATAGTAATGGTTAAAAATGCCGACTTATCTTTTAATTTGGTAAATCGCTTTTGAACCTCCAGCATACTTTGGGTCATTTTAGGGCAGATGGTGGGGCATCTGGTGAAGAAGAAGCTGGTGATGACGACTTTGCCTTTCAGATCCTTGCTGCCAAAAGGCTTGTTTTCATGACTGGTGAGTTCCCAGTCAGGCACTTCGACAAGGGCAGGGGGCGCAGTAAGCCTGCGGGCGTTGAATTCTCTAACTAGGTGCAAACCTAAAATGCCGAACAAAAATGCTACCAAGAATGGATTAATGAATGTTTTTTTCAAAGTATGTTTCTCTTGTCAAAACTTCTATTTTAAGGCAAGACGGTCTAACTTATTTACTCCAGGAGATATAGCCATCGTTTTCCCAAAGCCCCCCCCACGCATGAATCCCGATTCCCCGGACAATCCTAGACACAAGCAAATGGAACCACGCGTTAATCGTCGTATTAGAGTTCCGGAAGTTCGAGTAATCCTTGAAGATGGCGAACAACTTGGCGTTCTTCAAACGATAGACGCTCTAAGGCGTGCAGAGTCGATGGGACTCGATCTGGTAGAAGTATCTCCGATGGCAAAACCGCCTGTTTGCAAGATCATGGACTACGGTAAGTTCAAGTATCAGCAAAAGCGTAAAGCCAATGAAGCTAAGAAAAAGCAGCAGGTTATTGAGCTTAAAGAAGTTAAATTTCGCCCTAAAACGGATATCCATGACTTTGAAGTTAAAGTCGCTCGCCTGAGAAGCTTTCTGGTTGAAGGCAATAAGGGCAAAGTGACCGTGATGTTTAGAGGACGGGAAATCGTTCATCCTGAAATCGGCTTTGATGTGCTTAAGCGCGTTGCCGAGAGAATTCAGGAAGAAGGCGTTGTAGAATCGCCAGCCCGTATGGAAGGCCGGCAAATGGTAATGATCGTGGGTCCGGGCAAGAAGAAATAACACGGCCCCTCTTGTGTTTTTGCAAAAAGAAAGGAATTAGGAAGGTCTTATGGCAGGTTGTAACAAAGCAAGGGGCAAAAACAGTCCCAAAATGAAAACGAATCGTGCGGCAGCTAAACGCCTTCGCGTTACTGGTACGGGAAAAATTAAAGTTCCGTCCAAGGGCAAGTCACATTGTTTGAGCAATAAGAATCGCAAACGTAAACGTCAGCTATTGAAAGCTGGTTATATGAATAAAGGCGATTCCGCTCGCGCAGAACGCTCGATTCCCTACCTATTTTAGTTTGTATAAGAAGGATTTGAATTATGGCACGTGTAACTCGAGGCTTTAAAGCCCGTCATCGTCGTAAGCGCATTTTAAAGCTTGCTTCCGGTCACATTGGAACCCGTAACCGCCTCTTCCGTACTGCGGTAGAAAGCGTTGAGCGTGGTTTGGTGTATGCATACAGAGATCGTAAAGCGAAGAAGAGACAATTTAGACGTCTTTGGATTACCCGTCTAAACGCAGCTGCCAGAGAAAATGGCCTAAGCTACAGCGTTTTGATGGCTAAACTGAAAGCAGCAAACATCACCTTGGACCGGCGCGCTTTGTCGGAGCTGGCCATCGCGGACAGTTCTGCATTCGCAAGCTTGGTGGCCAAGGTCAATGCAGCTTAAAGACATTCGCGCAAACGCTCTGGAGAGTTTGACGGCCATTCAGTCGTTCGAACAACTAGAGTCTTTGCGCGTTGCCTTTTTAGGCAAAAAAGGTCGGCTCTCCGAAATCTTAAAAAGCATGGGCTCTTTGAAACCTGAAGAACGTAAAGTTCTTGGGCAAGAAGCCAATGCTTTGCGTGATGAACTCGAAGAGCTCTTGGCAGCCGCCAAACTTCGGCTCCAGGATTCGGCTAAGCAAGAGATTCTTAAACAAAGCATCGATGTCACTTTACCAGGCAAAAAGCCTGCCTTAGGCGCCATTCATCCTTTGACCCAGACTGCCTATGAGATCTTGGATATTCTATCCGATTTAGGCTTTGAGTCGGTCAGAGGCCCTGAAATCGAGCACGACTTTTATAACTTTCAAGCCTTAAACTTCCCGGCAGATCACCCTGCACGCGAGATGCAAGATACCTTCCATCTGGCGCCCGATGTGGTTTTAAGAACGCAGACAAGCCCAGTACAGCTGCGCGCGATGTTTGCGCTCAAAGAGCCGCCCTTTAGAGTCGCTTGCTTCGGTAAAGTTTACCGGCATGACCAAGATGCCACGCATTCCCCGATGTTTCACCAAATCGAAGTACTTTGTGTAGACCAGGGCATTTCTTTCGCCGACCTGAAAGGCACTTTGACGCTTTTGGTCAAACGCCTATTTTCAGAAAAATCGAAAGTTAGACTGCGCTCCAGCTTCTTTCCTTTTACAGAACCTTCTGCCGAAGTAGACATGAGCTGCTTTGCCTGCCAAGGCGAAAACAGCACCGGTTGCAGACTATGCAAAGAAACCGGCTGGATTGAAATCCTCGGCTGCGGCCTGGTGCACCCCAATGTGCTGAAAACCGCGGGCGTTGATCCGGAAAAGTTCTCAGGCTTTGCCATCGGGATGGGCGTTGAGCGCATTGCGATGTTGCGCCATGGAATTTCAGACATTCGGCTCTTTTTCGAAAACGACTTTAGATTCTTAAAACAGTTTTAAAATTATGTACGTCAGCATTCAAACTTTGCACAGCCTCGTTGATTTAACCGGGGCATCGCCGGATGAACTTGCCCGCAAACTCACTTTTGCTGGCCTTGAAATCGAGTCAGTTCAAAGCTTTGAAGACGACACGATTTTAGAGCTCAAAGTGACTCCGAACCGCCCCGATGCTTTAAGCCACTTTGGCGTTGCTCGTGAATTAGCGGCGATCTACCTGTCTAGAACAACTTTCTTGGCGCCTTCAGTCAAAGAGCTCGGTGCATCGATTCATGATCTGATCCAAGTGCATGTGCAGGCTAAAGAAGCGTGCCCAAGATATGCGCTTCGCATTATCGAAGGCGTTCAAATCGCCGAAAGCCCCGAATGGCTGCAAAAAAAACTGCTCGCAATTAATATCAAACCCATCAACAACGTGGTTGATATCACCAACTGGGTATTAATGGAGCGAGGCCAGCCGCTGCATGCGTTTGATTTAGATATCCTATCCAAAGCCAAAGGGCGCTTTGGCGTGAAAGTACGCTTTGCCGAAGAAGGCGAAAAATTAGTGACTTTGGATGGCAAAGAACGCATCCTAACGAGCACTGACCTGGTCATCGCTGACGACGAACAAGCCTTGGCCATTGCTGGTGTCATGGGCGGTAAAAACAGCGAAGTGACCAATACCACACAAAATATTTTGTTGGAGTCAGCCTATTTTGAACCATCTGGCGTCCGCAAGACAGCCAAACGCTTACAAATGAGCACCGATTCAAGTTATCGCTTCGAGCGCGGCTGTGATCCCAATGGCGTCATTGGTGCTTTAGATAGAGCCGCCAGCCTAATTGAGGAAATTGCAGGCGGGCGTATTCGACGTGAAGTTGTGGATATCTACGCAAACCCCATTCAGCCATTGGAAATTTCACTTAGACCCGCCAGGCTCGCAGCACTTTCGGGACTTTCAGAGTCTCAGATGGACCCAGTGCAAATCAGAGCACGCTTTTTAGCGCTCGGCATTGAGACTGCTGGCCGCGCTGCTCATGATGCTTTAAAATTCAGAGTGCCAACTTTTAGGCCCGATATCACCAGCGAAATCGATCTGATTGAAGAAGCCATGCGCTTGATAGGCTTTGATGCGATTCCGTCAGAGCTAACTTTTAAAAAGCAGGCTGAAGGTGTTTCAATTGATAAGTCTTTAGACAAGCTCGAACGGCATATTAAAACGCATCTGGCGAACTCTGGCTTTTTCGAAGCGGTTAATTACGCTTTTAGCTCCCCTTCGGAGCTAGCACGCTTTTCTAATGTCGAAGCTCTAAAACTTAAAAATCCTCTGGGCGAAGAGTTGTCGGCGATGCGAACAAATCTGTTGCCGGGCCTCATGCAAAACGTCGGCTATAATTTGCGACAACAAGCGCAACGGCCTGCATTTTTCGAAATTGGCTGCGTCTTTTTAGGCCTCAATAAGGCAGGTGCTCAGCCACAGACGGATGGTTTGACGCTGGACAATATGAGCGCTGATTCGTACGCGACCGAAAAGCTGATGCTTGCAGGTGTGATGCAGGGTGCGGATTTCTATGTGCTTAAAGGTATTTTGGAAGGGCTGCTTGAATCTTTAAAGCTTAAGGCTGAGTTTATACCGGCCCAGGCACCTGCAAGTTATTTGCATCCCGCGCAGTCAGCGGATATTTTGGTCGGGGACAAACTTGTGGGCCAGATGGGCTATCTGCACCCCGATTTGAGTGACCATGGTCAATCGCCGGTGTTCGAAATTGATTTAGAAGCGTTAAAAGCGCATTGCTTCCAAGTGATTCAGGCGAAGGTATTGCCGAAGTTCCCAGGCATCGGACGCGATTTGGCGCTGATTTTGGATGAAAAGATTTTGGCTGGTGAATTGCTCAGTGCCATTCGGAAGTTTGAGCCGCTCGCGTTGATATTGGAAGATGCTCGGATATTTGACGTTTACCAAGGTAAGGGCATTGAAGCTGGGAAGAAATCCGTCGCCGTATCGCTGTCTTTGCGAGACGTTGAACGGACATTGACTGAAAGTGAAGTGCAGCCTTTGATTGAAAAGTTGACCAAAGAGCTTGAAAAATCGTTAGGCGCAACACTACGCGCTTAGTTGTCACCCCGGGCGCGGACCCGGGGTCCAGGGTTTTACACAGCGCTGGATCCCGGCTCAAGGCCGGGATGACAGGAATTGCTTGATTTTATCTACGCCTGCTAGAATTTCTTCTAGTTTTGACGCTAGACTGATCCTTAAATGCCCTGGCATGCCGAAGGGGGTGCCGGGCACGGTTGCTACGTGAGCGTCAGCCAGTAACGCATTAGCGAGCGCCGTATCATCCGGAAAGCGAGCGCTGAAGTTCGGGAACGTATAAAACGCACCTTGCGGCTTTTCACAAGTTACACCTGGAATCTGCACAATCGCTTCCATGAATCGATCGCGGCGTTCTTGATACGCCAAGCGCATCTTTTCAATCTCAACCTTCAGCTCCGCCGGCTCTGTCAGCGCATACGCAGCAGCCATCTGACAGATCGTAGGGATACAGCTGATACGTTGTTCTTGCAGTTTAACCATCGCCGAAACCGCCGGCTCAGGCCCGCCGATAATACCAACGCGCCAGCCAGTCATCGCGTAGCCTTTGGATACGCCGTTAATCACAATCGTTCTAGCATAGGCGTCTTCAGACACCGATGCCGGAGATACGTGTTTCAAACCATCGAATACCAAGTGCTCGTATATCTCGTCTGATATTACCCAAACGCCGGTGCCTTCTAAAAGCTTCATCATGCCTTGGAAGAATTCTTTCGAATACACCGCCCCGTCAGGGTTGTTCGGAGAGTTGACTACAATTGCTTTGGTTTTAGGCGTAATCGCCGCGTTGATAGATTCAAGTGTTGGTTTTGCAAAAACAGGCGTTGCACCGGAAAGCTTGACCATTTCTGGGTAACTTACCCAATAAGGCACCAAGATAATCGCTTCATCACCTGGCTCTAATAGCGCATCAAAAGCCAACGATAAACACGCTTTCGCCCCGACCGAAGACAGCACTTGCGCTGGTGCGTAGTCCAAACCTTGATCTCGTTTAAACTTAAGCCGCATGGCTGAAATCAGTTCGTCATTTCCCCGAACGCCCGTATAGCGGCTCACGCCTTTATCGAGTGCCCGGTGCGCCACTTCGACAATACAAGCGGGTGTTTCAAAATCAGGCTCGCCCGCACTTAACGAGATAACTTCGATACCTTGATCGTGCAACGCTTTGGTTCGCGCTTTCATTGCCAAAGTTGGGGAGGAGCCTAAGTTTAAAACGCGGTTACTTAATTTCATGCAAAGTCTTCAATAAACGAGTTGAGATACGATAAGGGTCAGCATTGGCACCTGGGCGCCGGTCTTCGATATAGCCACAGCGCTTTTGGACCACAGGCTCTGGAATTCGAATCGAGGCGCCTCGATCACATTCGCCCATTTTGAAAGTGTTGATGTCGCAGGTTTCGTGGTGGCCTGTCAGTCGTTCTTCCAAACCAGCGCCGTACTCAGCAATATGTTCTTTGTGATGCGTTGAAAGCCCTTCGACCAGCTTGGTGATTTCGCCCCAACCAGTCTTTTCATCTCGCATGGCTCTGGTGGAGAAGTTGGTATGCATGCCGGCACCGTTCCAATCGCCTTTCATCGGCTTTTGCGACAGACTGACACTGATACCAATATCCTCACCGATGCGGTGCAACAGCCAACGGGCTAGCCACAAATGGTCGGAGATGGTGAGCGGGTCCGCGCTTTCGGATTTGACGCCTCGATAGCCTATTTGAAATTCCCATTGAGAAGGCATCACTTCTGCGTTCGTTCCATAAATGGCAAGGCCAGCCATCACACAGGCACCCGCGTGGCCTTCCGAAAGGCTACGTCCCCAGGCTCTGTCTGCGCCCACGGAGCAATAGTAAGGGCCTTGGGGTTCTGGTTCTTTGTGCTCGGGCCATTTATAGGGTCTTCTGCCATCTGGCTCATACATGGTGTATTCTTGCTCGAAGCCAATCCATGCGTCTTCATCAGGCGCACCACGCTGCATTTCTTCACGCAGCTTGGCTCTGGTGTTGCTTTCGTGAGGCGTGCCATCCACGTTGAAAACTTCACACAAAACCAGATAGTGCCCATCGCCTCGAATCGGGTCTTTGACAAAGTTGACTGGTTTTAGCACCAGGTCCGAAAAATGGCCGGTCGATTGGTTGGTAGATGAGCCATCGTAGCCCCAAACAGGAAACAGAGACAGGTTAGGCCTTGAATCGCCAAAATCTAAGATTCGAGTCTTACATCTTAAACCTTGAGAAGGTTTCGCGCCGTCGATCCAAATATATTCTACAAAGCTGAACATGTTTACTCCTTCCTATCCCAATATTGCCAAACGCGTTTTTTCTTTCTTCGGAGCAGGCTTCGCCATCGCTGCCTTGACAACCCGGGTTGCCAAATCATGAGCCAAATCCTGGTAGGCCGGATGCTGAAAGCTCAAAGTCGCATCCAGCGGAATCTCGGCCACCACTGGCACGCCTAACTGGCCTGCCAGCTGACGCGCGCCGCCGTGAGAGAATATCTCATGACGCTTATCGCAACCGTCGCACACGAAATAGCTCATATTCTCAACCAAACCGAATGTCGGAATATTCACTTTATCAAGCATCGCTTTGGCCCTGGTTACATCTGCTAAGGCTAAATCTTGAGGGGTAGAGACCACCAATGCGCCTGCCACAGTGACTTTCTGCGAAATCGTCAAGTGAATATCGCCGGTTCCTGGTGGCATATCCACGATCAAGTAATCCACGTCACCCCAAGCGGTGTTATTGAACATTTGCATGGCGGCTGAAGCTATCATAGGCCCGCGCCAGATCATGGCTGAGCTGGTGTCTACCAAAAAGCCGATGCTCATCAGTTTAATGCCCTTGGCTTCCAAGGGAATCATGTAGTTTTCAGTGCTGCCTTCTTTGGCAATGCCAAAAACTTCAGCATCTTTAGGAACGTCAAACAGTGTCGGGATGGACGGTCCATAAACATCAGCATCTAAAAGGCCCACGCGGCATCCCATCCCCGAAAGCGCTAAAGCCAGATTGGATGCGACTGTGCTTTTGCCGACGCCGCCTTTACCCGATAGGACCAAAATAATATTTTTAACATCAGCAATGCCTTCTTTCTTCACGCTTTGCTCAACCGCTGGCTGAACTTCCGCGAAAACATTCAAGTCGACCGCTGTGCCTGTCGGGGCTAATAAAATAGCCGCTTCTTTGACTGCTGAAGCGCACTGGCGCTCCGATTTGAGCGCGAAGCTCGGCAAAACTAAATCGATGCGTAATTTCTGACCTTCAATTTCAATGGCTCTAACCCAGCCAAGTTTGACAACATCTTGTTCGAATTCAGGCACAATGATTTTGGAAAAAGCGTCTAGAAGCTGGTCTTTCAACATCGCTTCCGACTATCGTCGTATAGGCAAGAAGTCAAAGGCCCCGGTAGCCTTTTGGCGATGGTTCCTGTTATTTCAGTCATCGGCTTGGGCTACGTCGGCTTTCCTTTGGCGGTGGCATTCGCAAAACACTACAAAGTCATTGGTTTTGACACGAATGCCAATCGTGTCTCGGAGCTGCAAAATGGATTCGACCGAACAGAGCAAGCCGAAAGCGCTGATTTTTCAAATGCCAATATAACTTTAAGCGCTGAATCCAGCCTGCTATCTGAGGCTAATTTTCACATTGTCACCGTACCAACGCCCATCGATTCTGCCAAAAAGCCTGATTTGAGCCATCTGCTATCGGCCTGCAAATTGCTAGGCGCCTATTTAAAAAGATTCGATACCGTAGTCTTTGAATCCACGGTCTATCCTGGCCTAACCGAAGAAGAATGCCTGCCTGTACTGGAGGCGCTATCTGGCCTCAAAGCAGGGACTGATTTCTACCTGGGCTATTCACCCGAGCGCATTAATCCAGGCGACAAACAACATACGCTGGCAAGCGTTATTAAAGTTGTATCGGGTTTCGACGCAGCCAGCTTGAGCACAATCGCCTCGGTTTACGCAAAAATAATCGAAGCGGGCGTCTACGAGGCACCTAGTATCAAAGTCGCTGAGGCAGCCAAAGTGCTTGAAAACACTCAACGTGATGTCAACGTGGCACTGATGAACGAGCTGGCGTTAATATGCCATCGCCTCTCCATTGACACAGGCGAAGTGCTCAAAGCCGCAGGCACCAAATGGAACTTCCTGGATTTCAAACCTGGTTTGGTTGGCGGCCATTGTATCAGCGTAGACCCATACTATCTCACCCATAAGGCAGAGCAGTTGGGCTACCACCCTGAAGTCATCTTAGCTGGCAGACGAATCAACGACCAAATGGGCACGTATATCGCGCAACAAACCGTCCTACAGATGATTCACCAAGACATTTCGATCAAAAATGCCAAAGTGGCCATTTTAGGCATTACCTTTAAAGAAAACTGCCCCGATATCAGAAATAGTCGGGTGATTGATATTATCCGAGAACTTAATCGCTACGGCATCCAGACCCTGGTCCACGATCCCATGGCCAATCGGGGCGAGGTTCTGCACGAGTACGGCATCGAGCTATTAGACTGGGAGCAGCTGCCTAGAGTCGAAGCCGCCGTTATCGCTGTCGCGCATGATAAATACCGTCACTTTTTTACAGAGGCTTTTTCAGAAAAGCTGATACAAAAGGGCTTAGTGATGGACATTAAAGGCATTTTAGCACCAAGCGACGACTATAAAATTTGGAGACTATAAGTTCATGACCATTTTGGTAACTGGCGCAGCCGGATTTATCGGTGCAGCATTATGTGAGCGCCTATTAAAAGAAGGCCACCAAGTGGTAGGCCTGGACAATCTTAACAATTATTATGACCCAAAGCTGAAGCAAGCCAGGCTAGAACGCTTATCGGGCCAAGGTTGGCAGTTCGAAAAAGCCGACATCAGCGATAGAGCGGCTATGGAGTCTCTCTTTGCCAAGCACGGCTTCGACCAAGTTATCAATCTTGCCGCCCAAGCAGGCGTGCGCCACTCGGTCAGTCATCCGCACGATTACGTCAGCTCAAACCTAGTCGGCTTTTTGAATATTCTAGAAGGCTGTCGTCAAACTCAGGTAAAACATCTGATTTACGCCTCCACCAGCTCCGTGTACGGCTCCAGCACCAATTATCCCTTTTCAGAAGATGACTCCGCAGACCGGCCAGTCTCGCTATACGGCGCCACCAAGCGGGCCAACGAACTTATGGCGCATTCGTACACACATCTATACGGCTTTCCCACCACGGGCCTGCGCTTCTTCACCGTCTACGGCCCCTGGGGCAGGCCCGACATGGCGCTATTCAAATTCACCAAAAACATCTTCGAAGGCAAACCCATCGACGTCTACAACAAAGGGCACATGCTTCGAAACTTCACTTATATAGATGATGTCGTTGAAGGTTTAGTTCGGTTGATCAGACATCCCGGTGAAGACTACCGAGTATTCAACCTGGGCAGCCCAGTGAGCACTTCTTTACTGGATTATATTCAGGAAATTGAAAAAAATGCTGGCAAAAAAGCCATCTTGAACTATCTGCCCATGCAACCCGGCGATGTCGCCCAAAATCCCGCCGATACGCACCGACTAACAGATGCCACAGGGTTTACGCCTCAAATATCAGTTGGAGAAGGCGTTAAGAAATTCGTCGATTGGTATAGAGAGTATTTTGGGTAAGAAGGGAAAAATCCCCCTCAATCCCCCTTTTCAAAGGGGGAGGAGAAATCAATTTCCCTTTATTCCCCCCCTTTGAAAAAGGGGGGCAGGGGGGATTTTTCCCGCTCCCTCAATATACGCATAAATAGTTTCTAAAACTCCCCTGGTTTCCTTCAGGACCTGCATATTATTAAACCTCAAAACCGATAAACCCTGAGAACCTAAAAAGGCGTCGCGCCTAGCGTCGTAGTCGAGGCTCTTCGGGTCAAAATGCTGAGACCCGTCCAATTCCACCACGAGCTTTACACTCGGCGCATAGAAATCAACGATATACGAACCGATGGGCTTTTGACGATAAAACTGGACGCCTAGAAGTTGCTTTCGTCTTATTCTTGACCAGATCAATGCTTCGCAGTCGGTCATTGAGCTTCGTAGTTGGCGGGAACTAGTTATTAAACGTGGTTCGTAGTGAAGCATTTTGGAAAAATCCCCCTCAATCCCCCTTTTTCAAAGGGGGAGGAGAAACCATCATGTGCCTCAGTCGCCTACAACTTTCCTCCAGCACTGCCATAGATGGGCCGAAGCTGAAGCGTATGTGGTTTTCAAATCTCGATGGCCTAGGATGTCGCTTTTTCCCCGGATTAATGTCGAAAAACCGCCCTGGAACTACGATCACCTTGTGCTCGAGAGCCGCTTGGAAGAAATTCATATCACCTTGCAGATGGCTTGGCAGCTGATCCAGCTTACCCCAAATGTAGAACCCGCCCTCAGGCGGCGATTCCACGGTAATTCCCATGGCCATCAGCTCACGCAGCAAAAAATCACGTTTTGCTTTAAATACATTATGAATCGCCCGGCTCTCTGCGTCTACATAGCTATCATCCAGAAGCTCAATCGCTGCCTCCTGCGTAGGCCTGCTTGCGCCTCCGTCCAGAAAAGATCCCGCGGATTTAATCGCCTCAATCACCGACTTCGGACCCAATGTCCAAGATAGACGCAGGCCAGGGTAGCGCCAATTCTTTGTCAGTCCATCAATGACCAGCACCGCTTCTTCTTCGACATCCTCCACATATGCCGCAGCTGAAACAATCTTTGCAGCCGGCGTCCAAATATAATGCGAATAAAACTCGTCAATAATCAGCGCCAAATCAAGCTGCTTAGACACCTTCAACCAGTCTTTAAGGCGATCACCTTGAAGCACTGTACCTGTAGGATTGGACGGGTTCGAAAAGAGCAGGGCACTCAGCCCCCTGCCTAGAACTTCTTCTTCCAACTTATCCAATGAAAACTGATAGTGCTGTTCCGCCCGAAGCAACATCGGAATGGGTGAAAACACATGAAACACATCGAGCAGCTCTTCATAAGCCGTATAATCCGGCAAAAAATGCCCAAGATTGACAGGCCCCAAAGCAGCCGCCGCACGCGTCACAGCTAGCCTTCCACCCGCTGAAATGGCCACGTTGTCTGCAGTATACTGGCTTTTCATGCCCTGCCTAAACCGGCGATTGTAGAATGCCGCCACTGCCTCTCTCAGCGGCTTAATCCCACCCACGGGCGCATACTCCTGACCTTCAGCTGAAATAGCAATCTGCGTTAATCGAGCGGGTGAACCGGGCAACAGCCCCGTCTCAGGCTGGCCTTGCCCTAAGTTACACCAGTCTTTAGACGCCAGCGAAAATCCCCGCCTTTCCGCTTCGGAGGAAACGTAGATGACGCCTGTCAAAGGAACATTACGAAAAGCAGATGTCATAAGCGTTTCAACCCGTACCAAAGCAAATTAATCCCGCAGGAACGCATTGCTCAAATTGATTGTTGCTGGAAGATGGAGAAATAATGGCCTTCCATCAAATCGTGTTTTACTTCATAATTTTATGTATGACCCAACCCACGCTCGCAGCATGGGACGACATCAATCCAGATCAAGAAAGCGGAGATATTATCTATCAAGTTGAATTGTTTAAGTCACGCTTGCAAAATGCCAGATTAAATGTTCGCCTTCGCGTTAGCGCAGGCAGAGTTTTACAAAATTACTATAGAACTCAGAGAAATGGGAATGGGCTTGCGGAGGTGACCCGGATCATAAGCACGTTAATGCCTTCTTTACCTGAGCCAGCTCTAAGCCCGCGATCATCGGACGAGTCTGGCCCAGCGGAAATGATAGCGTTCCGTCAACCCAAAAGGTATATTATAGCTGTGCCGCCAAAAACTCAGCGACGTGATTGAGATCGAATGGCCAAGGGTATTCAATCTGCACATGGCTGTATTTAGCCTGCAAAGCCTCTGCTATCTCAGGAATTTCCACTTCCGAGTGCACACCACCCGGCGTAAACATGGTTGTGAGCAACGTAATATGCTGAAAGCCCTCATTGACCAGTTGATCAACCGCTTCATCAATGCTGGGGCCGCAAAACTCGTTATAGGCCAAAACCAGCTTGGTCGGCATCAGCTTGGGCGCTAGATGCTTCGCAATCGCCTGCACGCCAAAGCAAAAAGGATCGTTTTCGCGAGTTCTGGGCCAAGTTCGAATCTCATGATCGAGCGTGCTTTCTTCTTCGGTCATGGGTGTTTTAGCGCGTTGCCGCTGACTTTCTAGTATTTTCAGCCGACTTACTTTTTCGTTTGGAAAATCTTTAGGGATACCACCGTGACCAATTAGAACGACTGATTTTTTCATGCGTCAGGATTTATCAGCAAAACGTGAACCATGCATTAAAAACAACAGCATGAGCATCCCTGGAATAGCAATTAATGTTGAAATGCCAAAATAGACTGGCCAGCTCACCATGTCCGCCAAGATCCCGCAGGGTGATGCTAGGAAAGTTCGTCCCACAGCGGTTAACGATGATAGCAGGGCGTATTGCGTGGCCGTAAACGAAGCATGGCAAAGGCCGGACAGATAAGCCACCAAGGCTGCCGTTCCCATTCCCCCAGTGATGTTTTCAGCGGCAATGGTGAATACCAAGAGGCCCAAATCATGGCCAACGTAAGCTTGCGCTATAAACGCCAAGTTTGACAGCATTTGCACCAGGCCGCAGATTAGTAAGGCTTTCAAAATGCCAGCACGGGATACCATCCAGCCGCCTAGGAAGGCGCCGAAAAGGCTGGCGATGACACCGAATACTTTCGTGATGTTGGCGATTTCTATTTTGGAGAAGCCCGCCGCTAAGTAGAAAGGGCTGGTCATGTTCGAGACGAAGGCGTCGCCTAGTTTGTAGAAGACGACGAAGATCAGGATTAGGGCCCAGTTTTGGCGGGTGATGAAGTCGGCGAAAGGGGCGATGGCGGATTCGTAGAACCAGCCCTCTCCCGATTTTGACGAGTCAAAATCTCCCTCTCCCACGAGTGGGAGAGGGGACTTGGGCTCTTGGCATAGTAAGGTGGCGATTAGGCCGACACTCATGAGAGCAGCCATGGTTTGGTAGACGACTGCCCAGGTGAAATAGCTTGCCAAATAGAGGGCACCGGCGCCGGCGACCAGCATGCCGATGCGATAGCCAAATACGATGGTGGCTGCGCCAGCGCCGTAGGATTTCTCATCCAGGATATCTACGCGGTAAGCATCAATAACAATATCTTGGGTCGCGGATAAAAAAGAGACAGCCAATGCAAGCCAAGCGGTCCAAATAATATTTTCGGACGGACTACTCAAAGACAGACCAAACAATGCCCCTGCCAACAACGCCTGAGACAAAAACATCCAAGCTTTACGCCTACCCAAAAGACGCGTCAAACAAGGGAGAGGCATCCGGTCAATCAGAGGTGACCACAGAAATTTGAAGGTGTAGGGCACACCGACCAAAGCAAACAGGCCAATCGCCGTGTTACTACTACCAGACTCAGCCAGCCAAAATCCCAGAGTCCCCGCGGTTAGCATTAACGGCAAACCGCTTGAGAATCCAAGAAGCAATATAAAAAATATTCGAATGTCTAAATAAATCAAAACGGTGTCTCTTTGCTACAGGTCATCCGTCTGCCAGACAGAGGGTGGTTGAACGTTAGGCGAAATGCATGCAAGGCAATCCGGCCACGAACAGCCGTCTTAGCGCCATACTTTTCATCCCCAACAATAGGGCAGCCCAGCTCAGACAAATGAACGCGAATCTGGTTTTTACGCCCAGTCTCGAGGCTCACTTCAACTCGAGTGGTCGGGTCGCCTTTTTGCTGCTTTTTACTGGGTGCAGCGGGAATAACGCGGTAGTGCGTGACAGCTTTTTGGGCACCTGGCGTATTCGCTGGCACCGAATGTACTTTCAGCGCTGCGCTTTCCAAAAGCCAGCTTTCGATAACACCTTTAGGCTTAGGCATAACGCCTTCCACCAAAGCCATGTAAAGCTTATCGTTCAAATGCCAGTTGGCTTCAAGCTTTCTCTCAATCTCAGCTGACTTCGCAAAGATCATTACGCCAGACACCTTCTGATCCAAACGATGCGTTAAAATCAACGGGATATACTCACAAACCTGCTTAAAGAAATCTTCGACCAAAATACCTGCAGGTTTTACCGCCACCAAAATGGCATCATCTTCAAACAGCACTTCGAAATTAGCTTTCTTTCGATGCCGAGCTGCGTGCTCAACGATTTCGATGATATCCGATGATAAAACGACCGTATCTGGCCTTGCCACAACGGTTTTATTAACCGTCACAAAGCCATTTTTAATCAACTTACGGGCTCTGGTAACTGATGCCATCTTAAATTTGCGATGCACCGTTTCTAAAAGTGTCATGATTTTAAACTGGCAGCTACAAAGCTTTTAAACAATGGATGTGGATTTAGGGGCTTAGACAAAAATTCCGGATGAAACTGACAAGCAATAAAATAAGGATGCTCATCAAGCTCAATCATTTCCACCAACAAACCATCAGGCGACATGCCGCTGAATTTAAGCCCAGCCGATTCAAGCTGGCCGCGATAAGCATTGTTAACTTCATAACGGTGCCTATGGCGTTCCACAATTTCAGTGAGATCGTAGACTTTCTCAGCCAAACTGCCTTTTGCGAGTACGCATGGGTAATTGCCGAGGCGCATGGTGCCGCCTTTACGGGTGATATTTTGCTGGTCAGCCATAAAGTGAATGACTTGATGCTGTGCCTCAGGGTTAAACTCTTGAGAGGTTGCACCTTTAATGCCCGCGCAATGTAGAGCGTATTCGATAACAGCGATTTGTAATCCTAAGCAGATTCCAAAGAAAGGCACCTTATTTTCGCGTGCATAACGTACGGTCTCGATTTTGCCGGCCGTACCCCTTTCCCCGAAACCACCCGGCACCAGGATACCGTCCAGGCTTGCCAGATGTTTGCCTGGTCCATCTCGCTCTATTTCTTCTGAATCAATATATTTGCAAACGACCTTAGCGCCAGTGGCAATGCCCGCATGAACCAGTGCTTCGTTGATACTTTTATAGCTTTCAATCAGCTCGACATATTTGCCGACAATGCCAATCTGAACTTCGCGAGTCGGATTTTTAAAGCTGCGAACGACTTCTTCCCAGGCGGATAAATCGCCCTTAGGCGCCTTGATATCCAGATGCTCTAAAATGGCCTCTTCCACACCTTCGCGGTGCAAAACCAGCGGCACTTCGTAAACGGTACGCAAATCTGGGCAACTGGCGATGGCTTTTGCCGGCACGTTGCAAAATAGCGAGATTTTATCTTTGATGTCTTGGGTGACCGCATGCTCAGCTCTTAGAAGCAACATGTCCGGTTGCACCCCAAAGCTCAAAAGTTCCTTCACAGAATGCTGCGTAGGCTTGGTCTTGACTTCGCCAGCCGCATGAATCAGCGGCAGATAAGACACATGGATAAAGATGGTCGCCTTATGGCCTTCTTCCTGGCACATCTGCCGAATGGCTTCCACAAAGGGTAGGGACTCAATATCGCCTACCGTACCGCCCACTTCGCAAATCAAAATATCATGACCCGCACCCGCGGCGCGAATGGCATTTTTTATGGCATCAGTGATGTGTGGAATTACTTGAACGGTCGCGCCCAAGTATTTACCCTGACGCTCTTTTTCCAAAACTTCCAAATAAATCTGGCCAGCTGTTTTACTATTGAGCTTACTCAATCTAGTAGAAATATATCGCTCATAATGACCTAAATCGAGGTCCGTCTCAGCGCCGTCATCGGTAACAAATACTTCACCATGTTGAAAAGGGTTCATCGTTCCAGGATCGACATTTAAATAAGGATCCAGCTTCAGCATGCTGATATCCAGGCCGCGGCTCTCTAAAAGAGCACCAATCGAGGCTGAAGCAATGCCTTTACCTAGGGAACTCACCACGCCGCCAGTAACAAAAATATATTTAGTTTGATGGGCCATGGGACTATATCTTTTCCAGAAATTTCGCTATTTGGCAAGGCATGCATCGAGCGTTTGTAGACCATATTAACTCGGATTTTTCTTTAGATTCGCAAACGCTTCACCGTTTCGTGAAGGTCCTGAGGCTGAAAAACGAAGAGCTGGTTGAGCTGTTCGACGGCCAGGGAAATTTGCTACGCGGAAGCTTTAATCAAGCGGAGCCTACTGTTTTAGCAAATGCCCAACTGACCCAAGTTCAGCCTGATGCAATGCATATCTGCTTAATACAAGCCTTGGTTCCCATGGAGAAGCTTGAATACATTACACAACACGCCACCGAACTTGGCGTAAACGAAATCGTGCTGTTTAAATCTGAACGAAGCCAGGTTGATTTTAAGGATAAAATGCCAGCAAAGCTTGAGCGCCTGACGCGCATTGCGCAAGATGCTGCCAGGCAATGTGGGCGAGCATTTGTGCCAGTGGTGACCTCACCCCCTAACCCCCTCTCCAGTACCTGGAGAGGGGAGACCGAACGGGATCTCCTCTTGCTACCCTCTCCAGGTACTGGAGAGGGGCTGGGGGAGAGGTCCCCAAAAGAAGGCCGCGTCTCAATCATCATCGGCCCAGAAGGTGGCCTTTCTCCTGCAGAAAACGAGCGGTTTATTTCTCTGGGTGCCAAACCCATCCGCCTAGCCAAATACGTCCTACGCACCGAAA
This sequence comes from Myxococcota bacterium, assembly GCA_040387835.1. NCBI lineage: Bacteria > Pseudomonadati > Myxococcota > Myxococcota bacterium. Next base: position 374,512 of record JAZKCZ010000001.1, on the reverse strand, counting down.
CCGCCGGCCTCACCGCCCTGGCACAAATCCAAGGATCCCTCCTATGAGCCCCCTAAAACGCCTCTTCAAATACGCTGGCGAAGACCGCTCAAAAATCATAAAAGCATCTACTTATTCGGCGCTTAACAAAATATTCGATATTCTACCTGAAGTCCTAATTGGGGTAGCCGTTGATACCGTAGTCAATCAAAAAAGCTCGCTCATCGCCCGCTTAGGCGTACCAGGTTTGATGGACCAGTTGCTGGTCTTAGGTTTTGTAACCTTCCTAATTTGGGCCTTCGAATCGTTGTTTCAATATTTATATTCAATCGAATGGCGCAACCTGTCCCAAAAGCTGGAACATCGCCTCCGTTTGGATACCTATAGCCACGTTCAACAGCTGCCGATGAGCTATTTCGAAGACAAAAATACTGGATCGTTAATGTCCATCATGAACGATGACATCAATCAGCTCGAACGCTTTTTAGACGGCGGTGCAAATTCGCTTCTACAAATCTCGGTCGGCACGGTCGTTGTCGGCATTATCTTCTTCTATCTAGCGCCCATGGTGGCTCTGTTAGCACTCCTGCCAGTCCCGTTAATCTTACTAGGCGCCTATTTGTTCCAAGTGCGTCTAGGCCCAAAATACGCCAGCGTCCGCGAAAAAGCCGGGCTCATTTCCGAGCGGCTCAATAACAGCCTCAGTGGCATGGCCATTGTTAAAAGCTACACGGCTGAAGCCTACGAACAAGCCAAGCTTGATAAAGAGAGCAGGGCGTACCAAGAAGCCAACGTCAGCGCGATCGCCCTGAGTTCCGCCTTTATCCCTCTACTTAGAATGGCCATTGTGATGGGCTTTATCTCTACTTTAATTTTAGGTGGCTATATGGCCTTCGAAGGCCAGCTCGCGGTCGGCTCCTACAGTGTGCTGGTATTCTTAACCCAGCGCCTATTGTGGCCATTTACCGACCTTGGAAACATCACGGACCTGTACGAGCGGGCCATGGCATCGGCCAAACGAGTTTTGGACCTTCTGGATACGCCTCTTCCTAAAACGGGCAACCACGCAGTCCTTTCGAAAGCCTCGGAAGGCATCGCCATCCAGTTTCAAGACATCTCCTTGGTATACCCAAACGGCTTTAGCGCGCTCTCGGCTCTCAATCTAGACATCCCCGCTGGCGAAACCGTTGCATTTGTAGGCGCGACCGGCGCAGGCAAAAGCACCATCACCAAGTTGCTACTACGCTTTTACGAGCCCAGCTCAGGCCGCCTGCTTTTAAGCGGCAGAGAAATCGACGAAATAGACCTAAGAAGCTTGCGTCAAAGCATTGGCTTAGTCAGCCAAGACGTTTTTCTCTTTCACGGAACCGTCAGAGAAAATATCGCTTATGGCTCCTTCGATGCATCTATAGAACAAGTGATAAGCGCCACCAAAATGGCCGAAGCCCACGATTTCATCATGAGCTTGCCCCAAGGCTATGAAACAGTCATCGGCGAGCGCGGCCAAAAACTATCCGGCGGCCAGCGCCAACGCATCTCCATTGCCAGGGCTATTTTAAAAGACCCGCCTATTTTCATTTTTGATGAAGCAACGTCTGCAGTAGATAACGAAACCGAAAGCGCCATCCAAAACTCAATCAACCGCATTGCCAAAGGCCGCACCACCATTTTGATCGCCCACAGATTATCAACCATCAGACATGCTCACCGCATCTTCGTCCTAGACAGCGGGCGTGTCGTGCAATCGGGGACCCATGATGCTTTAATCGGGCAGGGTGGCCTATATCAAAAGCTCTGGAACATCCAAACCGGCGTCCAATTTTAACCCCGCCTGCGAATTATGATATATTTAATGAGTGAAAGGCTTTTTCAAGAAACTCTCAGGCTCATCTAGCTCGGGCAGCATTTCAAAGCCCGGTGAAGACAAATTCCAGTATGGTCCTCCGCACGGTCAAAACCAGCCTAAACCCGCGCCAGAGTCCAAAAATTTGACTGATCCCGGCCCTCAGTTCGAGAACGAAATTCTGTTAAGAGGCCGTTTAGGCAATAGCCCAGGCCTTAAGCCTAAGAAAAACAAAGATAAAGAAAAAGAAGACGCCGAAAACACCGAGCCTCAGAAACCTGATAATCTTGAAGCTGAATACGTTCAAATTATGACAATTAATGTCAATAAAAAATTAGACGACATGGAGTAGTTATGAGAGGAATGCCCGAATTTCGTCCACCTGAGATTACGCGTCCGCCCTTGGCGGATTTCAGGCCTACCATTGGGCCACAGACAGAAAAGGCCCCGGAAATCGATGAAAGTAAACTCGGCACGCCGATTCAAGAAAAAGTGGCCGATATCCTTCGAAATGCTTTTCAAGGAAAAGACAGCGTTGACATTTCCAGCCTTCATCAACAGTTTAGAGCAGCAAAGGCGGAAGACCCATCACTGCCTACAATTAAAATCGACGCGAAAACACGCGAAATTACTTCCGATGGCAAGAAGATCGGGGAGCTGCCTGATACGTTGCAGGTTAGAAATCAAAAAATATCATATACACCCAAGACTTTTGCGATGGATCCTAAAGGCGAACAAGCCGCCTTACGCAATCGAGCAGTCAACACAGCTCAAACCGGGCCAAAATCTCTCACTGAGAACTATACGTCGGTGAAGATGCACACTCAAGCTTTCAGCACACCGGTTGCCAAAAAGGGCGACGTCACCATTCCAGTGGTTAAAGCCCCACCGCCACCACCGCCACCTAAACCGGTGGTCGCCGCTAAGGCGCAGCCTCAGGCAAGGGTGGTTAATGATCAAACCCCTGGCTATATGCGTTCTACCATTTCTAGCAGAGCAAGAGATGTCCGAAATGCAAACCCAGAAGATTCAACCGAATCCGCCATTCAGGCCAGGGCAGGACAGATCGCGGCTACCACGGTCGCAATGAGAGCCGCTAAAACAGCTGCAGAGCAGGCAGCTGCGTCAGAAGTAATCAACAGTGGCGAGCCAGCCGTTGCAGGTGTGGCCACCTCAAAAGGCGGCGAAGAAGGAAGCAAAGATAGCAACAGGCAACGCCAACAAGCTCAGGCGGTGGTTAATACCAGCGAAGAATATCGTAAAAATCTGACAGAAACGCCAAGTGCACCGGGAAGTGCGGAAACGCCTGGGGGTAAGAGGAAATAGTCCTCTCCCGATTTTGGCTAGCCCAAATCTCCCTCTCCATGAAAATGGAGAGGGTAAAAATATCCTAGCGGCCGTGGACTAGGACTTTGCTGCCGGTTTCGAACATGACTTCGATTTTGTTGCCGCCTTTATCTGCGGTAACCACGCCGACGCCGAAATCGGTGTGTTTTAGCATCGATCCAACTAAATAGCGGGTTTGAAATTGGTAGGACTCAGCTTTCGCAGAATCCTTGTTTTCCATCAAAGTCGCGTAGCCGCGACCTGGATTGGCGGACACCTTGCTGCCACCGGCTTTTGAGGCCCTGGTGGCAGCGGTAGATGTCCCGGGAGCGTTGGGTCGATAGGTGTGCTTACCGTGGCAGGTGTTACAAGCAACTCGTTTGATTTCCGATCCCACCACCGCTTCGGTGGTATGCGCCAGAATCATCTTACAGCGCGTACACCAGCAATTGACATTCGAACCAATTTTCACTGCACTCATGGACCTTCTTACATCACGTTTGAGCGGGTAGTTCAATCCACTTCTTGAAGGCTTCAAACTGATAAGGTCGTCCAAGGAACCCTTCTACCAACTCATCAGCGTCTTTAGAGCCACCTTTTTCAAGGATCAACTTTTTATACCGTTTGGCCTGTGTTTTATCCATCAGGCCCTTCTTTTCAAAAGCGCTCGCTAGATCTTTGGCAATCACTTTGGACCACATATAGGTATAGTACATGGCAGAATAATCGTGCAGATGGCCGAAACTCAGATGCAGGTAAGTGCCGTCAACATAAGGGAATTCGCTGTATTGACCTTGGAGCTCTTTCATCAATGCCAATGGATCGAAAGTCGTAGGATCTTGTAGATAAAACTGCAGACTCAACTGGGCCAAAAACATTTGGCGACGCGCATCTAAGCCTTTCCCGAACTCATCCGCTGCTTTCATCTTGGCAATTAGCGGAAGCGGGATATCCGAGAAAGTACGCAAGACTTTCGGATCCCATGCCCATTCTTCGAAAAATTGCGACGGCGCTTCAACGAAGTCCCACTCCGTGGAGACGCCTGAGAAATGAACCCATTTTTGGTTTCCACCCAGCACATGGTGCATCAAGTGACCGAATTCATGGAAGAAAGTGACCACTTGATCATGATCCATTAAGTCTTCACTAAAGTTACAAACCAAGGCGCCTTCTGGGATTTGCTTGCCTTTCACGCCATTCCTAATGGTGAACTGCGCGGCATGCTTAAACTTGTTGTCTCTTGGGTGCATATCCAAGTACACGCGGCCTGAGAGCTTTTTGCCGTTATAGACATCGTAAACTTCGACCGATGGATCCCAGACTGCTGGCTTGTCCACGCGCTTAAACTGGACGTCAAACAGATTGCTCGTGAGACCCAGCAAGCCGTTTCTCACTTTAGGGTAGTGAAAGTGTGAACGGACAACTTGAGAGTCTACTTGGTATTTCTGCTGTTTGATCTTTTCTTCTAAGTAGGCCCTCTCGAAAGTGTAAACTTCGGTGGCTTTGGGGTCGGTCTTTCGCTTCTCAGCCAGGATAACGGCATACTCTTGTCTGGCGCCGTCTTTGGATATGGCAGCGATTTGATCAATGAAGTCCTTGGCGCGGACCGTGGATTTGACCATCTTGTCTTCAACGACATAGTCAGCGAAGCTGCTATAGCCTAAAAGCTGAGCCAACTCATAACGCTTGGTTAATAAGTCTTTAAGCACAGCTTCATTGGCGGGGTAGCCGCGCTGATTAAACTGCATCCAAATGTCTTTGCGGGCTTTGGCATCATCAGCGTAGCTCATGAACGGAATGAAATCTGGGTAGTCTGTTGAGATTTTGACTTTGCCGTTTTCTTGGACCGGGTGGGAAGCGATGTAATCGGCCGGCATGCCTTTGAGGCTGCTGGCATCGATCTCAACGAAGCGTCTATCGTCTCTAATATTGCGGCCGAAGCTTTGACCTACTACTACAAGTTTTTCTTCCAAGGCTTTGATTTTATTGCGTGTCTCCAAATCCTTGTCGATCCCAGAGCGTTTAAAATCTCTGAGGGAATTAGTTACCAAGCGCTGCGCATCTTTTGAGAGCTTCTTCGTATTAAGACCTTTTAAAGCGTTATAAAGCGGCTCGCTTAAAGACAGGTCGGTCATGAAGTGATGTGCCAATTGCTCGCATTGCTCAGCTTCTTCTCGGATGTTGGCGTCTGGGTGTACTTGAGAGATAAGCCCGGCCAGAGAGTTGGCGGCATCCAAGTGAATCTGCATCTCGTTATAGGGTTTTAAAGTATTCTGCTCGGTTCGGACTTTTTGGGGCTTTAAAATCTGGTCCAAAAGCTTTTGCGCAGCTGATAGTTCAGCTTTGCATGGCTCTAAAATACGGTCAAACATGACTTTATCTCCTGCGAAAAGGGAAAGGCTAAAAAATATGGGCAACAAAAACAGCACACACACCTCCTGATAGGGTCTTAAACTGGGGAGCCCCTAGGCAAACCTGGTTTTTTGTGTCAGGTTTCCTGCTTATGTTCAAGTTCAATGTAGGGGATAAAGTGGTCTACCCCGCGCATGGGGTGGCGGAAGTGATGAGCGTTGAGGTCCGAAATATCGGCGGCAACGACCAAACTTTTTATGTCTTGAGCATTTTGGAAAACTCAATGCGCGTGATGGTGCCTACGGCCAACGTGGATCAGGTGGGTATGCGGGAGATTGTCTCCAGCGAAGAAGCCGACAAAGTTTTTGAAGTGCTTAAAAAACGCGAGAAAATTGTCGAGTCCACCACCTGGAACCGGCGCCATCGAGAATATCTGGAAAAGATAAAATCGGGTTCGGTATTTGAAGTAGCCAAAGTGCTTAGAGATCTCTACGTCCTCAAAGGCGATAAAGAGCTTAGCTTTGGTGAGCGCAAGATGCTAGATACCGCTCGCTCTTTACTGGTTCGCGAGCTAAGCTTGTCAAAAGGTATCTCTCATGAAGAAGTGGAAAGCAAGTTTAGGACGATTTTTCGCTGTTAGTTTGCTGGCCATAGGCCTGGCCTGGATATGGGCCGACCGCATCCCCGCACTCATTTATTTTTTCGCTGGTACGCCCGTTCAAATCGAAGGTGTGCTAGGCAATCGGGCAGGGACCGTTACCGGTTTTTTGCCAGGCACTTTTATTTTAGGCCCAACACAAGTCCGAAATATGCTCGGCCAGCCCTATTTCATTGCCTTTGATGAAAATCTTTTCGAAAAGAAGTACGAAGCCTTTACAGAAATTAAAGTCAAAGGCCGGCTGGTTAAGTTTGGCTCTCAATACAAAAGTATCCGCCAGTTCTTTGAAAAACGTTTGGCGATGAACTTGCCAGCAGATGCGCAGCTGCTGATTGTTGGAGAAGAGCCTTTTAAACTTTGGCGCTACCCGCTGCTTTTCATTTTGTCGCTGCTGGTACTATTTATGAGTGTTTGGATGAATCGTCCAAAAGCTTAACTTCAGGCTCGGTTTCTTTCATAGCCGTTTTAAAGTTTTTAATGGCACCACCCAGACCAGACGCCAACCCTGGTAGACGTTTCCCTCCAAATAAGAGAAGGAGTATGCCAAATACCATCATGAGTTCCCAAGGACCAATTCCAAACATAGATATTCCTTTGCTGGCGCATGCCTTTCGATGCGACCAATTGACTGCCCATCTGGCTGTCGCAGATTACAGGAAATTCGTCAAGCGACGAGAGCGCGGCGAGCCTATGGCCTATATTTTAGGCGTGAAGGAATTCTATGGAAGAGATTTCGAAGTAACCCCTGATGTGCTGATTCCAAGGCCAGATACGGAAAAGTTGATCGAGCTGGCACTAAAAAGATTGCCGGAAGATGAAGCGCTATGGGTGGTGGATGCCTGCACGGGGTCTGGATGTATTGGGATCACGCTGGCGCTTGAGCGGCCGAAAATCAGGGTAATTGCAACTGAACTTAGTCCAGCGGCCGCTGAAGTCGCCAGGCGCAATATCGCCAGACATGGTGTCCAGGACCGAGTAGAAGTTAGAATAGGCCACTTGCTTACCCCAATGGTTTCTCCCCCCTCTCCACTTGGTGGAGAGGGGCCGGGGGTGAGGTTCGACCTCCTCGTTTCCAATCCGCCTTATATTAAGCCTGCAGACATAGCGGGGCTCATGCGAGATGTGCGGGACTTTGAACCCACGCTTGCTCTGGTGGGCATCGGGGACGAAGGCATTGGCCTTCATGAGGAACTTTTGCGTGAAGCCCCTCATATACTTAAATCAGGTGCTTTTGTTTTGCTGGAAATCGGATATGATCAAGGCTCATCGTTTATAGGCCGTGCCACTGTGTATCAAGATGATGCCGGCAACGACCGCGTCGTGGAGATTCATTGTGTATAAATTTATTGTCGAAGGTGGACGCCCTCTAGAAGGTTCTGTCGAAATTTCCGGTTCCAAAAATGCTGCCTTGCCAGTCTTAGCTGCTACTTTGCTGGCTTCTGACGAAAGCCTGGTCGAAAACGTTCCGCATTTGGACGACATCAAAACTTTAACCGAACTTTTCGAAAAATTAGGCGTCAAGCTGGCTGAAGCCGGCGGCGAAATGATTTTGGATACCCGCAACATTCATAGCGTTGAAGCAACCTATGAAATTGTTCGCAAAATGCGCGCGTCAGTCTTGGTCCTTGGCCCATTGCTCACCCGCTTTGGTAGAGCGCGCGTCTCCTTGCCAGGCGGCTGCGCCATTGGTGCACGGCCCATCGACATGCATTTGCGCGGTCTGGAGCAAATGGGCGCTGAGATTAAGCTTGAACATGGTTATGTGGAAGCAACGGCACCTGCTGGCGGTCTAAAAGGCACACGCATCGTTTTTGATATTCCAAGCGTTGGCGCGACCGAGAATCTGATGATGGCTGCCTGCTTGGCAAACGGCACGACGGTGCTTGAAAACGCCGCGCGCGAGCCTGAAATCGAAGAACTTGCCACTGCTCTGCGCACAATGGGGGCTAAAATCTCAGGTGCGGGCTCAAGCGTCATTCAAATCGAAGGCGTGCAGGCAATGAAAGGCATGCAGCATAAAGTTGGACCTGACCGCATTGAAACTGGCACATTTATTGCCGTTGCAGCCGCCACCAAAAGCGAGCTGTTCATTAAGAATGTCCAAATTCAACATTTGGATTCTGTTTTGTCTCATTTTAAGCAAGCTGGTTGCCAATTTGTCACAGACGGCCCTGGGCTTCGTGTGATTGCGCCGCAGAGACTTCAAAGCGTGGATATCAGAACCGCACCATACCCTGGCTTTCCGACAGATATGCAGGCTCAATTTATGGCCTGCATGGCGCTTGCGAATGGCAGCAGTCATATTGAAGAAGACATTTGGGAAAACCGCTTCATGCACACCCTAGAGCTCATGCGTATGGGCGCCGACATTTCCATGAACGGCAATGTGGCAGTGGTTAAGGGCGTGGAGATGCTCAGCGGTGCGCCGGTGATGGCGACTGATTTAAGAGCTTCGGCAAGTCTGATTATTGCGGCTTTAGCGGCGGAAGGTCAGAGTGAAATCTCGCGCATATACCACTTAGATCGTGGCTACGTGGCACTTGAGAAGAAACTGACGTCTTTAGGCGCGAAAGTATCAAGATTGCAGGCTTGAATCTGAACTCTCGGCGGTGCTACGCTGATTACATGACCGACCAGCCTGGCTTTCGAACCGAGACAGATAGTCTTGGAGAAGTATTAGTTCCAGCAGAAAAGCTATGGGGCGCTCAAACTCAGCGCTCTCTAAAGCATTTCAGTATCGGCGACGATCTAATTCCGCGGGAAATGATTCCCGCTTACGCCATTTTAAAAAAAGCGGTGGCGCAGGTTAATCAAAAGAGCGGCCGGTTGGACAGTCAAAAGGCTGACCTAATTATCCAGACATGCGACGAGATTTTGGCCGGCCAGCATCAAGACATGTTCCCCCTCCATGTATGGATGACGGGCAGCGGCACGCAGTTCAACATGAATGTGAACGAAGTAATTTCAAATCGCTGCGCTCAGCTTGCCGGCGAGGCTTTAGGCAGCAAAAAGCCTGTTCATCCGAACGATCACGTCAACATGTGCCAATCGTCCAACGATTCTTTTCCGTCGGCCATGTATATAACGGCTGCCTTGGGTGTGGTTTCGGAGCTCTTACCTGCACTTGCAAGCCTAAAACAAGGGCTTAGCGAAAAAGCGACCCTCTGGAAAGACGTGATTAAGATCGGCCGAACTCACATGCAAGATGCGACGCCTTTAACTGTTGGACAAGAACTTTCCGGCTACGTCGGGATGCTGGAAGCAAACGAAGGCCGCATCCAGCAATCTATGGAGCAAATATACCACCTGGCACTGGGCGGTACCGCTGTTGGTACGGGTCTGAACTCGCCTCCTGGCTTTGCAGAACAAGCTGCCGCTCAAATTGCTAAACTTTCTAGGCTGCCTTTTATATCAGCTCCGAACAAATTTACCGTGCAGGGCGCACATGATGCGCTGGTGCAATTGCATGGGTCGGTTAAAACCCTGGCGGTTTCTCTATTTAAAATCGCCAATGACATTCGGCTGTTATCGTGCGGACCCAGGGCAGGGTTTGCAGAGTTTGTCATACCAGCGAATGAGCCAGGCTCTTCCATCATGCCGGGTAAAGTTAATCCAACTCAATGCGAAGCTTTGGCAATGGTATCAGCTCAAGTTATGGCCAACGATGTGGCCGTGAGCTTTGGTGGCGCCAGCGGCTATTTGGAAATGAACGTCTATAAGCCGCTAATTATCCTGAATGTCATGAAGTCGATTCGCATCTTAAGTGACAGCATGACGAACTTTCAAAAGTTTCTGGTGGCTGACCTGGATATCAACCACAAACAGATCGCTTTTTATCTGGAGCGTTCCTTGATGTTGGTCACAGCGTTGTCGCCAGAAATTGGTTATGACAAAGCTTCCCAAATTGCGCATTACGCCTTAGACAACGACTTAAATCTGAAAGATGCGGCCATGAAATTAGGCTTTATCTCATCTGAAACTTATGACCGACTGATTGACCCTCGGAAAATGGTCTGAGTAGGGTTGCCATCGCGACGTGTTTCTCCTATAGCCTCCCGTAAGAGAGATTCGGAGAATGACACACATGGCAGAAGCATTGATGGATGGCAGAATCACGCAGGTTATCGGTCCCGTCGTAGACGTCGAGTTTCCGAGTGAGGCCTTGCCGAAAATTTTTACCGCCCTTTCTATTGATAACAATAGCAGCAACTTGGTGCTCGAAGTATCGCAGCATCTTGGCGAAAATGCCGTGCGCTGCATTGCTATGGATTCAACCGACGGCTTGACTAGGGGCATGCGCGTGCGAAACAGCGGTGCACCCATCATGATGCCGGTAGGCAAAGCCACCCTCGGCCGCATTCTTAACGTTATTGGTGAGCCCGTAGACGAGCAAGGCCCGGTGCAAACCGATACCTATCGCTCCATCCATAGAGAGCCGCCCGGATTTACAGAACAAGACACCGAAGTGAGCGTCCTTGAAACCGGTATTAAAGTCGTCGATTTGCTTGCGCCATACTCCAGAGGCGGGAAAATTGGACTTTTCGGTGGCGCCGGCGTTGGCAAAACCGTTTTGATTATGGAACTTATCAACAACATCGGTAAAGGCCACGGTGGTCTTTCCGTGTTTGCTGGTGTAGGTGAGCGAACCCGTGAAGGACGCGATTTGTATAATGAAATGTGTGAATCCGGCGTTATTAAAATAGATGAACACACCGGCAAGGTAAACAGCGCAGACAGCAAAGTGGCCCTGGTCTATGGCCAGATGAACGAGCCACCAGGCGCTCGTGCGCGTGTGGCGCTTTCAGGTCTTACCGTTGCCGAAAACTTCAGAGACGAATTCGGCCAAGACGTGTTGCTCTTTATTGATAACATTTTCAGATTCACTCAAGCAGGCTCTGAAATCTCCGCACTATTAGGCCGTATTCCTTCAGCAGTAGGTTATCAGCCAACCCTGGCCAACGAAATGGGTATGTTGCAAGAACGAATTACGACCACGAAAAATGGTTCGATTACCTCTGTGCAGGCCATTTACGTGCCAGCAGACGATTTGACCGATCCGGCGCCCGCAACGACTTTCGCGCATTTGGACGCGACCACGGTATTAAGCCGGTCCATCGCCGACTTAGGAATTTACCCTGCCGTGGATCCCTTGGATTCAACCAGCCGCATTCTATCGCCAGATACTTTAGGTGCTGAGCACTACGATGTCGCTCGAAAAGTGCAGTCAACCTTGCAGCGCTACAAAGACTTGCAAGACATTATTGCCATTTTGGGTATGGACGAATTATCTCAGGAAGACCGCCAAGTGGTATCCAGAGCGCGTAAGATCCAAAAATTCCTATCTCAGCCGTTCCATGTGGCTGAAGTCTTTACCGGAACACCAGGCAAATACGTCAAGCTCGAAGATACCGTTCGGGGCTTTAAGGAAATCGTCGAAGGCAAACACGATGATATCCCTGAGCAGGCTTTCTATATGGTCGGAACCATCGAAGAAGTTATCGAAAAGGCTAAAACCCTATGATCGAGCTAGAAGTTGTAACCCCTCAACGGCCTCTGCTGAAGACGCAATGTGAATCGGTCACCTTGCCAGGCGAGCAGGGGGAGTTTCAAGTTCTACCGGGCCACGTGCCTTTGCTTGCTGCGTTAAAGCCGGGCACGCTGACTTACGGTGATCAAAAACTCATGGTCGCAGCGGGTTATGCCGAAGTTGACGCCTCTCGCGTGAGCGTTATCTGCGAAGGCGCCGCCTGGCCATCCGAAATCGATCTGGCTTCAGAACGCACCTTGCTGGAGCAGCTCGAAGCCCAGTTATTGCAAATTTCCATGGAAGATGAGAAAACCTTAAAAGCAGTGGAAGCGCAAATCGCAAGCGTGACCGCCCGCATTAGGATTGTGTAACCATGGCTCTACTTTCAATCAAAAGCAAAAAAGAACAAACCATCCGCCCAGATACATCGATGGGTGAGCTAGCGCCTGATCAAATCGGCATCAGCGGTGAAGCGGCTGCCAGACTGCTCATGCTTCTGGCCGGCGAAAAACCCGGCTCGCTCCTTAGAGTCGGCATGCAGGGTGGAGGGTGCTCCGGACTTAAACCATTTTTTGCTTTCGAAGAAGAAGCTGGCGAAAACGACCGCGTCTTCAGCAGCATGGGTGTAAACGTCTGCGTTGACCCAAGGTCTTTAGCCGTCATCGGCGGCTCCTGGCTCGATTTCGACAACGGCTTTAAAATCAAAAGCCAAAACCTCAAAAAATCCTGCTCTTGTGGCGAATCTTTTTCTATCGCCTAAGCGCCAAAATAACTGTCGATCTGCCAGTTCACAAAGGTCCACACACCATAAAACACAGTTAACACAGCTGCGTTTCTGACAAGCCCCCAAGGCTCGCCTTGGGATTCTTTGGTCGGAAAATAGCCCTTATACAAAATCGCTGGCGTCAAACAAATCAGGATCATTTCCATCACGGGGATAGGTTTATCATCGAGTGGCGCAATCCGATTGGTAAATCCAAGCGATGAAAAACTAATAACGCCAATTAAAACAAAGACTTTCATTGATTAAGCCCGCAAGTGCACCCTTGCGTTCCTTTCTGCGGACAAACCACCATGGATTTATAAACGAGAACAGACACCATCAAGAGCCCAGGCAGCAACATTGAAAAAGCCGGCTGTTGCAACTTATGTAAAACAAAACCCATGGCGATGGCCCCGATGCCGATGCTCGAGCCTAAAAGCGCTGGCATCACATTTTGAGCCCCCCGCTTAAATCTATCTCCCAGAAGATAGCTTAATACCACAGCAGAACCCGCCATAATTCCTGCGGGTATCCAAAAATAAGAACTAGACGATGATACTTCCTGCGTAGGCGAGGGGGCATGCGCCAGTGTCGTTTGAAAAAAAAGAGCAAGAATCAGAAAAAGCGCTTTGGGTCGCATGGCATATCACCTCAGCACATCTTGTAAATTAATCAAATTCGTCGTCAAGTGGTTGATTTTAGCGCTCCAGCTAAATTATATTGCCCTTATGAGCAATCCAAAAAATACAGTAACCCTGCATCGTGTCTTCAGTGCGCCCCCAGAGCGCGTCTATCGGGCCTTTTTGGATCCAGATGCCATTGTAAAATGGTTCCCGCCCCATGGCTTTACCTGCAAAGTCCATCAAATGGACCCTAACGTCGGCGGCACTTATCGCATGTCGTTCACCAATTTTTCCACGGGCAAGAGCCACGCCTTTGGAGGCAGCTATCAAGAACTCGTGCCCGGTCAAAAAATTCGCTACACCGATAAGTTCGAAGATCCAAGCTTGCCCGGGGAAATGCCTGTAACGGTCGCTTTCAAAGAAGTCATCTGCGGAACTGAAATGCACCTGACGCAGGAAAATATCCCCGAAGCGATTCCAGTAGAGATGTGTTATTTAGGCTGGCAAGAATGCATGACTCAGTTAGCCCTGGTTGTAGAACCAGATGTTAACGAAGATTTAAGCAAATGAGATGAAGTTGGTTGCGGGGGCAGGATTTGAACCTACGACCTCCGGGTTATGAGCCCGACGAGCTACCGGACTGCTCTACCCCGCGGTCCGTGCATCTATTGATAGCAGATCACGCTCCAGTGTCAAGAGCCACTCTTTAGAAAAACCGGCACAAAATTTAAAATCCAGCTGCCGCTGAGATATGCCGTCACTACTAAAATTTATGCTAATATGTCGCTCGCCCAAATCGAGCATTTTCGTCGGCCACTCAATACAAACAATGGCCCCTGGATCCTCGATCATGTGCAAGATACCCAAGTCTTCTAAATCTTGCTTAGGCACCCGATACAAATCAATATGATGAACCGGCGGCAGCGTTTCATAGGTCTGCGCTAAGGCATAAGTGGGGCTAGATACCGGCGCCTTAGGATCGAAATGCCAAACAAGCCCCCGAACGAAGCAAGTTTTGCCAGCACCCAAATCGCCTTCCAAAGTGATGACCACCGGAGCCGCCAAATGCTTAGCCAGACAAGCTCCGATAGCCTCAGTCTGATCTGACGAGTCGCTGACAATGATTAACATCAAGGCCGCCTTGGGAATTGATCGAAGTTGGGTTTACGCCTTTCCAAATAGGCGTTTTTCCCTTCTTGACCTTCTTCGGACATATAGAACAACATGGTAGCGCAACCTGCCAGCTCCTGGAGGCCTGCTTGGCCGTCACAGTCGGCGTTTAAGGCGGCTTTTAGGCAGCGGATGGCCATGGGGGAGTTGGCCAGCATTTCGTTGGCCCATTTTTTGACTTCGGCGTCCAGTTGTTCGAGGGGTACCACTGTGTTGACCAGGCCCATATCTAGGGCTTGTTGGGCGTTATACTGCCGGCACATGAACCAGATTTCGCGCGCTTTTTTCTGACCGACGATGCGCGCCATATAGCTGGCGCCGTAGCCGCCATCGAAGGAGCCTACCTTAGGGCCGGTTTGGCCGAAAATCGCGTTATCTGCCGCAATCGTGATATCGCACATCATATGTAATACATGACCCCCACCGATCGCATAGCCTGCCACGCGGGCGATAACTGGTTTAGGGCAGGTTCTAATTTGTCTCTGAAAATCCAGAACGTTTAGGCGGTGAACCCCTTGGTCATCTTCATAACCTGCATCTTTACGCACGCGTTGGTCTCCACCTGAGCAGAATGCCAAATCGCCAGCGCCAGTTAACACCACGACGCCAATGCGTTCATCATCTCGCGCGTCATTCAGCGCATGAGACATTTCCTGCACTGTAAGCGGCGTAAATGCGTTTCGAACTTCGGGCCGATTAATGGTGATGGTGGCGATGCCTTCTGCCTTCTCAAATAAGATTTCCGTGTAGGTGTGCATGCGCTTTCGCGTAGCACGTCCATTGACACCCGCCAAGAACGTAGCTAGACCGTCGTCATGGAAGTTAACGGCACGCTTCTCATCCAACTGGTACTT
This sequence comes from Myxococcota bacterium, assembly GCA_040387835.1. Lineage (NCBI taxonomy): Bacteria > Pseudomonadati > Myxococcota > Myxococcota bacterium. The sequence continues at coordinate 359,417 of JAZKCZ010000001.1, read as the reverse complement.
TTCCTAAGCCTTTTAGGCTTCTTGTCGAAGTTCCTATTCGCTCCGGTGTTAAAACTTTTTGAAGAAAGAGAGCGCAGAATCAGCGGCGCAAGGCTTGAAGCGGCTGAATTACAAAGAAGAGCCCACGAAAAATTATTGGAAGTAGAGACCCGCATTGCTGCCGCTCAACGCGAAGCTAAAAAGGTTCTTGCTGAACTTCAAGCTGAAGGCGCTCGCTTTCACCGCCAAGTGCTAGACGCCGCGAAAGCAGAAGCGCACAAGCAACAAGCCACCGCCCGAGCAGAACTCGCTGAGCAAATCGATCGCCTCAGAGGCGAGCTCATGCCACTTCAGGCGGATTTGTCTAAACAGGTCATTAATCAACTGATTGGAAATCCCGTCAAAGGCACGAAGATGGAGCATTCACATGCATAGTATCAACTGGTGGGGACTCGGCAGTGCATATCAAGACAATCCAGCCATCGGTTGGATGCTGGTCACTTTCTTCATCTTCCTAGGTTTTCTATGGCACTTCGCCAAAAAGCCTGTGGCTACCTATTTGCAAAATCGCTCTGACGAAATCCGCCTAGCCATTGAAGAAGGCAGGCGCGCCCGTCTTGATGCCGAAGCCAAATTGCAAGAATGCGAGAGGCGCCTGCTGGAACTAGACAACGAAATCGCCCGCATGAAATCAGACTTTTTGACCCAAGGTGAACTGGAGCGCAATCGCCTCAAACTAGAAGCCGAGCAAATCGCCCTCCAAATTCAAAAAGATTCTCAGCAAACTCTAAAAGCCGAAGTCACCAGAGCACTTCACGAGCTTAAACAAGAGATCGCTGCCAAAATCCTTACCGCCGCAGAAAGCAATCTGCCTTTGGGTGAAGCCTTAGACACAAAACTCTACGCCAATTTCGTCAGAGATACGACGGAGGGACACGCATGAATCCAGCCATTGCCAAACGGTACGCAAGAGCTCTCATCGCCTTATCCACCGAACTCGAGTTTGAGCTAGACTCGCTTGCAAACTGCTATGAGCACACAGCCCTTAAAAAGCTTTTGGAAAACCCAGCATTCAGCAACACTGAACGCCTGCAGCTTGTCCACAAACTGGAACTAAGCCCAATCCTGACGCGTTGTTTGGAGATGCTCATCGAAAGCAATCGAACCGAAATTATCCCCGAACTTCGCACCGCTTATGGCCGTGAATTGGATATGAAGCTCGGCCGCCTGCGCGCTGAAATCACCAGCGCCCACGCGTTAACACCAAATCAGTTAGACGAAATTACCCAAAGTTTGATTGGACGTTTGGGCAGGCCCGTCGTTCCAGAATCTAAAGTCGACCCCAGTGTGCTCGGAGGCGTTCGAGCACAAATTGGCGGTTTGGTATTTGACTCCACTTTGGAGACACAACTTTCTCAATTAAGAAGGGTTTTATGCAACTAAGAGCAGAAGAAGTATCTCGCGTTATCGAAGATCAAATTAAGAACTTTGACACCCGCACTCAGGTGGCTGAAACCGGTACGGTCCTCAAAGTAGGCGACGGCGTGGCCCGTGTTTATGGCCTAGAAAAAGCCAAAGCGGGCGAGTTGGTCGAGTTTGCCAACAACGTCAAAGGCCTGATTTTAAACCTTGAAGAGCATAACGTTGGTATAGCCATCATGGGCTCCGATGCCGGCATCCGTGAAGGTGACACCGTTCGCCGCACCGGCAATATCGCCGATGTTGGTGTGGGCGATGCCGTTTTGGGCCGTGTATTAAACGGCTTGGGCGAGCCAATCGACGAACGCGGACCAATTATTGCTACCGAGCGGCGCTTGATTGAAACCAAAGCACCCGGCATTATTGCCCGCGAGCCCGTTTCCGAGCCAATGCAGACTGGCATTAAAGCCATCGATGCCATGATCCCAGTGGGCAGGGGACAACGCGAGCTTATCATTGGCGATCGCCAGACTGGTAAAACCGCCATCGCGCTCGACACCATTTTGAACCAGAAGAACACTGGCGTAAAATGCATCTATGTGGCCATCGGTCAAAAGCAATCAACCGTTGCTCAGGTCGTAGACAAGTTGCGTAAACATGGCGCCATGGACTACACCGTGGTGATCTCGGCAACTGCAGCAGATCCAGCACCCCTACAGTTTTTAGCCCCATACACGGGTGCTGCGATCGGTGAATACTGGCGCGACAACGGCCAGCATGCCTTGATTGTCTACGACGATTTATCCAAACAAGCTGTGGCGTACCGCCAGATGTCCTTGCTATTGCGCAGACCACCGGGACGTGAAGCGTTCCCCGGCGACGTGTTTTATCTCCACAGCCGTCTTTTAGAACGCGCCGCAAAAATGTCCAAAGCAAAAGGCGGCGGTAGCTTAACGGCCTTGCCCATCGTAGAAACCCAAGCGGGCGACGTTTCAGCGTACATTCCAACCAACGTAATTTCGATTACCGACGGTCAGATTTACTTAGAGTCCGACTTATTCTTCTCAGGTCAGCGCCCTGCGGTAAACGTTGGCTTGTCTGTATCTCGCGTGGGCGGGGCAGCACAAATTGCTTCGATGAAACAACTCGCTGGTACCATGCGTCTAAACTTGGCACAGTACCGCGAACTTGCGGCCTTCGCCCAGTTCGGCTCAGATTTGGACAAAGCGACCACGGAGCAGATTGCCAGAGGGCAACGAATGTTCGAATTGCTAAAGCAAAAGCAATACAGCCCGTTAGCCGTGGAAGAGCAAATCGTTCAGATTTATGCAGCCACTCAAAACAAAGGCGCTGACTCAAATGCGACTTTCGTTCGTCATATCGAGCCTAAAGATATCTCGCGTTATGCCGATGAAATGATCGCCTACATGAGAGCCCAACATGGCGATATCTTGAGCAGCATCCGCGATAATCCTAAAAAGAAAATCGAGGGAGAGCTCAAAGAACGTTTAAATCAAGCTTTGCTGGCGTTTGAACAAATATTCGAGGCATAAAAGATGGCATCTTTAAGAGACATCCGCACCCGCATCAAGAGCGTCAAAAGCTCAGAGAAGATCACCAAAGCCATGAAAATGGTGGCGGCATCCAAACTGAGGCGCGCTCAAGAAGAAGTGAAAAATGCCAGGCCTTATGCGCAAGAGGTTGACGAAGTCGTTGGCCGAATCGCCAAAAGGCTCGAAAACCAAGGTGCTTTGCCACACCCTCTATTAGAAGTTCACCCAGTCCTCAAACGGGTAGAGCTGTTGGTACTAACCTCAGAGCGAGGCCTCTGCGGTGCCTTTAACTCCAACGTCATCAGAAGGGCGTCTCGCTTTCTCAAAGAAATGGGCGAGGTCCACGATGAGATCCGTGTTTCCACTTTAGGCCGAAAAGGCTTTGAAGCCATGAAAAGGGAAGGGGTCAACATCCGCACCAACTACGCCGGCGTTTTAGAACACCCGAGCTATTTGAAAGCGACTCAGATCGCTGACGAGCTGAGTGAGTCCTATGTCACCGACCACGTAGACGCCCTCTATTTGGTGTACAACAAGTTCAAAAGTGCCATTTCTCAAGAGGTGGTGGTCAAGCGCCTGCTGCCCATTCAGCCGGTGGAAGTGCTCAATGACCCGGTAGACTACATTTACGAGCCCTCCAAGAGTGAGCTCTTAGAACAACTATTGCCAATGCATTTAGCCACGCAGCTTTACCAGTCATTTTTAGAATCCGTTGCATCCGAACATGGCGCCCGCATGAGTGCCATGGACTCAGCCACGAGAAATGCGAAGGAAGTCATCAGCTCGTTGACCCTCAAATACAACAGGGCCAGACAAGCTGCGATTACCAGTGAGTTGGTTGAAATCATCTCCGGAGCAGAAGCACTTGCAGGCTAACTTCACCATCGAACGCCCGGTGCGTTTCGCTGATATCGATGCCGCCGGCTGGCTGTACTACCCGAGATTTTTTGAGTACTGCCACAACGCTTTCGAAGACTGGATCAACACAAAGGCCCCGGTGGGCTACCCTGAAGCGATCGACAAACAACGTTGGGGCTTTCCCGCTGTTAAAGCTTCGGGCGAATATTTGGCCCCCTTAAAACACGGCGATATCGCTCAAGTTTCCATTCGCATTTTAAACGTGGGTAATAGCTCGTTAAAAACAGGCTTTGAAATCATTCGAAAGCATGACCAAACCCCTTCTTTCAAAGCTGAAATTACCACCGTCTGCGTGAATCTAGACCTGGGCAAGTCAATGCCCATTCCCGCCAATATGCGCGCCTTCTTGACCCAATCATGAGCGATTTCTACCGATCCTACATCAAAGCGAGCGTCATCGGCCTAGAAATAGGCCTCTGCGTCATCGTAGGCGGCGCCCTGGGCTACGTCGCCGAACGCTACTTCGACATCTCCCCCTGGGGCCTCATCACAGGCGCCTGCTTAGGCATCGCCGCCGCAGGCCGAACCTTATATCGCTTTTCAAAAGACTATCTAAAAGAAAACCCGCAGTGACCACCGTCATTGCGAGGAGCAAAGCGACGCGGCAATCCACGCTCTCTACTGAACAGACACTGTCCCCACTCCACCCACATGAGGCCGAGCCAGCTTCAAAATACGTTCACTCTTTCTTTGCGCCGCAGCCTGTGCAGCTTCCCAAGCACGGCGTTCGCTCTCTTCATAGGCAGCCGCGAGATTGAGCAGCCTATTGTCGCGATTTTCAGCCAATACGCGCAATTCAAAAGCCTGCACGCTCTCGTTTGAAGCTTTCTTCTTTGCCGATTTTTTGGCCGGTCGTCGATTTGGTTTCTGGGTTTGCAATGGTTTTGGCACTTGAGCAAGAATATCCGCAAAAGCCTTCGCTTCAGCCTTCACTACCGATCCCCGATTACCTCGCTCAAAGTCAACCAAATGCCCCACTTTCTTATCGAAGTTAACCAAAATATCCCGCCTACGCTCTTCGGCCTCAAAAGCAGCTATTTTTCCATTTATTTTAACAATGGCATCATCAATTCGCGTATCAGACGAACAATGCCTGGAAGCATCACTCCAAAATCCCACCAGCCGTTTGGCGCAATCCACAACCGAAAAAGCTTCTTCTAAGCCTTGGTGGAGTGATTTATAATATGAGCGTGTATTAAGAGCTTCCCGTGATGCCACAAAATTCTTAACGGCCTTTGATGCTACAGAGCGAAAATTGGGAGCACTTAAATCCTGTTCTAAAGCTCGAATTAGCTCATTCGAAGCATCCCATTTTTTAAGAATTTTAATTTTGTCCGAATAATAAGTGACATGCTCGCTCCAATTCCATCTTTCAAAGTGCCCAACCATGCCAAGCGCATCTGCGGCTGCTAAGCCGAACTCGCCATTTGCCGAGTTTCGGACGTAAGCAGAATAGATGTTTAATAGTTCGATATATTCGCCGTACCATGGGTCCCCGAGCTCAAGGAGCATATTCGCCATCAGCATTGCGCCTGCGATATCGCCTTCTTGCCGCATTGTTTCCAATTGAAGCTCGTCATCCTGGTCTATGTCAACAACCACAGTTTCACGTCTAAGAGCACTAGCAGGAGAAACGATAAAAGTTACCAGCATTAAAGCCAAACTTAATGTTTTTAAATTCGTATTCATAATTGCGCCTATTTAAATAAATATTAGCAACAATTATAACAGGCGCGCGAAACTTATCAATAGGATGCACTAGTTCTACTTAGAAGCCCGATAAAAGGCCTCACAAGGGCTCCAATTTGATGAGCTCTCTGGCGAGCCTGCTCTTTTTGGACCCTAGCCGCTGCGGCTTCCCTTCAGCGAAGTTTCATAATCTCTTCAGATTTCTCATGGCTTGCGAGGCGTTACTCGGGGTGAAGGTAACGTTGTTTGCCCCGCCAAAGAGTTATTTCGGGACATCCCGCGTCCTCCAGGAGTTGTTGGTCGGCCGCGGGAGGTGGCTCTCGAAGCTTGTCTCGCAAAGGCTGAGGCCTCCTGTTCTTTCCTCTTCGCTTCCTGATCTCTGAGTTTTTTAATCTCTCCAGCGTAGTATGCGGCGCGCTCTCCCCATTGAGCGGTTGTTTCAATAATTCCTTTTTCGAAACGCATTAAGACAGCAGGGTTAACATTCCTAAGTTGCTGGAGCCCAAGCATGTCCTTTTTAAAAAAGTCCATATTCGCGGGCGTTTTCTTTAGCACAAGCTCAATTCTTTGCAACTCTAACGAATTAATGTCGCCAGAATCTAATGGTATATTTGTTAGCTTAAGCATTTCACGAATGGTTTTGCCTGGGCTATATTGAGGTCCCGCTAAGAGCGCAGCATCTAACGCAGCGCCGCCAATTAATTCTCCGCCCAATTTTGCTTGTCTACTTTGAACGATATCTTGATATACTTTGCGCAACAATGCAGCCGGTTGTCCTTCCGGTTTGTCAAAATCTTCAGGGGTAAGGTTCAAGTTCTCTAGGGCCTTACGAACTTCGCCTACGAGCGGATCTTTGCCCAGGATTTTGACGGCTCTGTTTAACAAGTCTTGTTTCATTGCTTTGATGACCCGCTCTTTAGCTCTAAGCTCAATGACATCTGCATCGCTACTTTGTTGAGCTTCTTTCGCTTCGGATACGAGGCTTGCTTGGTTCATCTTGCGATTTGTGAGGTAGATGGTTACTGGCGCTGAGCTAACGGTCACTTTATTTCGGTCTCTACCTAAATTCTGATACAGCTCATCACTCAATGGAACCGAATTGTAATGCATAAATACACCACCTACGCGTTCGCGACTATACTGCCTAAAGTCTCCTCCACGAGAATCCTTTGTGTAGAGGCAGTAAACTTTGGCCAAGGGTTCTTCACTAAATTGCTTCTCAGGCACAGTAGTCCAACTTCTATTTCGCCATATTTTATAAAGAAGCCGACCTGAACTATCTCGATAAGCGATCCCAACTGGTGAGTCTGGGTTCTTTTCATCTGGGTTCGTTTCAATTGCAGCCATTAATCGCAGGGCGGCATTATCAGCTTGCTGCTCAATAGGGGTTTCCTCTTCAGGTAACTCTACGAGAACACAATTTTTATCTGGAATGGCAACCTGAAATTGGACCGCTTTCTGAATTAGCTGATTGGAACTACCTTGTTCAATGGTCATGGAGCGTTTGAATTGGAGGTCCTGCATCTCGCTCAAATCCTTCAATGCAAGTTTGGCTTTGGCAACTTTTGCCCTCCGTTTTTCCGTCAACTGAGTGATAAACTGTTCTACTGCCACATTTGCATCAACTGAAGTTTGTCCCTTATACTTTTCATCGAACCATTTAATGAAGGCTTCCCGTTTATATGTGTTTAAATAATTCGGGTCTGCGCGGTTTGCGGGGTTGGTCAGGGCGGCTAAATCAGATCTTGTTGGCCCGGGTAAGGCATCAAGCAATCGTAGTTTATAATCATTCCTAGCTCGGACCGATTCGATATCATTTTTATTGCGTGTGGCCGACATTTCAAAAGCAGGCTTTCCGCGCTCCAGCAACATTTTCCTGACAGGAATATATCTGGCGCTATCGTATTCATCGAGTACCACCAGCCCATTTCCAAATGTTTCTTTTGGATTGACACCAAGCCACCTAGTTAGTTCATCTATTGTCGCGTGAATTACAGGTGTTCCTTTGGTGTCTGGTGTCGGTAAGTTTGCCAAGCTCCAGTTATGTGTATTTCTCTCAGGGAAAGGCGAGATATGTAATATAAACGGCAAATCTGTGCCAGTCAGTTCAGGATATAAGCCAATGGACTTACTTTTTCCAGAACCCGCTGCTCCCTGAAACGGCGTTGCCTGCATTCCAACAGAAGACATTCGGCGGAATTGCTGAATTTGTTGTTCAGAAAACGGACTGCCTCCTAGGCCATTTTTATTTAAGGGTCTGCCCATGATAGCAATTGCACGGAGAATCAATGAAACTTGCTCCTCCGGAGACGCATGTACAGGCAAAATGGATGTAAGGTCGTTTGCGGTAGCTGGTTTGTCAAAGAATGTGGTGGTTTCAGCGCCTTTTCTAATTCTTAGCTCGGCAACATAATAAGGATAGATGGCATTTTGTAAAATTGACAAACCACCATCTGCAAATCTCTTGAAATAGGCCGGATCGAGACTTCCTTCCTCCAACATTTGCACCAGGATTGGGAGCGGGGGTAGACTGGTGCCCTCTAGGCTTTGCATGAGTTTTCGCTGTAAAGCTTGTGCCGCGACTACATCGGGAAGGGCCATTGCTACAACTTCTAACTTAGGCGCCTCGATGACTCTTGATTGAGCAGACTGAACCTCTTCTGGCGTTGGATATGTTGGAATATTATACTTTCTTTCAAAGCGAGTATTGAGGATTCTTCCCAAATCTACCGTTTCGAGGGAGTGCATCATCCCAAACATTGAGCCTGGCAACACCATTTTTGAAATTCGTGCATTGATCAGTTGTGGAGATGACGTGCTCGTTCTTACTCTTTCAAGTTGTTTAGTCGCGGCTGAGATAACAATCCTTCGAGTGGGCTTTTTAAGTTTTGGTTGCATCAAATAGTTTTGAAGAAGAATTTGGCCCGCGGTATCAATTTCGTCACTACGACCGGAAGGTGTTCTGAGTATTAACTTACCCAATGCAGCTGCAAACAGCATTTGATTTTCCAGAGCCTGACCAACCAAATCTCTATATTCGGGAGTATTTTCAGCAGCAATCTTTGAGATTTCTGCTTTTTTTGTATCATCTATATCAACTCTTTCTGCCAAAGCTAAAAATCGTGCTTTTGCCTCTGCCAACAAATACTGAGGCAAAGCCGCACCGGCTTCCACATATGGCATCCACTTGGCGTCATCCTCCTTTGGCGCCTCGATCCTGGGGGACTCCATTTCGTCATCGCTCACATGACTGGCATTGGTTCCTTCTTCATCCGCAAGCTCCTGAATGGCCAGGTCGATCGCTTCTTCTTTTATTTTTTGCAGTTGCGCCAGAGCAGCTTCCGTATCTTCCGTCACGACTCGCTCCTTACCTGCGTGGCTCTCGAGAAATGCTTCCTTCAAGCTGTCCATATGATTTCTTAAATTGGCATCTAGTTCGCTCAAATTAAGTCTAGATTTCATTGCCTGCATAGCTGCTTGCATGTTTGCATATTCGGCGTCCAATTTAACTTGCGCTGCACTCCCAATTGCGGCCCGTCGCTCCTGCTCTCCAAGTTGGAGGAGGTTTGTTTGTGCCAACTTTTTCAGAGCGCTTTCTGCTTCATGCATGGTTTTGACCCGATTAAGAGACTCGGTGGCTTCAACTATGCTCTGCTTAATGAATTGCTGTCGGCTTTCGATAACCTGCTGCCTCGATGCACCTTCTTCAAATGCCGCCGCAATCTGGGTCTGAAAAACGGCAATTTCCTCGGCAATGATTTCGGCTCGCTGAGGTCCTTCGGCTTCAACGGCCCGGGATTGCATATTCACGAGGGCATCGGACATAGACATATCCCAAGCTGTTTTGAGCTGATTGAATGCTTCCATTTCCGAAGCCGTGCCTCTCTGTCTAGCTGCTAATTCCTGTAACTGAAGAACTAGAGGAGCAGCGTACATTTGCAGGCTTGCGGTCATTTGTTCAACGTTCTGGGCTCTAGCTAATCCTTCAGCGGCCGTTATCATCAGCCCGTTAAAGCTGTTTTCGATACCCTGACGGGATCGTTCTTCTGAGGCGGTGGCTGATAGCAGCTGTGCCTGGGTTGATAGGCTCTGGCTCGCTGTCTGTTCTTCCAGAACCAAGGCATCTCTTGCTGCGCCTTCGGTAGCCTTAAGCACAACTTCAAGCTTTGCGCCCATCTCTGCGAATAAGCTGCTCTGTGCATGCGATCTTGCCAAACCCTCTAGCTCACTGAATACGGCCGCAGCAATCGTTTTAGACTGAGCTAATTGCTCGCTAAGAGCCTTGTTGTTTCCTGTGCTGTTTTTCAGTTGGAGTTCCAGTTGGGTTATTCGCTCAGCCAACTCGTGAATGGCGGCTCTAAAACTTTTTTCACGTTCTATAAATTCATTTGTGACTAAACGCTGTCTTGACTCACCGCTATCAAGATCAATTCGAAGAAGGCGAATACTATCTCGATAGAAGTCCAGAGTTCTGACGTTATGCGAAGCGCGATTTCGTGTTGCCACCAGCGCCGATCGGGTTTCGGCTTCCAAGACTTCTAAGGTCTGCCTGGTTTCATTTTCCAGGCCGTCAACAAAAGTGGCAGCGTGTGCCAAGCCTGACGCGTAGGCCGCCATAGTTTCTTCACGTTGTTCTCTAATTTGGTTCTCAAGGTTTGTTTCTAGGCTTGATCCAGCGCTACGAACCGTTGCTAACTCTGCATTTAATCGCGCGATCTCAGCTTCATGCGTTTTTTTTGCGGTTTCCAATTTTCTCTTTTCAACAACGTTTTTCCATTTGAAGAACGCTTTACTGGCGATTAAATCGTTCCCTGCTTTTTCAAGAGCATCGGCCATTTCATTACGTTGTTTTTCCAGATCGCTAAGTTTAATCTTAAGCTGATTAATCTCGCTTTGCATTTGCGACTGCAAGCTACGCTGCCTACCTTCAGCGGCTACAACCGCATTTTGGGCATCTTTCAATGCTGCTTTATTGGAGGATTTCTGGGCTTGTTCTAAGCGCGCTTGAAGATTAGCTAATTCTGCCGATTTCTGTTTGTTAGCTGCCTCTAGCCGAGCAAGGGAATTGCTTAGTTTTGCGCTATATTGCGTTTCAAGCTGAGCTCTGTCAGCGGCCCGATTAGCCAGCACCGCTTTCAACTGGGATTCTATTTCTTGTGTCCTTGCAGCAGCCATTCTCTGCGCGACTCGCTCTGTTTCATTAACCGATCTAACAATATCTGCTTGAGCAGTCCGGCTGAATTCCACCGCCGCAGAGGTCGCGCCAGACGCATGGCCAGCGGCGAATAAGGCTGGTGCGGCCTTTTGGGCATCAGCTAAACCTTGCTGCAAATCGGCTATCGTTCGAGACTGTTCGTCAATGGTGCTTTCCAAGGCGGAAATTTTTGTATCTGCTTCCTGCCGTATTAAGCTTTGAATGGATTCAGATTCCTGGGTAAGACGGGCAAATTCCGCCTCGCTCTTTTGGGCTTGTGCTCTTAAAGTCGCCAGTGTTGATTTCGTAGCTTGTTCAGCGGCACGTCCTTTTGCTTTATCTATTTCGGCGCCTGCTTTCTGAAGCTGTTTTCGCATTGTGGTCAGCTTCGCTTCGTATTCGTCAGAAAGCGCTTCCAATGCCGGCATGTACTTTGTATCGCTTAATTGACGTATCTGCATCTCCAATTCTGATATTCGGGCATGAGCCGCTTGAAGACGCTTATTTCTTTCAATCGTTTCTTCGGGAGTTTTTCTGGTTTGGCTGCCAACCGCTATAGTAACGCCCATCGCAAGGCCTAACTGGAATTTATCGGCCGCCATCTGTTGCATGCTCTGCTGCTCTTTAGCTAAATCGGCACGCAGCTGTTCCATTTCAGTCTTTGTTGAAGCTAAATCGGAAAGCGTTTTTTTCGCATCCGCTTCGATGGCAGTTCGTGCGCCTACTTCTAACTTCGCGAACATTTCTCTCATTGCCAGTTCTTGCCCTCCGATGTCATAACGCAACCGCGTTTCTGAATCGCTCACCGTCTGAGAGGCAAAGTTAAATGCCTGGTCTCTTTGAAAAATCGCAGCGTCGTAACGAGAAGTCGCTTCCCTGCTGTTGGCTTCGAGCGTTTCGATTTGCTGGCGCAACACTGCTTCCGCTCGTGCGCTTTGACGATTTAGTCGCTGATGCTGCTGTTGCGCTTGGGTGAGCGCTTCATCGGCGCGTCGTTTGGCCTTTGCGCCTCGTGTGTTTGAATCCGTAACCTCTCGTTTTAAACGCTCAACTTGTCTTTGCTTCTCGCTTAATATTTGCTGATTTTTATTTTCTAATTGAGAGAGGCGAGACCTATAGTGTGTAACCAGCCGGGCATTCTGTTGTTGTAATTCACCAATCTCGCCACGTAATTCTTTCGTTAAATCAGCTGCTTTCGCCAGCGCATTTCTTTCGGCCTCTTTGGCTGTTCTCAGTAAGCCTTGCTGTCTTTCCTGCTCTGCCTCAAACTGTGCTGCAACTGCCGTTGCAGCAAACAGCGCACCTGCCTGAATATTGTCTACATTTGCAGCCGCTTGTTTAGAAAGCTCTTCTTGAACTTCTGAAACTCTACGCGTTGCAGCTGCGGCCTCATCTTTGGCCGCATTCAATTTAGCTCCTAAGACCTCAACCGAATCCTGCAGCTGCCTTACACGCGGATCTTCCAAATCAGCCTCTAAGCCAATGGTTTCAGCCCGCGTGTGAGCCGCAATTCGGGTGTTCAGCAAATCGATTAACTTTTGAAAGTCGGCTACATTTTCATGGACGCCTTCAACTTGGGCGTGAGCTCGTCTAAGTTGATCGAGGTTAAATGCCATCGCTCTACGTTTTCTACGCAATGTGTCTAGAGTTTCTGCTTGGCCAGCATCGCTTTCCAGGTATTCACGATAGCTATTGATGCCGTCCAACAACTCGTTCAGCGGTACGATTGGCTTCCTGCCCCTGTTGGCATGAATTTTTTCGCTTTTTGCCCTAAATTCACCAAGCAATTGCGCCAGCTTGCTTTTTGTCTGCGGGTCTAAATCTTCGGCGGCTAAGCTCGAGACAAGGCCCATATAGGTGTCATGCCACATCTCGTTGGAGGTATCTTCATCAAGCTCGGCTATTACCTGTATATAATGCTCCGGCTCCAAGCCCTCAGACAGGGCCGACTCCGAATCATCGTCGTCATCTGGGTCATAGGTGGATAAACGACCTGAGGACTGCGACGAGCGCGCTGTTACTGAACTTCCCGAAACCGCCGATTCAGAGTCTTCGTCAGATCCCAAAGATCGAGCCGTGGCTGAGCGCCCCGAAAACGCTGATTTAAATTCGGATTCATTGTTTTCTTCGGTTTCTAAGATGACATAATGGTGGTTTGAGCCACTGGAGCTTACTAGCACCAACTGCTTTTCTGCCACGGGCCAATCGAGCGGTTCACTTCCAGGTAATTGAGGCAGGATTCTTTCCTCTCCTCTTTGCCTATCTGCCTTAAGAACAAGGTGTGGCAGTTGTAATTTTATATATTCCGAGAATTTCTCAAGTTCGTCTGCACCTCCATAGGCGTCCTGCTGCGGTTGCTTGCACAAGTCGCGGGTAAAGTCTCTAATAACTCCTACGTAAGCAGGAGAGGTAATTAAACTCATCAGTTGATTGTCAGAAATGTCACCAATTTTAGCGACATATGCATCCATTTCTTTCAGAAGATTCAAAAACCTAATTTCTTTAGGATCGCTTGGGGTGCTATGCGCCCTTAAAAAATCAGCGCGATAGTCTGCATTGTTCACAAAATGACTTAAAAATGCGTAGTTAGCTGCTGTGATCCAACAATTGCCGTCACCCACCACATTCCGGTACATCAGTCCTCTCGAAGGCAACTGCAAAGGTTCATGACTAGGCATCGCTCTGAATGCATCTTGTCCATCTTCTTTAGAATTCGGATCGCCCTTTTCATCTTCCGCAAGCATTTGGCGATACCAAGCATTATTAACACGCGAGCCCGGATCTGGAATTCCGGCGGGGCGATGTAAGGATTCAACAAAAACTTTGCTGACGCCTGAACGCACATTTTCTTCAACGGAGCCCAAATCAGAAACGGATATCGAATCGGTATCAGCTTCATTGAGACCAATATCGGATTCTGGGCGCACTTTGGGAAACATCCTCTGTTTAACAGATTGGTATGTTCTCTCCAAAACTGAGGGCTCTCTAGCCTCAAACATTCTGTTGCAAGCAAATTGGCCGAGCTTGGAACAAACTCTTTGAGTCGCAAGGTAAACAGGAGCCGACTTTAAAACGGCTAGACCCAATAGCGGCGAGGCAGCACCACCGGTAATAAAAGCCGATACAATGGCTCCTCCTAGCATTAAGGTGGTTACAGCCGCACCAATTACGCATGGAGCCAAATTTTCAAAAAATACACGTGCTACTTTTTCACGAACTGGCACCTTGATTGGTTCGCCAGCCGCGTTTTTCAGAGTCGAAAGTCGGCGCCAGGTAGCAAGGGATTCCGTAATCGCATGAATACCGCTCAAGGGCCCAAGTATACTGGTCATGCCGCCAGCCAATGTGGCACCCGTTGCTACAGCGCTGTATACCTGTGATACGCCTACGCCAATCCCAGCACCCAAGCCCAACGTCCGAAAAGATAAATCAGGTAGATTGCTTTTTATATAGCCAATTAGCCTTTTTCCTAAAGAAACAGGGGCTGGTGGTTGGAGCAGAGAAATAGACTGTTCAGCAGACAGGCGCCCAACATTGGACAAGGTAAAACTATCAGAAACAGATTCGCTGGGGAGCCTTCGTATGACGGGGTCTATTTCTGCTAAATTATCCGCAACCGGTGAGCCACGCGTTGGTCCTAATCTATCCGTCATATTTACTCCCACTGACAATAAGGCTGGTTACAGTCTTGTCTTGACTGCTGCGAACAAGGATTACTATCTGTATGAGTGCAGGGCACGCCGAGAGCGCCGCCTTTACAAATACCGCCATGCTGATCGTAACAACCTGCACCTTTAAATTGGCTGCAATAACCTTCTACGAATTGACAACTGCGGTTATCTTGCACGCACGGGCCTGAACCATTCCAACGACAAATTAACTTGGATGCGTCACAAGTTGCCTCATCAGGATTCTGACCACAAAATTTAAATGCGGGCTCGCATATGCCGTTATCGTAATCCCAGCCACAGAGGGTAGGGAATTGATTGCAGGTTGATTTGGTTATGTAACCCGAGCAGAGGCGTACGCATTGGTTTGTTGCGCTGTCCCATTGGCAGGTTTCGGAATGCAAACTCGTTGATGTACAAGTTGCGGAAGTTGCGTTTTGGCCACACTGTGTATTGATGGGCGCGCATTGAGCCGGGCTAGAAACGGGATTCCAAGCACATTGAAGTTGGGAATGCTCACAGGTAGCTGAATCCGGGTTTTGAGAGCACGTTGTTTCAACCAAACATTTTGAATTATCAGCGGACCAATAGCAATCTAGGGCAGTATTGGCAGGTTCGGCGCATTCAGCCTGGGTTATGTTTTGACCGCAGGTTGTATTTTTGGGGTCACAATCTGAGAGTGCAACGTCCCACTGGCAATTGAGGGGCGAAACCTGTTCAAAAGCGCTGCAAGTACCTGAAGTGGTAGCAGCGGAGCACTTGTCCAAGCCTGTGCACTGACCAGCTACTGGCGCACAATAACTGGTCACACCCTGATTGTTAAAGGCATGGCTGCACTCTGCATCTACTTTATCTGCCGGTATATCGCTGCATTGGGTTACTAGCTGGCAACTAGCGGGGCCAGGGTCCGTTTGCCAAAAGCAAGACCCTGATTCATTATTGAAATTGTCGCATTTATTGCCATCATTTGTGTCTATATTGTTGCAGCTCGAGACCTCGGTGCACGCTTGACCATTCCAATAACAGAAGCCTTGATCATCGCAAGTATCTTGTCCGCTTGGAGTCAGGGCTAAGCATAACGGTTGGCAAACGCCAGGCTCTCCTTCTGGTACAGTCCAAAGGCAAGAAGGGTTGCCTTTACAAGTGCCTTCCGCGGTAAGCGCTGAACATAAGTTGCTCGTGTTTTTAAAGCACGTGCCACCATCCCCAACACTATTTGGCAGCCAAATACACCCACCGAAACTGGCGGGCCAGTTACTATCACATAGATCTCGAAGGGTAATCTCTGCACACGTTTGAACCATCGAGCATTGATTATTTTGCCATGCACAATATTCTTTCGGATTTGAAGCAGGGTAGGCGTGATAGTTGCATTGCGCCTGCGTGGTTACTTGGGCGCAATGAATGACAGAAGTATTTGGAATTGGTTGTGGGGGGGGGACCGAAGGTGGCTGGTCTGCGCCAGGTTTACTTCCGGCGCACTGAATCAAGGTGATAAATGCCGACAGCCATAAAACTCTCATGAATCCATATTAGTATATAGCTCTTCAAGAATTCCATGCCTTTCCGAGGGAAAGAACACTCCCTAATCCCTTGTCGGATGCTTTTTGAACCGATATAGCTCGGCTTAAAGCAGCCATGATTAAAGAATTTACCGAAAATAGCTACAAATACGGCTTCGTGACCGATATTGAGTCTGATACCTTGCCACCAGGGTTAAACGAAGATGTGGTTCGTTTTATTTCGGCAAAAAAAGAGGAGCCAGAGTGGCTTTTAGAGTGGCGGCTCAAAGCCTACCGGCACTGGTTAACTTTGAAGGACGAGCCTACTTGGGCTCATATTTCCTACCCTAAAATCGACTATCAGAGCATTATCTACTATTCGGCGCCTAAGCAGAAAAAGCAGCTTAAAAGCCTAGATGAGCTCGATCCCGAAATTCTAAAAACTTACCAAAAGCTTGGCATTCCCATTAGAGAGCAGGAAAAGCTAGCGAATGTAGCGGTAGATGCGGTTTTTGATAGCGTATCGGTTGCGACCACTTTTAAAGACCGGTTGTCTAAAGCTGGCGTTATTTTCGGCTCGTTCTCCGATGCGGTTAAAAATCACCCTGAGCTCGTTCAAAAATATTTGGGATCCGTGGTGCCTATTAGCGATAACTACTTTGCAACGCTGAACTCAGCGGTGTTTAGCGACGGCTCGTTCTGCTACGTGCCTAAAGGCGTGCGCTGCCCGATGGAGCTGTCGACTTATTTTAGAATCAACTCTGCTAATACCGGCCAGTTCGAAAGAACGCTAATTGTTGCCGAAGAAGGCGCTTACGTGAGCTATTTGGAAGGCTGCACGGCGCCTATGCGGGATGAAAATCAGCTGCATGCGGCTGTGGTTGAGCTGGTGGCACTCGACAATGCAGAGATTAAGTATTCTACCGTTCAAAACTGGTACCCAGGCGATGAAAATGGCAAGGGCGGTGTCTATAACTTTGTGACCAAACGGGGCGCCTGCAGAGGCAAGCGTTCAAAGATTTCTTGGACTCAAGTCGAAACCGGCTCCGCCATCACTTGGAAGTATCCTAGCGTGATTTTGCAGGGTGACGATTCGGTTGGTGAATTCTACTCGGTGGCCGTGACCAACCATCATCAACAGGCTGATACCGGCACCAAGATGATTCACATTGGTAAAAACACCAGCAGCACGATTATTTCCAAGGGCATTTCAGCCGGGAAGTCGCAAAACTCTTATCGAGGGCTGGTGCGCATCCAAAAGGGCGCAGACAAAGCGCGTAACTATTCTCAATGTGATTCGTTGTTGTTCGGCCAGGAATGCGGAGCCAATACTTTTCCTTATATGGACCTACGCAATAACACGGCGCAGCTGGAGCATGAGGCAACCACATCCAAGATTAGCGATGACCAGCTTTTCTACTGCAAGCAGCGTGGCATTTCGAGTGAAGACGCTGTGAATATGATTGTGAATGGCTTTTGTAAAAGCGTCTTTAGAAAACTCCCCATGGAGTTTGCGGTTGAAGCGCAGAAATTATTAGGAATTAGTTTAGAAGGGGCGGTAGGTTAGTCATGTTAAATGTAGAAAATTTGCACGTTAAAGTGCAAGACAAGCCAATTTTAAAAGGTATCTCACTCAACGTAGGCCCTGGTGAAATCCATGCCATCATGGGTCCAAACGGGTCTGGCAAGAGCACTTTCGCTGGCGTTTTGGCTGGAAACCCTGCCTATACCGTGACGTCTGGAACGGTTAATTTCGACGGTAGGAACCTGTTTGACGATGCTCCGGAAGAGCGGGCGTTAAATGGCTTGTTTCTGGCGTTTCAATACCCAGTGGAAATCCCTGGCGTTAATAATACTTATTTTTTGAAAGCAGCGCTCAATGCCAAACGCAAATCACAAGGCCTGGACGAAGTCGACGCGGTTGATTTTCTAAAGCTAATTAAAGAGAAGATGGCGCTTTTGAAAATGGACGAAGCGTTTTTGCAACGCAGCGTCAACGAAGGTTTTTCGGGCGGCGAGAAGAAACGCAATGAAGCGCTGCAGATTGCTTTGCTTGAGCCGAAGCTGGTTATTTTAGACGAGACGGATTCGGGGCTTGATATTGATGCTTTGCGCATTGTCGCTGACAGCATTAACGCGCTTCGGGACGCTGGCAGAAGTTTTATCGTGGTGACGCATTATCAAAGGCTGCTCGATTATATCGTGCCGGATTTTGTGCATGTGCTGCAAAATGGTCAGATAACACGCTCGGGCGGTAAAGAGTTGGCGCTGGAGTTGGAGCAAAGTGGCTATGCAAATCCGCGTTAAGGCAGGGGAGAGCCTCACCCTAAATCCCTCTCCAGCAACTG
The DNA here is from genome assembly GCA_040387835.1 of Myxococcota bacterium. Classification (NCBI taxonomy): domain Bacteria; kingdom Pseudomonadati; phylum Myxococcota; species Myxococcota bacterium. The sequence goes on along the minus strand of JAZKCZ010000001.1, from coordinate 341,147 downwards.
GAGAGGGACTTGAAATCGAGCTTGAGGCGCGGGCCCATTTGTCGCTGACTCAGGTTACGTTTTGCGAAGGGGAGCAGGCACAGAACTGGCGCGTTACTTTTCTTGGCGAGCATGCTTCTTGTAATTTAAATTTCCTCGATTTAGTTAAACAATCCGGTCACTTACGAACGAGTGTTGAAGTGTTTCACAACGTACCAAATTGCAAAAGCAGGCAGCTTCACAAAGGTCTTTACGCAGACGATGCGCAAGGATTTTTGAAAGCTTATGTCGCTGTGCCCTTTGGCGCATTGGGTACGGATGCTGGTCAGTTGCATCGCAGTTTATTGCTGTCTCCAAATGCCAGGGTTCACGCTGAGCCACATTTAGAAATCAACGCCGATGCGGTTCAGTGTCGTCATGGCGCAAGTATCGGGCAATTAGACGCCAGCGCGCTGTTTTATATGAAAGCGAGAGGCTTAAACGAAGTTATGGCCAAACGATTGTTAATTCAAGCGTTTGCTGGTGAAGTCCTACAAAGCATTGACGACACTGCCATGCGCGATGAACTCACCCAACAGGTGTTTGCGTGGATCTAAAAAGCCAGTTTCCGATTTTGGAGCAGACCGCTCGCGGCAAAAAGCTGGTTTATTTAGACAGCGCGGCCACCGCTTTAAAGCCGCTCAGCGTCATTGAGGCTGAGCGGGCTTATGAACTGAAATACTGCGCCAACATCCACCGCGGTGTGCATTATTTGAGTGAGCAAGCCACGGACGCGTTCGAGCAAGTGCGTGTTCGGGTGCAAAAATTTATCGGCGCACGCTCAGGCAGAGAAATCATCTTTACCAGCGGTACGACGGGCGGCATCAATCTGGTGGCGAATAGCTTTGCCAAGCACTTTTTGAAAGCGGGCGACGAAATCTGGATTTCAAGCTTAGAGCACCATTCCAATATCGTTCCCTGGCAAATGGTATGCCAGCAGATTGGTTGCGTGCTCAAGGTGATTCCGCTGGGGCATCAAGGGCCGTTGCCATTTGGTCCGAGCGCTAAACTGTTGGCGATGAGCTATGCTTCGAATGCGTTGGGCGTTGTTAACCCGGTGAAAGAATGGACTGCATTCGCTAAAGCGCGAGGTATGACCGTGCTCGTTGACGCCGCTCAGGCAGCGACCCATCTGCCGATTGACGTCAAAGATTTAGATTGTGATTTTTTAGTGTTTTCGGGCCATAAACTCTACGGGCCGACCGGCACGGGCGTGCTCTATGGACGCGAAGAACTGCTCGAAAAGATGCCGCCTTATCAAACAGGCGGCGACATGATTGAGCATGTCGCTTTCGAAAAAACCACTTATGCCAAGTTGCCGATGAAGTTTGAAGCTGGCACGCCGAACATTGCCGGTGTTATTGGCCTTGGTGCTGCCATTGATTTTGTCTTAAGCCTTGGCTTCGAGAAGATGCAGGCCCATGAATCTGAATTGATGCGTTATGGTTTTGCGGAAGTTGAGAAGGTATTTCCGGGTTCGGTGCGCAGCCAACTGCATAGTCCCATTCCGATTATATCGTTCAGCTTGGGTGATATTCACCCGCATGACATTGCGTCGATTTTAGACCAAGAAGGCATCGCAATCAGGGCAGGGCATTTGTGCGCTCAGCCTCTAATGCGGCTTTTGGGTGTGCCAGCTTTGGCGCGTGCTTCGCTTGGGGTTTACAACACGCTGGCAGACATTGATGCCCTGACTTTTGGGCTTAAACGCGTGAAGCAGGTTTTCAAATGCTAGAAGATTTGTACCAAGAAATGATTTTGGATCATAACCAGCATCCGCATCATTATGGCGTGCTCGAAGCGGCCACGCATCATGCGCACGGATACAATCCATTATGCGGCGATGAATTTGATGTCTATTTGCGCATTGAAGAGGGCCGCATTGCCGATATTCGTTTCACGGGGCAGGGCTGCGCCATCTCCAAATCTTCGGCATCCATCATGACCGATGAACTTATCGGCAAGACGCTGGATGAAGCGAGTGTGCTATTCGAGGATTTTCATGAGCTGTTAACCAGCGAGACAGGAACAGGCGCGAAGCTCGGCAAGGCGCAGGTTTTTTCTGGAGTACGAGAATTTCCCGCCCGCGTTAAATGCGCAACATTGGCCTGGCATACTTTTAAATCGGCACTGGAGTAAATCAAATGCATATGTATGGCGGTGGGTTAAGCGTCAAACTAAGCCGGGATTGTAAAGCCATCCAAATCCCCAACGGCGAAATGATGACCCTGGAAGCAGGGCACGAAGTCTATATTACCCAAGTGCTCGGAGGCATGTTCACGGTCGAGACCGAATGGGGCTATCTCGTTCGCATTGACGGCACGGATGCCGACGCTTTAGGCCAAGAAATACCGAAAGAAAGCCAAAAGCCTGACTGGTCTAAGTTCAGCAATCTAGAAGAAGCCGCCTGGTCGCAGCTGAAAACCTGCTACGACCCAGAAATCCCCGTCAACATCGTTGAGCTTGGGCTGATTTATAAGCTCGAGCTGGTTGACAGTCACTTGCAGGTCCAAATGACGCTCACGGCGCCGGGCTGCGGCATGGGCGAAGTGCTGAGAACCGACATCGAAACCAAAATGATGGCCATCCCTGGCATTGAAACGGTCACCATCGACTTGGTTTTCGATCCTGCCTGGAGCAGCGAAATGATGTCCGATGCCGCTAGGTTGCAATTGGGGATGATGTAGTTTCAGGACTCTCAAAATTGCGCATGAAATGCTGCCAAGTATACGGCCCATCTTCATCATCGTGCATCACTGCATTCCAAAATGGCTCAGATTTTTTGGACGGCAATGCCCAACCCCTAGACCGAAGCATCCCGTCGATAAAAGTTTCTATAATCGACGGTGTTCCATTCACATAGGGTGTTCCGTGACATAGCAAACGATAGCTGGCCGCGATTTGATCTAAATCCCAAGGCTCCACACAGAACGCCGCAGCTAGCATTTCTAAAGCATGATTTTTAATTTTTATAGCATCAGCATTAAATGGATGATGCATCGCAAGGCCATCGAGTACACCAGGTAACATATCAATACTGGAAAGCTCTATCGTCTCATTTCCAACTTCGACATGTCCGAATACTTGATATCTCGTACTGATACGTTCACGCGCAGCCTGTGCCAAATAGCCATGGCGCGAACCTTCAGACATATCATCCATAACGTGGGCGCCCCATTCCTTTGACGCTTCCTCTATGGGCTGACCATGCAAAACATATTCATTGCCCTCCGCGGCATAGGCGAGATAACGTCGGGTTTTTGCGATCTCATCTAAACGCGCTTTTAATACCGCTGGCGTTGGTTTTAAGATTGGTGCGTGAGCAAGTTCTGCCGCTTCTTGACCCATGCCATGATTAAAACTCGACTCGGCATCGTATTCATATTCCGGAGGTGTCAAAAATTTTCCAGGTGAGATTATATCTGCCTTCATTAATCCTGCGTGAGCCAGCGCTGGATCTGGCTTTGGAAATTGGGGGAATTCCTTATCCCATAGAGCGCTGACTCTTTCAAAACCTGCCTCCATGGAAGGTGGAAGTTGATGTTCCAATTCTTCGGAGGAACTTGACCCTTCAAAAGCATCTGTGAAATATTCCTCGGAAGTCCTTGGCGATTTCGCTTCATCGCTTTCAGATGCAGGTTCAGATTGAGTTGATACCGTTCTTGGAATTAGCTTATCCATAAAAAATTCTCTCTATGGAAGGATCATAGCTGCTTTCTTAACTTCATTTCTACCAAAAGACCTATATTCCACTTCATCTAAACCCTACACTTTGACGCTCTTGAGATCTGGAGGCGCAAAGCGCCACGCTGAATAGGCGCTAATCCAATTAACAATCCATTGATTAAACATAAAAACCGACATGGGCGTGGTCATCGCAGCAATGGCAAGCGTGAAGGGATTATCGGCCATGGTGGCGGCCGCCGTTTCCCCTTTTGCAGCGGCATGGTGCCTACCGGCGAGCGTTAACGCGGGCGCTGTTAGGATTAAGCCCACCGCGAAATATACGGAACCAATTTCCAGCGCTGAGTATATTCCACCCACTGGTTTGGTGTAGATAACCGCAGTTTGGTTTCCTTGAGTTGATGCAGGAAAGCTCAAATGCAGCAGCAAGAATAACCTGATCACTGTCACAATAGCCCTAAACTTTACAGGGCTATGCTTATTCCCTACTGATTAACAGCCCAGCTTTTGAGCGCTGTTAAATGATAATGTTCCGGTATCCGGGCCAAAACCGTTTCCTTGCGCATGCTATACAAATATTGCCCAGCAGCCTCAGGTGTCATGCCTGCGTGTTTAACCAAAAACGCAGCAATCACCGTCGCACTGCGCCCGGCACCGCTTTTGCAATGGACATAGACGTATTGATTGCCCTTTGCGACAGCACGCTCCAAGAGTTTAACACCGACATCTATCTCATCAGGAGACATTGGCCGATTATCCTGGGAATCTACTCGATGGATGTTTTTGAGCTTCCTGCTTGTATGCACCGCCTCGAATGGCTCGAGCACACTGACCACAAACACTTCCTGTTTTTTTTCAGCCGCACTGGCATTTATTCTCTTTGCCAACCAGTCTTCAGGCTGCATACCGAGTTGAAAGCTGCAGCCGTTGGCCCAAACCCCGGGCGGCAAGGGAATGGTGTTGAAGGAGTTGAAATGAAGCGGCCCTGGCATCCAGTCATGAGCGCGCCAGTTATTGAGAGTGGATATCACCGAATAATAGGTTTTTTGCGTCACAGTGGGCGTTCTAGGTGCATCATGTTTCATCGTTTGAACCGTCCCGACATAGTTGTCTGTATAAGCTTTGGATGGCACGCAGCCTGGCAAGATATCCTCCGGCTGCACAAAATAAAATTCCGACGAAATATCCGGGCTTTCTTTAGAAATAATAGGCATGTTCAAGGCATATACAGAGCAGACCTGCAGAATGGACGCTAGAGCAAATATTAGTTTCAAAACAAACATTGCTTTAAAGTTTAGCATTTTAACTTGTGAGGTCAAATTACCCGAATATCACTCGTCAGGATACTTCCGCTTTGGGTTTAACCCTGGGGGTGATTTGCCTTTGAGCCGACTCCATTTCTACTTTGAGTAGATCTCTAATCGCATCAGCATCTGACGATAGGCATTCGATTACAAGCTCATCGTGAATCATGTTCACCAAATAGGCGTCCTTAAACTCTGCCAATCGGGCGTGGATTTTGACCAATGCCAATTTCGCAATTTCGGCGGCCGTGCCTTGAATAGGCATATTTTTAGCGATTCGGGAGATATCTTGCTTAGGGTCTAGATAAAGCCGGTGGCCTAGCTTGGTTTCGGCGTAGCCTTTTTGATACGCCGAATCGACGCAATATTTTAAAAACCCTGCAATGCGGGCATGTTTTTGAAAGTATTTGGCCAAAAGCTGCTCAGCCTCGTGCACGGACATATGAAGCTTCGCTGCCAAAGACTTTGCGCCCATACCGTAAACAATGCCGAAGTTGATGGCCTTCGCTTGGTCTCGATGGGACGCATCGCCAAAGAGTTCCCGTGCTACCTGCGCGTGCAGATCTTGGTCTTCGTCAAAGGCTTTTAAAAAAATCGGATCTTGAGAAAAATCAGCCAGTATTCGCAGCTCGCAGGTAGCGTAATCGCCTTGAACAATGGTTTTGCCTGGCGGTGCAATCAGACAGGCTTGAAAGCGCTCATCAGACGGCAGATTTTGGATATTAGGATTGTGAGACGAAACACGGCCAGTTGACGTGCCATGTGGCTCAAAAGTGGTATGAATGCGCCAAGTGCTTGGGTCAATCGTTTCTAAAAACGAATCCCCATAGGTTTGCACAAGTTTGGCACATTCTCGATAGTGCTTCAGCGCAACTTCCGCTTCTGATTGCACACGCACGCGGCTCATGGCCTTGGTGACTTCTAGAGGGCTATCCAAATTCAGCGTTGATTCGCCGAATAGGTCCAAATGCTCAGGGCCTGATAGCTGTTGCAAGGCAACCTGACGTGCCTTTGCCATCTCTATTTTAATATCGGCAATCGTCTGGTGCCAGCGCTGTCTGTCAATGTACAAACCCCGTGTCTGCATGCTTGCAAACACGGGTAAAACAGCTTCATTGAGACTGTCTAGATCAAGTCGTTCCAAAGACCAACACACTGCTGAAAATAGCAGGGCCTCCTTTAGGCTGCGGGAACTGCAATCGCATCAAGATGCCTTTGATACAATCCAGCACATCACGCGCTCTCAAGGTATCTTCGGTGAATTTGACATCCAACACGCTGCCTTCTTCGCCGACGCTGATTTCATAAGCGATACGACCGGCTAAATCAGGATTCGTTCTAAGCGCCCGTTCATAGCATCTGGTGAAGCTGCTATTTTTACGAGAAATAACGCTGATAACTGAGTTTGCATCAACGCTACCTGCCACCAAAGTACCGGCGGAAGAACTTACCCTTGGCATCGGAATGTCAGAGCCTTGACGTGAGCCTGCGTTGACTTTGGCTGAAGATTCGGAGGCAATGCCGCCGATATCCGCGGGGCCTTTGCCACCTGGGCCACCGCCGCCAGGGCCTTTCAGCGCTTGCCTGGAAATATTGGAGCTGTTTGGCAACTCAACGCGCTGTTTGCCTTCCATCACGCCGTTTAGATTATCGCTGACTTTGCCTGAATTCGATGAGAATACATCAGCCAATGCACTGCCGCCGCCGCCACTGGAGGCAACACCAATTACGCCTAAAACGCCGGAGGATCTGAGCGCCTTGGTTCGGGCAGCTTTTGCTGCATTCGGAGAGCCGCTACCGCTACCAGATTCGCTCGCACCACCACCGCCGCTGTCACGAGTCGCTTGTTTTTCCGACGCAGCAGCAGCAGGCTCACCCGATCCAGTGGCGCTGCCAACGTCAGATTTAGGGCCGGTGGTCGATTTGGTGACAGGTAAAGGCGCTTCAGGAAGCAAGATGGCTTCTCTTTTAGGAGGTGCAATCTGTTTGACCCATTGCTCGAAATCTTCTCTGCTTGATCTTTGCTCCGGTATTTTGATGTTCATGACCGAAATGACCATGGCTATATGAACTAAAAGGGAGAACCCAAGGGCCCAGATGAGCAGTGAATTACTTGTTTTTTCTGCTACCGCCATAATTTAAGCCTCTTGTTTCACAACAGCAAATTCAAAGCTGCCAAAACCAGCGTCCCCGCAGGTCGCCAAAACATCAACCAGCACGCGATAGGGTGTATATTTATCTGCAACAATCACCACACGACCCGTAAAACCTGAATTTTTAATAATGCCAGCTGATTCCACTTGGTTTTTCTTAATGCTTAAAAGTTCAGCTTTGAGATTTCGGATTATAAAACCATTATTTTTAGCGTTTTCTGGGACGCGGTAGGTTTTGACGTCAATTTTATTAACGACTTTGCCATCCACCACAATGGTAGGAATTTCTTTCAACATTTTGACTTCATCGCTGTCGTTGGCTTCAGCTTGTCTGGCGCCGGTGACCATGACGACAATCGATTCTTCAGCGTTTGCTCGCGTGGTTGAATGAGGCAGATCCACTGAAGGGTCTTGGACAACAATGGGGCTCACTGCAAAGATTTTAATCGTGTACACCAAGATATTGGTCACAACATCCATCAGCGAAGTTAAAGAAACGGCATAAGGCTTATCCTCAGCTCTTCTTAATCGTGCTTTCCTCATTCCATAATCCCTGGCACAAAGGCCACTTCGTCAAACATAATTTGTCCAGTTCTTGAGATACGCGCCGCATCCATCACATGGGTGATGTCGTCATAAATGGTGTCTGGGTCAGCCATGATAATCACGCGTTTTTCGCCAGGGTACTGCAGCTTAATTTGCTCCAGCTTCGCGGCCAACGCGTCAAAATCATAAGTCTGCCTGCCGCCTTTTTCAATCGCTGGGAACAAAGGACCGGCCTCGCCCCGAAGCATGGCGCCCCCAACAGACAAGTTAATGCCCGATTTCAAAATCATAATGGTCAAATTAAGGTCAGGTTTTGCTGAGGCAGCACCGCCCGAACCACCGAGCTGAGGGGCCTGAACTTCAATCACACCAATGGGCAAAAACGCAGACATTCCCATCAAAACCATGACCAACATGAACAAGACGTTCATCATGGGTAGGATTTCGGGTTCTCCAAGCTCCTCTGATTCTCTGCGTCTTGTAAGTCGGCTCATTTTCGAACTCGAGCGGAAATAAGCAAGTTTTCAAGCTTCATCGAAGTAACATCGATGTCATCTGTTAACTTCTTAATCGAGCCTGATAGCAACAGTTGGAAAAACATGGCTGGAATCGCCACCATCAAACCAAAAGCCGTACAGTTCATAGCCACCGAAATAGCGCGGGTCAAAAGCACCGATTTTTGATCCGGCGGGGCGTCCGCCACAACCGTAAACGCTTCAATCAAACCCATAACCGTTCCAAGTAGTCCAAGCAAAGTCGCAAGCGACGCGAGACCGGAAAGCGTATGGCCCCGTTTTTGAACCGCAGGAACGGCTTCCATAACGCCTTCTTCTACGCCCAGCTTAATATCATCGTCTGAAGCACCAGCCTGCTGAAGGCCGCGTCTTACCATAACCGAAAGGCCAGCATTTGGCTTTTGTTCGGTGAGCTTAACCGCTTTGTCCACTTCGCCAGCCAAAACCAATTTTTTGATTTTAAGAAAAAAATCAGCGGCGTCCATTTTGTGAACAACCATTAAGCTGTAACAGCGTTCAATCACAACGGCTACGACCAGCATTGAACAAAATGCGATGGGCGCCATCCAAATCCCACCTTCAACAAAAAAGCGCGCTATCCCTTCCATATATTCTCCTCACGTAAAATTACTTTACGACAAAAACGTCTTCATTAACAGCTTCCGAAATCTTTTGTACCAGGTTTTCTTTTACCAAAAAGTCACTCATATCTAAAAAATCGAATTTGGCCCTTGGGATCAAAAAGTTTATCGTCGGTCTATCGACATCACCCTGGATGCGGATTTCACCCAGCGATATCACTTTAGGAGGTGCTTTGGGTGCTGATTGGGCAAGCCCTATGTTAGCCACCAAGCATAACTGCACAAATCTTAAGATAGCGCTATTCATGGCGTTGCTTCTCCAGTTGAACTTTTTGGCTAGCCAGTTTCAGATAGCTCTCCACTCTGCTTCTTAATGCCGCATCGGGCTTAGCCTGCGCCAAATAAGTTTTGAAATCTTGCTCAGCTTTTAAAAAGTTCTTTTGCGAAAGCGCGAGCAGGCCTTCATTCAGCTTAACTGCCCACAGTTTCGGATCGAGTTTGAGCGCCGCGTCATAAGCCTTTTGTGCATTCTCAGGCTCTTTTGCCATGACATAGTAATTAGCTAAATGCAGCTCCACGGGCGCGTACCCAGGCAACAGCTGTCCTGCTTTAACAAGATTTTTCTGGGCGTTTTGCAAATCACCTTGTTCCAAATAAGCCAGACCTAAATTATCAAATGCCTCAGCCAAGTCCGGCTGCAATTCAGCTGCCTTTTCGAAAGACGCAATCGCTTTGGAGATTTCACCTTTGGCCCCGTAGACATGTCCTAACCATAAATGCGACATGGCCGAAGTAGCATCGTGCTGAATGGAGTCTTCCAAGACCAGCTCTGCCGCAGCAAAATTATGCTTCGCGTAGAAAATGCGCGCCATTTGTAGCCTTGCCTGCATATTAAAAGGATTCAGGCCCAAACTGCTCATGGCCAACGCTTCAGCTTCTTTGATCTTGCCCACCAGCAACTGATACTCAGCGTTTGATTCCTCAGAGTCCGAGTAAGTATAGTTAAGACCAATAATCGGCTCTTGTAGCAGCGCTTCTGCAGGCAAATAATCGCTTGGCTTCATCCGATACAAAGCGCCCTTAGACTTCAGGGTCCACTCGCTGCCGCCTGGAACATTTTGGGATTTATCGATAGCCAGCTGGTATGCATCAATGGCTTTCTTTTCCAGTACGAACGCCTGGTCTTCCAGTAAGCTCGCGTACTCATCACAAGCACCTTCATCAATCTTAGAGACATTTTTAGGGCAGGGTGCTTTCACCATGGCCTGAAACAGGTCTTCATAAAGCTCACCAATGCGGTTCAGTGATGCCAAAGTCCAAGATGATAGCTCGTACTCTTTAACAATTTGTTCATAGAGCTTTTGCAGCTCAGCCAGTTTTTTAGTCTTTTCGATTAACTGGTGTTCTTGCTTTTTACTGGAATCGCTGTTGATTCGAAGCGCCTTGTAGCTTTCAAATGCACCTGACAGGGCGTAGAAATCTGCCCGGGCCAGCTTGCCTTTATACCGCTTTTCAAAATCCGCCATCACGCGGCGGTAGTCACTTTGCCGTCCCGCCGCCGCATAGGCAGCTGCAGCCCTGGCATAAGCATCGGTCACTTGAGGCGCTTCGGGGTTTTCACGAATAAATCTCTCGAACAATAAAGCAGCCTGCGCCGGTTTTTGGCCCGCCTCTAAATCCAAGGCAGCGCTTAACACGGCGTTGGGGTTTTTAGCCATGCTCAAATACAAAGACGCGGCTTTGTCAAAAAGCAGCCGTTGTTCAAAATAGTTCGCGCGCTGCGCCGTTGCTTCTTGAACGAGTGGACTATTTGGGTGCGCTTTGGCCATTAAGTCAAATAGATGCTCGGCTTCCGTATAACGCTGGGCTCTTTCCAGTGACATGCCAGCGTTGAACAGAATCTTGTCGCCTATGTCACTGTTCGGGTGATTTTTGAGAATGCCCAAATAGAGCTCCGCGACTTCATGAAATTCAGCCGGAGTTTTTGCCTGAGCAAACTGATTGTTCGCATATTTAAAGCGCGAGTCTCTTTCCAGGCCAGCAAACTCAGGGCCTAAATGCTTAAATCTAGAAGCATCGTCAGCCGCTTGCAGCCAGTTCTCTGAAGCGAGCGAGTCACTCAACAGAATATTAGCGGCAGAGCGGGCCACTTCTTGCTTCGGATAGCGCTCTACGATTAATTCCAGTCGGCTCTTCGCTTTATCCATTTCACCATATGCGAGCTCAGCACCAGCCGCTTGAAGCAAAAATGACTGCAGCTCAGGCGTTTCGGGAAACCTCGCCGAAAGCACATCGACCGCTTGGATATAGCTCGCCAGTACCACAGGCATTTTGCCCTTAAATTGGCCTTTTTTCTCTGCGTTAATTTCGGTCAAGTTATACTCAGGCATCGCCTTGGCAACTTCCTGTGCATACGCGTAGACGGTATTTAAGGCGGCCTTAGGCCTAAACTGCGTTCCCCAAGGCCAATCTCTTACCTGTTCAAAACCATGCACGGCATATTCAAAGCGCTCCGCATCGAAACAGGCTTCCGCATAATAGAAAATGGTTTGGTCCAGCGTGTCATCGTCTTGGAAATGCCTAATAAACTGAGCGTAATACTTGGCCGCCGTTTCATATAGTGCAGGGTTTTTAGCTTTCTTGGCCGCATTATGGGTTTCGAGCGCCCAATCCAGCAATATGGGTTTGACAATGGCGCTATCTACGGGATTTTCAATATACTGCGCGATCAACCGACTTTTGACTTCATCACTCGGGGACAAATCAAGGATTCGAAGCTCGAGTTGCTGATTGTCCGCGCTACCTGGCCTTAAATCGACCGCTTTTTGCAGGGCTTTGGCAGCTAAAGCGTTCTTTTCCGCCTTCGCCAGCACATTGCCCATATGCACCCAAACTTCGGCTTCCCAAGGCTTTCGCGTCAATGTCGCAAAATAGCCTTCAGCCGCCTGAACGGGATTGGGATATCCATCCGCGAACGAAATGGCGATATATCTGGAAGCTTCGCGATTTAAGATTTCGCTGGTTCCCATCTCTGAATTAAGCAGCACAGTATAAAGTTTAATCGCTTCCGAATAATTATTCTCCAAATAGGAGATCCAGGACATTTTATACAATGCCTTGCTGTAAAACGAGCTGCTTTTATTGGCAACGATTTCCTTGAAGTAGGCCAGAGCGGTGGCATACTGGCGCTCGTCAAAATAGATTTCGCCTAGACGAAATCGAACTTCGTCTAAGTATGCGCTATGGTCAAAATGCTTTACAAAATACTGAAACGAGTTCTTGGCTTTTTCACTTTCGCTTTCAAAAAAGTAGCATAAGCCCTGGAGATAGTAGGCGGCATCTAGGTGAGGATTATCCGGGAACTCCCGGGTAAAGCTTGTTAAAACAGCGACAGTTTTGCCCAAATCGACATCAAAATATAGGTCTGCCAATGTCAGCATGACCGTTGCGCGTTGGCGAGATTGCGGGTGTTCCTTGAGGAATAGCTCTAGGCTGCGAATGGCGGATTCACGCTCCTGAGCTTCTTCCTTCTTCAGCGGGTCAAGTGCTCGGTCGTAGTATCGCTCGATGCTGTTTTTTCGCTCATCGTTTAAGTCTTTCTTGATGGCCCGAATGGCTTCTTCGATTGAAAACAGCTCATTTTGATAAGCACGAGTTCGCTGCTTTAAGACAAGGTAGTCTTCACTGGCCAAAGCAGAAAGCGCAAATCCGAGCATGGTGGCTGTTAAAAGAACTTTCATTGGCTTTCACCATCGCTCGAGCGTTTTAACTCGGCGGCTTTAGTCTGCTCAATTTGCGACAAACGGTTTTGCAAGCTTTGACGTTTTTGAATGCCACTGTGCACCAAACTTTCATCACTATCTCGGATTCGCTCGTCTAACTCGGCCGTCCAGACCGCGGCATTATCGGTAAGCAGTTTTGTGCGAACTTCTTCATATCTGGCGCTCTGGCGGATGAGCGAGGATCGAAGGCTTTCCACTTCGCCGGCAGCTTCAACTAAGGCGTCTTTTAACTTAAAGGGCTCTTCCGCCCGTCTTAGGATAAGCTGAGAACTCAGCAAAGATGCTTCTTCTTCAAGCTTTCGCAACTGCGCCAAATTGGTTCCGACAACTTTGGTCTTGAGCGAGAGTTCAGGGCCAAAACTTAAGGTTAGCTCAATCACTTCGCCAACGCCGGCCTGGACGGTGTAAGTATGATTCAACCGATAGTCCACCATCGAAGGGGCGTCTCCCCCAGCGTGTCTATATACGAGAGCCACTTTTAACTGATGCTCACCCACATCGATTTGGCGCAAGTCTAAGTTCGGCAGCGTTTCACCGTCCAGCTCGTAGCTTATGCTTTTCACCGTATAATTCGCTTGTTTGTTTGACTCAAACTTGATGGCCATCTCGCTGCCGGCATAGCGGGTAAGTTCTTCCCGGATGGGCGCAAGTTCACTGGTCAATCTTTCCAGTAAGGCAGATTCAGATTTAAGCTGGTCAACGCTGTCTACATCGAAAGCGTCATAAGCCGTCTGCAGGGCGGCGATTTCGCCTTCCATGTTTTTAAGTTGTACGTGAATCTTCGCTAGGCGCTGGATTTCCGGCTTAGTTTGCATCCACGGCGTTTCCAAAACATAAGTATCACCCGCCGCAATCATCTTCTTCATATCGGTAACATTGGCGAGCAAGGCGGCCGTAATTTTTCTCGAATTCTGAGTATCGTCCTGCCTCGTCAGCACCTGGCCCAAAATCTTTTGATCCACGGCGCTTTTTTCAGCTTGACGGTAATATTTCTGGGCCTCGTTCAAATCACGCGACAAATCGCCGGCGCGCATTTGCGCAAGCGCCAACTCATCAGGTGCATGGACTTCTTCGTAGATTTCAATCGCCTGCTTTGGTTTGTCTTCTTCATACAAAGTACGCGCTAGTGCCAGTTTGGCTAAGCTAGCAATTTTCAAGTTGGTGCTTTTGAGTAAATCTGAAAACAGCGCCCGCGCTTTGGGCAGATTACCTGAACGTGCCCACGATGCGCCCAAAATAAACTTCGCTCTATCAGCATACTCAGCCGAGTTTTCAAGCTTTTCTAACTCTAAGCGGGCCTCTAGATCTTGGTGGTTGATAAACAGACGTCTGGCATAGATATAGCGAACGAATTCAGGTGGCTCGTTAATCTTGCTGTAAGCGGCTTTTAGGCCGTTTAAATCACCCAGTTGGTCGGCAATCTGAACCAATCGAATGGCGCTGGTTTTATCGTTTAACTTTAGAAAGCCACCGCGTGCTTCCAGATAACTTCCCAGCTCAAAACTACTATGAGCGGTCATGGCAAAAATATCTTGCTGTTGGACGGGGGAGAGCTTCGCGTTTCCCCTCAAAATAGGCTGCAAGATGGCCAAAGTCTTACCGTATTCATGGCGCTCAAACCAGAAACGAGCCTGGTTTAAACGGCCTTCTAAACTTCGCTCCGAGTAGGGCAAAGATAAGTCTTTCACCTGCTTTTCCAAACTGTTTAGACGAGCCTCCAACGGATCCAAGTTATAAGCGTAGGCGGGCAAGCCGGCGAGTGCTGCGGCTAGCAAGCATGCAAATTGGCGGTGTCTAAACAAAAAGATACTCATAGACTCTCTTGGTCAACCTTCACTTTCTGGTTATTGCTCAACACCAACGAAGTTTTAAATCCTGGCTGGACGTTAAACTTCTTTTTAAACTTAGACGTAAAGCTAGGTTTCCCTGTCCCTTTAAAAGCGATATTAGCCACCAGTTCATGGCTTCCTGGCGTTACGGAGCCTTCAAACAATACCCATCCGAGCCTTCCCTCAGTTCCGGCCTTCGATGCTTTGAGTTTTTTGCCATCCAAATGCAGCTCCTGGGTCGAAATCGAAAAATTGGCGTCTAGTTCTTTGCTTAAATACACTGTTAAACTGGTTTCGGCCGAACGCGAGCCTGGCACCAAATGAGGCATATCGGACACCGGCAAAATAGAACGCCCCGATTGTCCGTTCGGAATAATCTTAACTTCATATTTCAAATCCAGCGGATCTTTCTTTTTGCTTTCGAAAGAAGTGACATCGACGTAGGTTGTATTGCCCGGTCTTAAAACAGCCTCGACAGTCCCTGTCAGCGTATAGACTTGAGCATTCATATAGGTGAAGATTTTATAGTTAGGCAGGTATTTTTTTTCGATTTTAATGCGATGTTTGCCTTCTGGGTAGAAATCATCAAAAATCGGCTTTTTCGTTTTATCATCCGTAAGTAGCGCGATTTCTTTGCCATCGATGAAATAACGCGCCTCTTGCAAAGCGAAATTTCCGGAAACATCATTAATATTATTGATTATCAGTCTAGCGTCCGTATCAAAGTTGCCAGTCACGCTGTCTTTGAGCAACTTCAATTGAGCTCGCTGCGTTTCAATTTTCTTAACCAAATCGGCTTGCTCTGCTTCTAGACTTTGAATGCGGTCCAAAACAATGGTTCGGTTGGAGGGAATCAGGAGCGGGTCATCTGCAAATAAAGAAAGGCTTGCAAACATCACCAAAAAAAGACACTTCATCGCATTCATACCTATAGGCTATTAGTTATCAGTCTCAAAATCCAACAATAATCACTAAAATTTTCTTCTTAAAGCCATGGCTCTAGACAGAGACAAGCGGTCCGCAAACTGCAAATCCCCGCCCACGGGGACACCTGAGGCAATGCGCGTAATGCGAACATTCATGCCGTGCAATTCTTGAGATAAATACAGCGCAGTTGCTTCGCCTTCTACTGTAGGAGGCGTAGCTAAGATAATCTCTTCGATGCCACTTTCCTTAAGTCTGACCATCAAGCTTGGAATTCGAAGCTCACTCGGCCCGATGCCTTCCATAGGCGCCAGCACGCCATGCAAAACATGGTAATAACCAGTAAATTCGTGAGTGGCTTCCAGCGCCATCAAGTCCTGCACCCGTGCCACCACACACAAAACGCGCTCATCTCTGCTACGAGAGCGGCAAATAGCACACGTCGCTTCTTCAGCCGTAATCATGTGGCATCGTTCACATTCACGAACTTTGCTTTCAAGTTCAGACAAAGCCTCTGATAGCGCGGGCATCAACGCACGGTCCTGGGCAACGAGGTGCAACACCAACCGCATAGCGGTTCGTTGTCCAATCCCAGGCAACCTGGCGAGTTGCTCTACAGCGTTTTGAATAGGTGCATCAAACATATTGCTCTCTGGCCTAGCTTATGGCACTTCCGCTGTATCTTGGCAAAACCTATATCTGACGGAATATTATTAGTAGACAAACCCAAAGGCCTGACCTCTTTTGACTGTGTCGCCCAAACCAGGCGCCTCTTTCAAACGAAGTCCGTGGGCCACACTGGCACGCTAGACCCGTTCGCCACCGGGCTTTTGGTCCTACTATTAGGTAGATATACCAGACTTAGCCCCTATCTAACTTCCCAAGACAAAACCTACGAAGCCGAAGTTTGTTTAGGCATAGGCACAGACACAGACGACTGCGAAGGGCAGGTTATAGCACAGGCCGATGCATCGCATCTGACATCTGAAGCTATAGACGCAGCTCTGCAAAGCTTCTTGGGCGCGCAAATGCAAATTCCACCGCAGTATTCAGCCATCTCCATCAATGGTGAACGAGCCTACAAAAAAGCCAGGCGAGGGGAAGAAGTCGCCTATGAGCCCCGGCCGGTGATGGTTTATGACCTCACCCTAAATCCCTCTCCAGAATCTGGAGAGGGACTTGAATCGGCCTTTTCCCCCTCTCCACTTAGTGGAGAGGGGTTAGGGGTGAGGTCCCTCAACATCCGCCTCCGAGTCTCAAAAGGCACCTATATCCGCGCCATCGCCAGAGATTTAGGCGCAAAACTAGGCGTCCCCGCCCACCTAACCAACCTAAGGCGGACCCAATCGGGCTCTTATGATGTCTCTGAAGTCAACGGCGATTTATTAACAGGCCTAAGCGCCATTCGCGGCATTCCTCTATTAGAAATAGACACTGCCAGCGCAGAAGCCTTAAAACAAGGCAAACGCCCAATGTTAGCCGGCCTGGCAGACCAATCCCCCTTACTGGCGCATGTGCAAAACGAACCTGTTGCTATAGCCAAAATCGAAGAAGGTCACCTAGTGACAATTCGTGGATTTTAGCTTACCACCACGCTTACCTATTATAGATAAAGACTTTTTTCCCGAACCTGCCTTGACAGGTCACCTAGATCAACATAGGTGGCAGGGGACTATACAAGAATCCCGGGCTTTTAGCTTTGCCCCCCCTAGCTTGGAGCAGGGGTTCTTGTCTGGTTTTTGGCAATAAACAAGCGGAGTATTAAGAGGCCCAATGGCGACTGAAATTCAACAAAACTTCGCAACCCGTAAAAATTTCGCAAAAATCCATACCAAGTTACAGATCCCAAGTCTGATTGATATCCAACGCAAGAGCTATGAAAAGTTCCTGCAGGCAGATATTCCTTGGGCTGCACGCGAAAACACCGGTTTGCAAGCTGTATTCCAATCTGTTTTCCCTATTAAAGATTATAACGAAACTGCCTCGTTGGAGTTTGTAGGCTATCATCTTGACCATCCTAAATATGATGTCGATGAATGTCGCTCCAGAGGAATGACTTTCGCTGCACCTATCCGGGTCATCGTTCGATTGGTGATTTGGGATAAGGATGAGGCTTTAGGCACTCAGTCGATTCGTGACGTAAAAGAACAAGAAGTCTATTTCGGTGAAATCCCGTTGATGACCGACTTCGGTACTTTTATCGTGAACGGCACTGAGCGTGTTGTAGTCTCTCAGTTGCACAGAAGCCCAGGTGTGTTCTTTGACAGCGATCGCGGTCGAACACACTCTTCTGGCAAGCTTTTGTACAGCGCGCGGATTATTCCATACCGCGGATCATGGCTCGATTTCGAATTCGACCATAAAGACTTGATTTATTGCAGAATCGATCGCCGCCGTAAGTTCTTGGCGACCATTTTGCTTAAAGCTTTGGGTTACTCGACCGAGGAGTTGCTGGCTTATTTCTATAAGACAGAAACGCTCTTGCTGGATCATAAGAACGGCTTTTCTAAAGTCGCGGACTATGAACTATTGCTGGGTCAACGTGCTACCAGAGACATCGTTAATCCTAAGACAGAAGAAGTTTTGGTTCGTAAAAACCGTAAATTCACCAAGCTTTCCATCCAAAAGATGCAAGAAGTCGGCATTAAGACTTTGCACCTGGAAGATGAAGAAGTTGCTGGTTTGATTTCGGCTAAAGACGTTATCAATACCAACTCTGGCGAAGTTTTGGCTGAATGCAACGAAGTTTTGACCTTGAAAAAGCTCGAAGCTTTGCAAGAAGCTGGCTTTAAGCAGATCGAAGTCTTGTTCATCGATGGCCTAAACGTCGGTTCTTACCTGCGCGATACCATTGCTGGTGACAAAGTGACCAACCGCGAAGAAGCTCTCTTAGAGCTTTATCGCCGCATGCGTCCAGGTGATCCACCAACATTGGAAACGGCTGAAAACTTGTTTAACAACTTGTTCTTCAACCCAGAACGCTACGACTTGTCTGAAGTCGGTCGTTTGAAGTTTAATCATAAGTTCACTTTGGATGAGCCTTTGACCAACCGTGTGTTGACCAAACGCGACATCTTGGAAGTGGTTAAATACTTAATCGAACTTCGAAATGGCAATGGCTCGCTCGATGATATCGATCACTTGGGTAACAGACGTGTTCGTGCTGTAGGCGAATTGATTGAAAACCAATATCGAATCGGTCTGGTTCGTATGGAACGCGCCATTAAAGAGCGTATGAGTGTTCAAGAAGTTGAAACCCTCATGCCGCATGATTTGGTGAACAATAAGCCTGTAGCAGCGGTTATCAAAGAATTCTTTGGTTCATCGCAGCTTTCGCAGTTTATGGATCAAACCAACCCATTGTCTGAAATCACGCATAAGCGTCGTTTGTCAGCCCTTGGACCTGGTGGTTTGACTCGTGAGCGCGCAGGTTTCGAAGTTCGAGACGTGCATCCAACTCACTACGGTCGTATCTGTCCGATTGAAACGCCTGAAGGCCAAAACATTGGTTTGATTGCGTCTCTATCAACTTATGCCCGCGTGAACGATTACGGTTTCGTTGAAACACCTTACCGAAAAGTCAAAGACGGCCATGTATCTGATGAGATTGTTTATCTATCTGCTTTGCAGGAAGAAAACGAAATCATCGCTCAGGCTAACTCGCGCCTTGATCCTAAGTCTGGTGCGTTCTTGGATACCTTCGTGCAGGTCCGTAAGGCAGGCGAAACGACCCTTGAAAAACCAGAAGAAATCACCTTGATGGACGTTTCACCAAATCAGCTGGTGTCGGTCGCTGCAGGTTTGATTCCATTCTTGGAGCACGATGATGCGAACAGAGCCTTGATGGGTTCTAACATGCAGCGTCAGGCCGTGCCGCTTCTTCGCTCTGAATCCCCACTCGTGGGAACAGGCATGGAAGGCGTGGTTGCTCGGGACTCCGGTGTTTGCAGAGTTGCTAGACGCGGCGGTATTGTCGACTATGTTGACTCGTCTCGTATTGTGGTCCGGGTTGATTCCAATGAAATGGATGATTCCGGCTCTCAAGTCGATATCTACAAGCTCAGCAAATTCCAACGGTCTAACCACAGCACTTGCTTCAATCAAAAGCCGATCGTTTCGTTCGGTGATAAGATTAAAGCTGGCGACGTGATTGCTGACGGTCCTTCAACAGACTGCGGTGAATTGGCTTTGGGTAGAAACGTGGTGGTCGCATTCATGCCATGGCATGGGTACAACTTCGAAGATTCTATCTTGATTTCCGAACGCTTGCTCAAAGAAGACTTGTACACTTCCATTCATATTGAAGAATATGAATGTATTGCACGAGACACCAAACTTGGGCCTGAGGAAATCACCAGAGATATCCCGAATGCTGGCGAAGAAAGCCTTCATGACTTGGACGAAGCGGGCATTGTTCGCATCGGCGCTGAAGTTAAAGCTGGCGATATCTTAGTTGGTAAGATTACACCAAAAGGTGAGTCTCAGCTATCTCCTGAAGAAAAGCTTTTAAGAGCCATCTTCGGTGAAAAAGCAGGTGACGTTCGCGACACCAGTCTTCGCATGCCTCCAGGTACCAATGGAACCGTAATCGATGCCAAAGTGTTCACTCGCAAAGGCATCGATAAAGACTCCAGAGCCAGAGCCAACGAAGAAGAGTCCGAAGCGCAATTGCTCAAAGACCAAAACGATGAAATCCGAATCATCAGAAACTCCTCTGTGGAGCGCATGATCGAGCTGTTAACCGGCCGCGTCACGCTCAACAAGTTGGTGGATGAAAAAGGTAAAGTTTTGATCAAGAAAGGCGATGAGCTTACCCCGGCACTCCTCTCCGAAGTGGATTGGAAGTACTTTGGTGACATCGCTTTGTCAGACGCACCGGTTTCTGACCGCATCCAAAAGATGGTCAAAAACGTGCTGGAGCAAACCGAGCAAGTTCGCACTGCCTTTGGTGAGCGTATTAAGCGCCTCAAAGAAGGCGATGAGTTGCCACCGGGCGTTATCAAGATGGCTAAGGTCTATGTTGCCGTGAAGCGTAAGCTTCAGCCGGGCGATAAGATGGCCGGACGTCACGGTAACAAAGGTGTTATCTCACGCGTGCTGCCTGAAGAAGACATGCCGTACTTGCCAGATGGAACGCCGGTTGACTTTGTGCTGAATCCTTTAGGTGTGCCAAGCCGTATGAACGTGGGTCAGATTCTTGAGACTCACCTCGGTTGGGCTGCTAAAGGTCTGGGCCAAAAGCTGAACCGCATGCTCGACGAACATCGCGCTGTCTCTGAAGTTCGGACAGAAATCAAACAAATCTTCGCGGATAAGAAACACGATGATTTGGTAGCTGACCTGTCTGATAAAGAGATTCCGAAATTGGTCAAGAAGCTTGCTCGTGGTGTTTCCATGGCTACTCCGGTATTCGATGGTGCGCTTGAGTCTCAAATCGGAACACTTTTGGAGATGGGCGATAGGAACATTACCGGACAGACCATCTTGTTTGATGGACGTACGGGTGAGCCGTTCGATCAAGACGTAACTGTTGGCGTGATGTACATGCTGAAGTTGCATCACTTGGTTGATGATAAGATTCACGCTCGTTCTATTGGGCCTTATTCTTTGGTCACTCAGCAACCATTGGGCGGTAAAGCTCAATTCGGTGGTCAGAGACTCGGGGAAATGGAAGTCTGGGCGATGGAAGCTTATGGAGCGGCATATTCGCTTCAGGAATTCTTAACAGTCAAATCAGATGACGTGGTCGGAAGAACACGTATGTACGAAGCGATTGTGAAGGGCGAACACGTCTTAGAATCCGGTGTGCCTGAATCCTTTAACGTATTGATTAAAGAGTTGCAGAGCTTGGCGCTAGACGTTCAGCTACTCGATGAAATGGATCCGACAAAAACATGAAAGACATTTTTAACTTTTTCGAAAAGCCAAAAGATCCCTTAAGCTTCAATGCGATTCGTATCCAATTGGCTAGCCCCGACAAAATTCGGGACTGGTCATACGGTGAAGTCAAGAAGCCAGAAACCATCAACTATCGGACATTCAAGCCCGAACGCGATGGTCTATTCTGCGCTAAAATCTTTGGACCTATCAAAGATTACGAATGCCTTTGCGGTAAGTACAAGAGAATGAAGCACAGAGGCGTCGTTTGCGAAAAATGCGGCGTTGAAGTGATTCAGTCTAAAGTACGTCGTGAGCGTTTGGGGCACATTGTGCTTGCAACGCCTGTGGCACACATCTGGTTTTTGAAGAGCTTGCCTAGCCGTATCGGCGCGTTGCTCGACATGACCCAGAAAGACCTCGAAAAGGTCTTGTACTGCGAGTCCTATATTGTTGTTGATCCAGGTGCGACCCCGATGAAGCTCGGCGAGCTTTTGACGGAAGAGCAATATCAAAAAGCCTTGGATGAATACGGTGATGATAGCTTCTTGGTTGGTATGGGTGCTGAATCTATCCGTGAATTGCTGCGTCAACTAGAACGCGGCATGAACGGCGATAGCAAAGGCATTGAAGACATGGTCAGACAGCTCCGCGGTGAGCTGGGTGAAACCACTTCGGATGCTAAGCGTAAGAAGATTTCCAAGCGTCTTAAAGTTTTGGAAGCTTTCAAAGGCTCAGCCAACAAGCCAGAGTGGATGCTTCTGGAAGTCATTCCAGTCATTCCACCAGACCTTCGTCCATTGGTTCCACTGGAAGGCGGGCGTTTTGCGACTTCCGATTTGAACGATTTGTATCGTCGAGTGATTAACCGAAACAACCGTCTGAAACGTCTTCAAGAATTGAATGCGCCTGAAATCATTATTCGTAATGAAAAGCGCATGCTTCAAGAAGCTGTGGATGCGTTGTTTGACAACGGTCGCCGCGGTAAGCTCATCACTGGTCCTAACAAGCGCCCATTGAAGAGCTTGAGCGACATGCTCAAAGGTAAGTACGGTCGTTTCAGACAGAACTTGCTCG
This sequence comes from Myxococcota bacterium, assembly GCA_040387835.1. Lineage (NCBI taxonomy): Bacteria > Pseudomonadati > Myxococcota > Myxococcota bacterium. Next base: position 318,857 of record JAZKCZ010000001.1, on the reverse strand, counting down.
GTAAGCGTGTGGATTACTCCGGTCGTTCCGTAATCGTCGTGGGACCTGAACTCAAATTGCATCAGTGCGGTTTGCCTAAGACCATGGCTTTGGAACTCTTCAAACCATTCATCTATAATAAGCTTGAACAACGCGGTTATGTTACGACCATTAAGTCGGCTAAACGCATGGTTGAACAAGAAAAGCCAGAAGTTTGGGACGTTTTAGAAGAAGTTATCAAAGAGCATCCGGTGATCTTAAACCGTGCGCCTACTTTGCATAGATTGGGTATGCAGGCATTTGAGCCAGTGCTTATCGAAGGTAAAGCCATTCAGCTTCACCCACTCGTTTGTACGGCATTCAACGCGGATTTCGACGGCGATCAGATGGCTGTTCACGTGCCGTTATCTATTGAAGCACAGCTTGAAGCTCGTGTTTTGATGATGAGTACCAACAATATTCTCTCACCAGCTTCTGGTAAGCCGATTATTGTGCCGTCTCAAGATATCGTGCTTGGTTGCTACTACATGACCCGTTCCAGACCATTTGCGAAAGGCGAGGGGATGACCCTTTCCGGTCCAGATGAAGTTAGAATGGCTTATGATTCCGGTGAAGCGAGCTTGCATGCTTCGGTGAACGTTCGGATTGAAGGCCGTATGTACGAAACGACCATTGGTCGCGTTCTGATGTACGAAATCATTCCAGAAGCCGTGCCGTTTACAGCGATTAACAAAGTGATGGGCAAAAAAGAGCTCATGGACTTGATTGACCGTTGCTACAGACTCACCGGTCAAAAAGAGACTGTCATCTTGGCGGATCGCTTGCGAACTTTGGGTTACACCGAAGCAACTCGCTCCGGTATCTCTGTGGCCATGCACAACATGTTGATTCCTGCTAAGAAGGAAGAGATTGTTGAGCGCTGCCGCTTAGAAGTCGAAGAAATCACCGATCAATACGTTGAAGGGTTGATTACAGACGGCGAGCGTAAAAATAAAGTTATTGATATCTGGTCTAAAGCGGCTGAAGAAATCGCAGCAGAAATGATGAGCGTGGTGTCTACTGAAGTCATGACTTCACCAGACGGCAAAGAAAAGCGCGTAACGCCTTCTTTCAATCCGCTATACATTATGGCTGACTCCGGTGCCCGAGGCTCAACCCAGCAGCTTAAACAGTTGGCAGGTATGCGTGGTCTGATGTCTAAGCCTTCCGGCGAGATTATCGAAACCCCAATTACTGCAAACTTCCGTGAAGGATTGACCGTACTTCAGTACTTCATCTCCACTCACGGTGCGCGTAAAGGTTTGGCAGATACGGCGCTTAAAACCGCTAACTCCGGTTATTTGACACGTCGTTTGGTTGACGTTGCTCAAGATTCAATCATCACGGAATACGATTGCGGTACCATCGACGGTATCGAAATCACCCCGCTGGTTGAAGGTAACGATATTATCGAAAATATCGGTGACCGTATTCTTGGCCGCGTAACCTTAGAAGACGTTGTTGACTCTCTGTCAGGCGAAGTCTTGATTGAGGCTGGCACCGAAATCGACGAAGCTTTGGTTTCGATGGTGGAAGATGCGGGTATCTCCCGTGTACGCATTCGCTCCGTGCTGACCTGTCAGACACGTCGCGGCATCTGCGTGCGCTGCTATGGCCGAGATTTGGCAAGAGGCCACTTGGTGAACGTGGGTGAAGCCGTCGGTGTGATTGCAGCGCAGTCCATCGGTGAGCCTGGAACTCAGTTAACCATGAGAACCTTCCATATCGGGGGTATTGCATCGGCATCCAGACAAGAATCTAGCCATAGCTCAAGAGGCGAGGGCAAGGTTGTGTTTGACAATCTTCATGTGGTCGAAAGGCGAGATGGCGCATTTGTCGCTATGAACCGTCAAGGCTCCATTAAGATTGTGGATGAAAGCGGTCGTGAACGCGAAATCTATCCTGCAGCTTACGGCTCTGTCGTTCGGGTAACCGAAGGCATGCAAGTGAAGCCAGGAACGATTTTGGTCGAATGGGATCCGTACTCAGCACCAATCTTGACCGAAGCCACTGGTGTGGTTCACTTTGGCGACTTGGTAGAAGGCGTAACCCTCTCCGAGAAAACCGATGAAACCACCGGTCTATCACACAAAGTCGTCACCGAAGGCAGAGATGCCAGCGCAAGACCACGCATCACCGTGAAGGATACTTCCGGCAAGGTGAAGGGTTCTGTGATGACCGGTGCTGCGGAAGCACGCTACATGTTGCCAGTGGGCGCCATTTTGGTGGTTGCAGACGGTGACACGGTTCAGTCCGGTGATATCATCGCTAAGCTTAACCGCGAAGCTTCCCGTACCAAGGATATTACCGGTGGTCTGCCCCGCGTTGTTGAGCTTTTCGAAGCCAGACGTCCGAAAGACCATGCTGTGATTTCTGAAATCACCGGAACTGTTTCTTTTGGTAAAGATACCAAAGGCAAACGTAAAGTTTTGGTAACACCAGAAGTCGGTGATGTTCGTGAATACTTGATTCCTAAAGGTAAGCACATCCGCGTGCGCGAAGGCGACTTCGTTCGTGCTGGTGAGCCTTTGATGGACGGTTCCGTCAACCCTCATGATATTTTGCGCGTCTTGGGCGAGAAAGCTCTGGCAAAATACATGGTGGAAGAAATCCAAGAAGTTTACAGACTTCAAGGCGTGCGTATCAATGATAAGCATGTGGAAACCATCGTTCGTCAGATGCTAAGACGTGTACGAATCAAAGATCCAGGAGACACCTCGTTCCTAGGCGATGAACAAGTTGAAAAACAACTATTCGAAACCGAAAACGAAAGAATCCTCGGCCAAGATGGCAGGCCGGCAATTTCTGAGCCATTGTTGCTCGGTATTACCAAAGCTTCGCTGTCGACTGAGTCGTTCATCTCCGGCGCGTCTTTCCAAGAAACCACCAAGGTTTTGACGGAAGCTGCAGTAGCAGGCAAAGTCGATTATCTACGCGGTCTCAAAGAAAACGTGATCATGGGTCGTTTGATTCCAGCAGGTACCGGTCTTCCAAACTATCGCTACTTGAACATGGAAGTTCAAGACGCAGGCGTTATCGAAGAAGGTGGCTTGATGGAAAGCGTGCCACTAGAACTACTAGAGTCGGCTTAACCGTCATCCCGGCCTCCGAGCCGGGATCCAGCTCATGCACAACCTAACCCTGGCTCAATCGCCAGGGTTTTTTATATTGTGCAGCTCAGCCGTTCTCCCTATTGTATCTTTCTTCGGCCTGATCCAAGGTATGCAACATGTCCGATATCCAAAATGCTTTTGAAGCTGGTAACTACGCCCTAGTGCGGCGGCTAGCTAAACAAAATCCTACACCAGAAGCAGCTGATTTGATGAATCGCATCAAAACAGACCCCAAGGTTATCTGGGCTGGCGTTTTTGCCTTTATTTTTGCCATTATTATTTCAGCGTTGGTGCTACATTAAATATGCTTTGGAGTTTATTCGCTAAAAATCCGTTCCGGACCCTTCAGGACTTGATGAAGGAAGTGCTGGTTTGCGTCAGCAAAACCGAAGAGCTTTTTGTAGCTTTAGAGCAAAACAACCAAGAACAAATCGCAGTTTTAGCGCGCCAAATTAGCCAGGTTGAGCATCACTGCGATGGCTATAAGCAAGAGCTGCGTTCCCAAATTTCTAAGAGCATTTTTTTGCCAGTTGATAGGCGTGATTTGCTTCATGTGCTTTCGCATATGGATGCATTGGCCGATATTTGTGAAGATTTAGGTGTTTTGCTAACCTTGCGAAAGATGGAAGTGCCGCATGGAATGCAAGGATCGTTAAAAGAGTTGCTCGACAGATCTTGTCGAGTTGTCCGCAAGTCAGGGGAAGTGGTCGCAAGCTTGGACCGGCTTTTGGAAACCGGGTTTGCCGGGCCAGATGCCATCGAAATTTTGAAGAAAATTGATGAAATTGACGAACTAGAACACGAAGCGGATAAGGCGCAAGACCAATTCGGCAAAGCTCTATTTCAGAGAGAAGACGAGATGAAGCCTGCAGCTTTATTCATGTGGAATAAAATAGCCAATAAGATAGGTGACTTGGCGAATAGCGCTGAACGTATGGTCGGTAATATTCGATTAATGCTTTCTTCAACATAAAATAAGACAAAATGGATTCAACACTAATTGTTCTAGGCGTATCTTTGCTGGTCGGGTTTTACATGGCCTGGACCATCGGAGCGAGCGATGTCGCTAATGCTATGGGTACCAGCGTTGGTAGTCATGCGCTCACCATTAAACAGGCAATCTTAGTTGCAGCGGTATTCGAATTTGCAGGCGCTTTTTTGGTAGGCGGTCACGTGACCAACACCATTAAGCAAGGCATCATCGACCCGCTATCCTTTGCTGGGGATCCCATCTTATTTGCCTGGGGCATGACCGGTGCGCTGTTGTCCACGGGGATTTGGCTCCAGGTGGCGAGCGCCAAAGGTCTCCCTGTATCCACCACACATAGCTTAATCGGTGCGTTGATTGGCTTTGGCGTAGTTTGCCGCGGTCCTGAAGCTATTCAATGGCAGGCACTGGGCGGTATTGTTTTAAGCTGGATAACCGCGCCCATTCTCGGTGGTCTCTTAGCCTGGGTGGTATTTTTCGGTATTCGCAAATATGTGCTCGACTCCAAAGAGCCTTTGGTCATGACCCAACGTTGGGCGCCGTGGATGTTGTTTGTCGTGGTGCTCGTTTTAGTTTCATTGTTTTTGTCCCCTGGTCTTTGGTGGGCGGCTGCGTTATTTTCAGGCATCGGCGCGCTGGTTTTTGCGAAGAGCATTAAGAAAATCACCAACTATTCGAAGAACCGAGATGATGCGCTTGCCAGGGTTGAAAGGGTTTTCGCCTGGCTTCAAGTTATCACCGCCTGCTTTATGGCTCTTGCTCATGGCAGCAATGACGTTTCAAACGCCATCGGCCCTGTGGCAGCAGTGATAAGCATCGTTCAAAACCATCATATTGTATTGAGCTCCAGTGTCCCTTGGTGGCTGCTCGCATTGGGTGGGGCAGGGATCGTGCTCGGTCTTGCGACTTATGGGCGGAAAGTCATCGAGACGATTGGTCACAGCATCACAGAGATTACGCCAACGCGTGGCTTCGCAGCTGAATTCGGCGCTGCATTTACGGTATTGGTTGGCAGCCATTTCGGCCTGCCCCTATCCACCACTCAAGTGTTAGTCGGAGCCATCATCGGGGTAGGGCTCGCGCGCGGGATTGCAGGTTTAAATCTTATTGTGGTCAGGAAGATTATCAGCTCCTGGGCAGTGACGATTCCGGCAACCTGTATTGTATCGGCCAGCCTAAGCTGGATATTGAGATTGTTTATCTAAGTCCGGGATGACAATTATCGTCGGATTAAATTATAAGTGCCAGTACCTACGGTAACTAACTTAGGCTCATTATTACTGCCCAACGAATACACTTCCATTCTCGCCACGCCGATTCGTCCCCCGACGCGCACCACATGCGCATCGCATACAAAATCACCTGGCGAACCCGGTTCAATGTAATTAACCTGCAAATCAATGGTGCTAATACTGTCTTCCGGGCCCAATTTGCTCATACAAGCCGCACCGCCGGTAGCGTCAATTAAGCTCGCCAAAATGCCGCCATGAATGCGCGGGACGGTTGGATCACCAATAAGAGAGTCCGACCAAGGCAGCCGAATCTTCGCAAATCCTGGCTCCAAAGCTTCCATCTGCAGTTTCATCCAGTTGTTAAACGGTGAAAGACTACGCAAAGCCTCGATATTGGTCATAACGATCCTACTTCAATTTTAGCCCATCTGGTTTTACCGACTCGTAGAGTATACGAGCCGGCAGTCAATGATAACTGACCATCTTCCTCACGCTCGCCATTTAACGATACACTGCCTTGCTTCAACAAACGTTTAGCCTCAGCATTAGAAGGCACAAGTTCTGCGCCTGCAATCGCCTGCATCAGCGTGAGCGCCGCATCAAATTTAAAAGTCGGCGCATCTTCGGGGATATCGCTGCGTTTGCCGCTGCCAAATAAGCTGTTAAATTGTTGTAGGGCTTCCTGGGCAGCTGGCTCGCCATGAAAGCGGGTTACGATCTCCATCGCCAAAGCAATCTTAGCGTCTTTAGGGTGAGCAGATTTGAGCGCCTCAATATCAGACTTGGGCTTTAATGACAAAAGCTCAAAATAGCGCCACATGAGCGTGTCAGAAATGCTCATCAATTTGCCGAACTGAGAGCCGGGCTCTTCTTCAACACCGATATAGTTGCCCAAAGATTTAGACATTTTATCATGACCGTCTAAACCTTCCAGCAATGGGAAAGTCATCACCACCTGCGGCTCTTGACCGTAGTGACGCATCAAATCTCTACCTACCAACAAGTTAAATAATTGGTCTTGTCCACCCAACTCAACATCGGCTTTTAAGGCAACCGAATCATAACCCTGGAGCAGGGGATACAATATCTCGTGCATGCTAATCGGACGGCCTTCTTCGAGGCGTTTGCTGAAATCATCGCGTTCAATCATGCGAGCCACAGAATACTTAGCGGCGATTTTAATAAAATCACTGACCCGCATGTCCATGAACCATTCGGAGTTAAACCTAACTTCCGTTTTTTGCGGGTCCAAGATTTTGAAAACTTGGCGTTCATAAGTTTTGGTGTTGGCTAAGATGTCTTCTTCGCTTAAGGGTGGACGCGTAACATTCTTACCGGTAGGGTCACCAATGCGCGTCGTAAAATCACCGATGAGGAATACAACCCGGTGCCCATCATCCTGAAAGCGCCTCATGGCTGTCAGCAAAACCGTATGCCCTAGATGCAAGTCCGGCGCTGTTGGGTCAAAGCCTGCCTTGATGATTAAAGGTCTATTTTTAGAAAGTTTTTGTTTAAACTCAGCTTCCATTTCAGGACTAATAAACATAAGCCGAGTCTTACCGTAAATTCAGGGTTTTGCCTACTTTTCTGCCAAACGCCAATATAACAGCATAGCCCACACAGTCGGAAGCACACCCACATCGACTCCCTTTTGGATGGCCGTTATAAACCCTATGGTGGGCAAGACAACCAACAAAGGCGCAAATGTCTTAATTCGCTTGTCGTCTGAAGCAGCGGCTATTATTGCCACACCTGCCGACACAAAATAAGCACAACATGCGGGTCTTATACGGAAGGTCAAATAAGCCGCGCCCAAATTGAAGACTAAGGCCATTGGGAGTTCTTCATTCAATTGCCTTCCACCCTGCGCAATAACCGGCATAGTGATAAGCGTTAATATCACTATTATTCTGGGAAAATGGATAAATGACATGTAACAGCTCCCCGTAGAGGCAAGCAACAACGACCACTTTAACAATTATTCCATCAGCCCGCCTTGCATTCAGTCGGCTTTTACAGCACGCAGCATTGAAATGCACAGGAACCGACGTACCCGAGATTTGCTATCAAAGTGCAGCCTGCCATAGTCAACGCGCCTATATCCCCAGCATTTGGGTTATTGTAGTCGAAAGTTCGAACGAACAACAGAATTCCCAAAAAACCTAAACTAGTCTCAATCGTAAGCAAAATCTTACGAGCGCACTCATATTCTACCTTGCGTGCGAGGGCTATTACCGGCACTAAACCAGCAACGACCATGCTGTTAAGGCCAACAGTAGCAGCACGCAGCCCGGTGTGCAGCGGAACAACTGATGGTTTGTAAAGAGCATTCGTACTGTTCGCACTTTTTGGATCTTTGGCGTCTTGTACATAATTATTTAAAGCAACCGCAGAGAAAACGACCGCTCCTGCCGCTGGAGCCATCGTTAATATTGGCCAACCTCGCTGTGCAATCGCCGGCATAGAAAGAAGTGCGAACACTATCAACGTCCTAAAAAGTTGGATTGGCGACATGGTGTTACGGTCTTTCAGAAGCTGATAACTTTGTCCACCGATTGGTCATGAGCTTCTGTAGGCACACTAGCCACCAACTGAAATTTCAAGCATAAACCTATTAGTTGAGGGCAATGTGCCGTTTGCCGGAGCAGGGAAATCACCCGGTCGTAATAACCTTTTCCGCGGCCCAAACGGTGGCATTTGTCGTCAAATGCTAACCCTGGCACATAGACATACTTAACGCCTGCATCTAGAATATTTTGCGCGTAAACATACGGATCTTTGTCCGGTAGCAATACGTGGGGGAAATGGCTTACAACCAACTTCGTATCAATTTCGTCAGAAAAACTCCTAAATATAGCGATTGGCTCTTCAGAGTGTGGCCTTAGATATTCGGCTAATTTAAAGCCAGCCTGAGTGAAAATATCTGGCTTCAAAACGCGCAGACGGGACAAGATTTCGAACCGAAGTTTAAGCTTCGTCATGCTTGTAACATACTCGAAATTCAGTAACTTTTGCATTTAGATAGGCACCTGCTTTACTATCCATCATGGCCCTTTTTATCCAAAGAGCGTTGATTCTGATTTCGGCCGCGCTGCTTTTATCTTGTAGCAAAAAAGCCGAACCAGAGACTGCGGGTCCGTCCGCTGAGGTAGCTTGTAATCAACAAGACACATGTCCCTCAGGGGAAAAATGTGATTTCACCTTTCCCAGCGGTTCACAGGCCGGCCAGTGTAGGACCATATGTTCTGCAACGGGCAAGTGTCCGGCCGGTGAAGTATGTAGTCCAATCTCTGGCGCCTGTGAGCCGAGCTGTGCGCCAGCATCTAATCTATGCCAACGTCTGAATTTACCAAACTCGATAACAGCAACATGCATTCTGCCGCAAGGCTACTGCGCCATACCGGTGAGCTCTGGATGCCCGGCAAATTTCAGCCCTTCAAATGGATTTTGTAAGTTTTCCATGGCATCCGGTTGTACGGGATATCAATTGAAATCAGATCCCGTCACGCAAACCTGTGAAGTTGGGTGTGGACAAGATTCAGACTGTAGCTCGCTTGCTAGCTTGCAGTCTCTGCCCGCAACGCCCGTATCATATGGCTGTAGCGCTTCCACCAATACTTGCGTGGCAAAGTGCAACATGGCGAGCGGCACCTGCGTCGATTCGACTCGAGCTCTATGCTATTCTTTAGGCTATGCTGGTACGACAGGCACTTGTGAGCAGCCCTGTAGCCAAACATGCAGACTACCCCTGCAATGCGCCGAAGGTATCTGTCAAACCCCTTGCTCAAGCGATAACGATTGCAGTGGTCATGGTAAGCGCACACGTTGTGACGTCATCAGTGGCGCCTGCGGCTTGCCATGCGATAGCTTAACTTCGGGTTGCGGCACAGGTCTTGCTTGCAGTCCCGTAAGCGCTACCTGCGTAGCGACTTGCAGTGGCAGCAATACTTGCCCCTCTCAAGATACCAAGCGAAACGGGTGCTTGAATTATACTTCGTGGCTAGATGGCAACGAAGTCAATGCTTGCGAAGTAGGATGTACTGGGCACGGGACCAAAGAAAATCCGCTCCAAGGTGCTTGCTCCAATAGCCAGTACTGTGCGTTTAATCCCAATAATTCAGGGAAATTTGTAAGCGGATACTGTGGTCAAAAGTGTGATCTGGCCCAGTGCGCAAACGGTCCGTCTTGTAACCCGGCAAGCGTGTGTGGATTTTGAGAAAAAAGATGAAACATTTACCATTCCTATGTATTTTATCTATCTTTGGCGCCTGTTCAAATGTTGAAACTCCAACAAACATTTTATCGCGCAGTGAGTTTCAAACCATACTGACAGAAGGTCAGGCTTGCTCAACTCCTGGTTCACAGAAGCAATGTGCTCTGCCAAACATATGCAGTCCGATAACAGGCAACTGTCAAAGGACCTGTATAAGCGACGCAGAATGCAACTCCAGATATCTCACCGCAGGAAATACATGCGTCAATCCCGGCAGCGAAGGATATTGCGAACAAGCATGTAGCCAAACGGCAGACTGCGACACAGGCTTTTCCTGTAACAATAGCATTTGCAATAAAACGTGTGTGAATAATATTGGCTGCCTCGGAGGCCAACAATGCTCTGTAAATGGGTTTTGCACCTATCCCACATGTACAGGCGACGCGAATTGTACCTCTCCGGGATTCACAAAGTGCTCAAGCAATGGTTTCTGCGTTCCGGATCCGGATCCATGTGGAAATACGATTTGTGGCGCCAATGAACATTGTAAGAATTCTGCCTGTATGTGCGGGTTAAATCCGGCTTGCACAGACGGGCAAACATGCTCTGCCTCTGGGCAATGCCAATGCGGTAACAATGGTTCCGGTTGCAATAGCGGTGAAACATGTACGGGCTCCGGTGACGCGGCTCAATGTAAGTGCGGATCTGGTCCGTCCTGCGGAACGGGCAATCCATGCCTGTCAGGCGCTTGTAAATGCGCAGGTGTCTCTTGTGCCCTCGGCGATACTTGTTCTTCATCTGGTCAATGCATAAAGCCATTTTTGTGCGGGGGCGTTGAATGCGGAGGCGCCTGCATTGATTCCATGTGTTTAGCAAACGGGGGCGATGGCACCTGTGGAACTGCCTGTGCCGCGGGACAGGCTTGTTTTAGTGGACAATGTTTAAATGCTTGCGGAAATACAGCCAATTATTGTCTAGGGAGCGAAACATGCACTAAAGGCAGTTGTTCCTGCGGATCAAATGGCAGTTGCGGAGCGAGCAGCATTTGCGCCAATGGGAACTGTATCGCCAAAGGATGCGGTGATGGGTATAAAACTGGTAGCGAAGTTTGCGATGAAGGTCAAATTTCAGCTTCTACACCGAAAAATTGCCCTAATAGCTGGAGCTATAGTTCTGTAAAGTCCTCCTGTATTCCCAATAACGAAGGTGCTGGTAATGGCAATAATGGTCACTGTGCCACCGACTGCCAAACGCAATGCGTTCTACCGGCCAACGATAACACGCCATACTGGCCAGCATCGGGCTTAGGTACAGCTCTAGCGAAACTTAAAACAATAGCAGTTTCAGGTTCCTCGCTGTCGTGTTCCCCCACCGAACTCTGCCCTGTAGGCCAAAGTTGCTCGCCAACATCATCATCCTGTCAAATCAATAGTTGGAGTGATTCACCGAAAGTGACTCCAACTCAGTGTCCCAACGGCTTGGGAATCTGGGTAAAATACAGCGAAGGTTCATTTACTGCCGTCACCTCGGCGTTTACTGTAACAAATTCAGTCGGAATTTATGGTGGTTTTGCTGGAACTGAAGCATCAATTTATGACCGGGTTGATCCCAAGCTAACTGCACAAACTCCATTAGGACTGCAGGGTACTAGTGGCACAATATTCAGCGGTTCAACTAGCGCATTCGTCTTTGCACAACCCGCTGGTTCCCAAGCAACTCTTGATGGTTTCCAGGTACTAAACTGTAATGGTGGTGCCATAGTGATTAACAGCGATGCCACAGTAAATTTGAGAAACCTCTATATTTCGCGTAACACCTCGCAGGACGGTGGCGGCATCAAAAACTCTGGTGTTATGAATCTGAAACATTCCATTCTTACTATGAATACGGCAACGGAGCAGGGGGGCGGTATCAGCCATGTTTCTGCAGCCGGGTCTCCCAGTACGATTGAAAATGTAATTTTCTTTGGAAACGGAATTAGCATAACCAGTCCACTGCCGCCTATCTGTACATCCGGCGGAACTTGCCGTTTTGGAATGACATGCCCAACTGGCGGAGGGCTGTGCACTGGGACACCTGCACAACCCACTACTTGCATATCATCCTCTGACTGTTTGCCAAACACAACTTGCTCGGCGAAGAATGTGTGCACCGGAACATTCTCTCCCTGGCAATCTACCAGCGGAGGTGCCATAGCCATAGCAAATACGACCCCTGCTGCTCAGCTAAATATTTACGCCTCAAAATTCAATAGTAACTACGCCTATTCGAATGGCGGGGGAGTTTACACGACAATGCCCGTGAATATCATTAGTTCTATATTTACAGGCAATTGGGCTAGTAATGCTGGGGGAGGCGTGTGGCTAGGTGCGTCTAATAGCACGCTTGGCAATTTAACTTTTAGAAAAAACGCAGCCTACAATCAAGGTGGAGGTGCGATTTATGATGGTGGCAGCAACAACATCATTGCAAATAGCCTTTTTAGAGATAACACCGGTCTATATCCTGTCAATTCCAATTCCAGCGACGCTCCTCTACTTGAATGGGCAGGAAACCGAGCCCCGCTTAATCCCGTAGGAACGATAAATGCCAATGCCCAGTATAGCTCCGCAAATATGTTTGCGCCTTTCAATTCAGAAAAATATACTTTCTTGGATATTTGTCCAACGATTGCGTATGAGAACAATACGGGAACCTCAGGTAATAGTCCTCAAGGCCTTTGCTCTGGGGGCGAATTATGTGGAACGCCTATAATGGCTACTATTGGTTCGATTACTTTTAATACAAACGCAGTCGGTGATTCGTCGGGTGCATTGAATTTCTGTGCGGCTTCGAGAGAGTTTGTCGATTGTGAGGAACCTGCTTTCCTTAGTTGCACACCTTTTTCAAATATGGGCATACCTGGCAACTCAGTAGCAGCTTCTTCTTTTACTTACCAAAGAGATTTTGCAGGCGTCGAATTTCCGCCTAAGCCTTTTCTTGGAGCCTATCAAACTTTAGTTCCTCACCTGCCGGGGGGATTCAACTGCTGTTCACCTACAAGCACCATAGCCTTCCCGAACTATTGTGCGATCCCTGACCCCGCTCATTCGGGCCAATGTTCCAAGAACACGAGCAATCCAGCTTGGACCAACCAAATACCCTGCGCGAATCAACCTTCAACTGGAGTATGCACATATTAGGAAAATCTATGAAAACTTGGCAACTGGCATCATTCACCATGTTCTTAATAAGTTGTTCTGGCAACGAAGATAGGGAGACATTGGCAGTCAAATGCGTCGGTGACGCAGCCCACGTTTGCATTGGCGAGAACCTTCAAATCAAGTTAGATGGATTCTGTAACGCTGCTGCAGATTGTCCTGCGCCCTACAACAGCTGCCAGAACAGCCTATGTGCGAAACAACCTTCGTCTATCAAACAATATTATTGGTTTGCCACGGATCCGATTAGACCAGGAGTGTCGGCTCTATGCTCGGCAGGTGTATGCACCGATACCCAAGATTACATCTATAACATCATGGCCAAAGGCTACGCATCATTAGATGATTGGTGTATGAGCCAAGCGCAGCAATCACAGATCCCAAGTATGAGAAATGTTGCGGCGTGGACGGCATTAATACTTGCAATGCCGGATAACACTGCCACTTTAAGTAGTTCGGGACAAAATCGATTGAGTTTATTTACAGACACAGGAAGCAAGAACTATATTGCACCGAATGGGATTGGGTTTGCAGGTAGTATTACTGACAAACACTCCAACCAGATAAAACCGCTGGAAATTCCATCCATCCGTACAGGCCAGAAACATGCTAACGCTACCATCATGTGGACTGGCATGGGCAGTACACAGGGTGATAAGCCTGCTGCATCTTATTGGATACCTGGGCAAGGGGACCCCCTCTGCGACCTCGAGACGACAACAACTAACTGGCAGGTTAACGGTTCTTATGATCCATCTACTCCTTCAGCGCGGGGGGACCAAGCCGCGTCTAGCAATACCAATGCTTGGTCGTCGCTCAGTAACAGCAGCTTGGGGGCTATCGCATATTTTGACTCCGTTGACCTGTCGCCTTGCATAGGAAAAGCGTATCAGTCAGTAGTGTTTTTCGCACCAGGTGATTCGACGTCTAATCCAAAGCCGAACAACTATGTTTATGGTCCAACCGGAAACGCTGCCTGCCGTCCTACTAGTATAACTGGCTTTGAATGGATGATAACGTGCTGGACCGATTTTCTTATAGGTACTTATACCGGAGAATTTAAATGTCTTTCTAATAACTGTGGTAGTAAAAAAACACAGCCATTTAAGCCCGAAGTTCAGATTCCTGTCGATGCCACTCAGCAGTATGGAATCGTGTGTAAGGAACGTTAAACTTCGTCATCCCGAACTTCGGTTGGCGCGCTTTCAGGAAGCATCGCTAAAACATTTTGAACTTCTCTTAGAGCTTCTTCAGCTCTGGATTCCAAGCTGTTTTTTAAGCGCTCCAGCTCTTGTTCTTTTTCAAACAACTGGTCGGCCAAGTTAAGGGATAGCAACATGCCAATATGATGCGACGAAGCGATTCTAGACGCTTTGCGGATCTCTTCCAATTTCGTGGCGACAAAATTTGCCAGGCCTTGTAGGTATTCGTCAGACTTGTCGGAACGCAATTGAAAACGCTGTCCCAATAATGAAACTTCGACTTTGCGTTTGCCGCTATTATTACTCATAACGCTCATTCTGTTAAGCTATCACGGGCGAGTGCATAAAAACAAGGTAGTCAAATCACTTATCTGGTTTACATAATATTGATTATGGGACAATCAGCACAACGCCAGTCCGGTAATGCCCACCAGCCCACAATATGCGGCAAACCACAGCAGACTGTGTTCTGTAAGAAATTTCAAGAACCAGCCAATCACCAAATATCCGACGACGCCGGCCACCAATGCACCCACAAGAATTGGTGCCAGCATCTCGTGCAGGATCTGCGGTGCCGCCACCAAATCGCGCGAAGCCAATATACCCGCGCCGAGCATCACTGGAATCGACATCAAAAAAGAAAACCGCGCTGCAGCCGCCTTCGAGAGCTGTAGCGCCACGCCCATAGAGATGGTCGAGCCGGATCGGCTAATGCCTGGCATTAAAGCAAGTATTTGAGCGCAGCCTATTAAGATTGCGTCGACTAGCCGAATCTGAGTTCTTTTACCCCGGGCTAAAAGCTCGCCAACGCAGAGAATTGCGGCGGTTACCAAAAGAAATGCGAAAATCATTCGCGTGGAATGAAACCATTCCTTAATATATGGCTTCACCAAAAGACCGGCAACGCCCGCCGGTATTGTCGCGACGCCCAAGTACCATCCCATACGCGAATCAGCGGTTTTAAATGGCTGACCAGCCAGCATATCTTTAATCATTGCGTGGGCAATCGCTTTTAAATCTTTAGCAAAATAAGAGACTACGCCCACGAGCGTTCCCATCTGTACCAAAATATTAAAAACAACCGCTTCGTTTTCTGGGATATCCCAACCCAGTATTTTTGGCACCAAAGCAAGGTGCGCGCTCGAGGACACTGGCAAATATTCTGTTAAGCCTTGCACAATGCCTAAAATTGAGGCCCTAATCAAATCCATATGCTTAAACCCATGACTAAAGCGCCTAACTTCGCCTTAAACGATTCCAAAGGAAATCTTGTCCAGCTTAGTTCCTTTCTAGGAAAAAAAACAGTCGTTTTGTTTTTCTACCCAAAAGATAATACGTCTGGTTGCACGGCAGAAGCCTGCTCATTCAGGGACAACTATGTGGGCTTTAAGGCATACCAGGCAGAAATTTTAGGCATCAGCAGCGATTCTGAAGCATCTCATCAAGATTTCGGTGCAAAGCACAATCTGCCCTTCCCTTTGCTTGCTGACACGAATGGCGCTGTCGCCAAACAGTATGGGTTAAAGGCTAAGCTTTTTGGGCTGATAAAAGATCGAGCGACCTTTGTGATTGACCGCGACGGCATTATTAGACTGGCTTTTTCATCTCAACTTATGCCGCATCGACATATCGACGAGGCTTTGCGCGCCGTCCAACAACTGCCCGCAGAATAAGCATCAGTGCTGCGAATAGCGCGTAGTCAGTGGATGCTTTGGTCTGCTGACAACCTGTTTCATGCGAGGTTCGGGTTTGTTTCAATCCCGAGCCTTTTCCCTGACGCTTTTGCGGCGCTAACGCACATACCCCGGCGATATCATCGGCGCTTAACTCCCGGTCGCCTAGGCCTAAGCGGCCAAAAGCGTTCATGATTGAGTTCTCATCTGCCGAATGATCCAAACCCAAGGCATGACCTAACTCGTGGGCTAATACGTTTCGATAATCCGTAGCCGACCAAGGCCTGCCGGCATGGTTTATCTCGATTTGAATATTTTCAATAAATGCAGGAACGCCTATATAAGTGTAGATGGTCATTCCTAAGGCATTGGGCTCGTGCGGCCAATCGCCCCGTTTTTTGATGGAGACATGGTGATGGCTATTTTGCT
The DNA here is from genome assembly GCA_040387835.1 of Myxococcota bacterium. Lineage (NCBI taxonomy): Bacteria > Pseudomonadati > Myxococcota > Myxococcota bacterium. Next base: position 302,789 of record JAZKCZ010000001.1, on the reverse strand, counting down.
GAATGCGAAGCTTAAACGCATTACAGGGCACCGCATTCCAAAGAGCCATGGCTTCTTTTAAAGGCTTTTCAATTTGATGCTGCGTATAAGACAGCTCAATGACATTCATATCCCAATACAGTTGCTTCAATTGATAAGCAAAGCCGGGTCTAAATTGGAGTAAAACGAGGAATAAAATCCATCGCCTTGAGAATGCCATTGAAAACTAAAACAATTGTTGAGCTTGCCTTATTCTCACCTGCCATTATAATCTTTCTCCATGACGTCTCCAAAAGTAGGGCCTGAAGGCCCCAAAGTCATCTCTTTGCCGACTGAACTTCCTATTTTACCTTTAAGAAATAGTGTGTTTTTTCCCGGGGCGGTCATGCCGCTCACCATTGGGCGCAACAAAACCATCCGGTTGATCGAAGAAGCAACCCAAGAAAAAAGCCTTTTGGGAATCGTCACGCAGCGCGCTCCAGAAATCGACGACCCGACTTCGGACGATCTCTACACCATCGGCACTGTGGCCCGCATCATCAAATTGGCGCGTACAGGTAAAGATGGCTTTAACATTGTCGTAGAAGGTCTCGCGCGCTTTCGCATCGAAGAATACACCCAGCATGAGCCATTTTTCACTGCCAAAATCACCCCCCTGCCCGATGAAGGCACTTCTGATGTTGAAATCGAAGCGCTGTCATTAAACCTTCGTAATACCGCGCGTGAAGTCATTGATTTGCTTCCCGAAATCCCAGTGATGGCTAAGCAACTGCTCGACTCTATCACGGCGCCAGGGCACTTAGCAGACCTCATCACCGCCAACATCGACGCCACCATCGAAGAAAAACAAGAAGTCCTAGAAGCTGTGGTATTGCCTAAGCGCCTAACCAAAGTGTTGGAGCTGCTCAATCGCCAATTCGAAGTCCTTAAGCTTTCAAATAAGATTAACTCCCAAGTTAAAGGCGAAATGAGCAAGACCCAGCGTGAATATTATTTACGCCAACAGCTCAAAGCCATTAAAGAAGAATTGGGCGACAAAGAAGATGACGAGTCTGGCCTCGAAGAGCTGGAAAAGCGCCTAAAAGCCGCTGAACTGCCAGAAGACGCCGAAAAAGCTTCGAAGCGCGAACTTAAACGCATGCGCAACATGCAGCCCAATCAAGCTGAGTACACCGTTGCCAGAACATATCTTGAATGGCTTGCCGAGCTTCCTTGGAAGAAAAGCAGCAAAGACAATCTCGATTTAGAGCACGCCAGAGCGACGCTCGATGCGGACCATTACGGCCTCGATAAAATCAAAAAGCGCATTATCGAGTATCTAGCCGTCCGCAAGCTCAAAAACGACATGAAAGGCCCGATCCTTTGCTTCATCGGCCCTCCAGGCGTCGGTAAAACTTCCTTGGGTCGCTCCATTGCGACAGCTTTGGGCCGCAAGTTCCACCGAATCTCCTTAGGCGGCGTGAGAGACGAGGCCGAAATCAGGGGCCACCGCCGTACCTACATTGGCGCCCTCCCCGGCCGCATCGTCCAAGGCATGAAAAAGGCCGGTACGAACAATCCGGTATTTCTGCTCGATGAAATCGACAAGCTAGGTCACGACTTCAGAGGTGACCCGGCATCGGCTCTGCTCGAAGTGCTAGACCCCGAACAGAATAATACGTTCAGCGACCACTACTTAGACGTACCCTTCGATCTATCGAAGGTGCTATTCATCGCGACGGCTAACCAGGGCGAGCCCATTCCTGCGGCTTTAAAAGACCGCATGGAAGTCATCGAGCTACCTGGCTATACCTTCGAAGAAAAGCTAGCGATTGCTAGAACGCATCTAATCCCCAAGCAAATGCTGGAGCACGGCATTTCGACAGACAAGATCGAAATTCCCGAAAAGACCATCCTACAAATCGCCATGAATTACACCCGTGAAGCGGGCGTGCGTAACTTAGAGCGGGAAATTGCCGCTGTTTGCCGCTCCGTTGCTGTGGAGGTAGTCGGCAACAAAGACGTGGATAAACAAGTCATCACTGGCGAAAAGCTGGAGAAGATCCTGGGCGCTGAGAAGTACTACAACGAAATCGCCGAAAGAACTTCCGTCCCCGGTGTGGCCACAGGTCTTGCCTGGACCGCTGCTGGCGGGGATTTATTGTTTATCGAAGCAAGCCGCATGGGCGGTAAAGGCTCGCTCATCTTAACCGGCCAATTGGGCGATGTAATGAAAGAGTCCGCTCAAACGGCGCTCAGCTGGATCAGAAGCCACGCCATGGATTTCGGCTTGGCTGGCAAAATCGATGAACATTTTCTCGAGAAAACAGACGTTCACGTGCACTTCCCCGCTGGCGCAATTCCTAAAGATGGCCCATCAGCTGGTGTAACGATTATCACCGCGCTTATCTCCCTCCTGACAGGCAGGAAGACTCGCTCGGACACAGCCATGACTGGGGAAGTCACTCTGCGCGGTTTGGTGTTGCCTGTGGGTGGCATCAAAGAAAAAGTTCTGGCGGCTCACCGTGCTGGCATTAAGAACATCATTATGCCCGCCAGATGCGAGAAAGACTTGGTGGATATTCCTGCGAACGTTAAATCGGATATCAAGTTTATTTTCGTGAAGAAAGTCGAAGAAGTCCTGGCATTCGTGCTGGCTAAAGAGAAAGACAAAGAAAAAGAATCCAAAGTCCAAATTATCGCTCAACCCGAAGCGTAGGTGTTCTACCCTCTCTCACGCAAGTGGGAGAGGGAGATTTTGACTTGTCAAAATCGGGAGAGGGTTAAGGCGCTTCGTTTAAAAAGTTCATCGGCTTCAACGTAAATCCAGCTTGATGCCTTGGCATAATTGGCCAGTCTTCTAAGACCGGCAAATGCGTTACGCCTAAGGTGTACCACACCACCAAATCCTTATTCACAATCGACTCATTGCGGGCATTTACCCAAGTCGGCAAACCTTCGCCTTCATTCTGACTCGGGAAATCCCCAGCGGCATGCATTTCTTCTGGGCGATACTCTGTCACATGCAGCGCGTGGTTTAAAAACGGCGCCGCTTTTAATACCATCGAGTCAGGTGCGCCAAAATAGCCGCCGGCCTCGCCAGGATCAAGCATATACCCTGCATAATGCCCAAGCTCGCTCTTTTGATTGGGGTTATAAATCCACCAATGTTTTGCGCGGCGACCATCAGGGTTTCTGAGCGCTTCTTTTTCGGTCTTTAGCTGCAGCTCATTAATCAGAAACACATTGCCGTAAGGGTTCGCCATATCTTCGCCAGCGCTGTCGAGCGCAATTTCAGCAATGCTATTTTTTGGTCCATCCACTGCAAAATCTAATCTGAAGTTGAAGAAATGCTGGTGCGCGGTAGCAATCAGGTTTTGGTCGATTAACATGCCAAATTGGTCAGCCCGGTTCAAAGTTTTGCAACGACCGCATTCATTTTGTTGATGCCCTTTGGTGAGCAAAATGCCGGTCAAAATAGCCTGAACACTGATGGCGCCATTTTCTTTGAAAATCCAATTCAGACCGTAATCGTAATTACCAATGGTGAACACGACAGAAACTACCAGTTCTTTAGAACTGCGCGCATACATATGCTTGGCGTCAGCGTTCCAATGAGACCATAACAATCCGGCGCTGCGTTCGTAAATCGCTACCACATTGGCGCGTTTATCTAGGTTGCCTTCGTTGTCCACGAAAGTCGCGTCAAAAACCTGGCCACCTGGCGGATAATGTACGTCTGGCACTAATGGATTCGCATAAATACCGAGTCCGTAATCTCCTTCGTCAAAGGCAGCTCGCCAATACCAATTGGTCCCAGGATCGGAGTAAGGCACAACCATTTCAGACAGAGAGGCTCTATCTAAAATCGGTCGAAATCGGCCGTTTTCCATTAGACCGACTTCATAAAGAACGAGTCCTTCACGCGGATGAAGCTGAAATTTGAAGCGCCAGTTCTTCCAGTGTACTTCGTGATTATCTTTAACAATAAAGGGAAACTGATCCGGCAAGCAATCCAGTGCTCGCGGCTTGTCGACCATCTTGTTATACGGAAAACTCCTTTTATTTTTGGATATTGGCTGTATTCCCATATCAATTACTTTAACTATTTGACCAATGGTCGCATCATAAATCGTCGCGACGCCTTCGATTGGTCTAGCATAAGGATTGCTGCTATCTTCCTGTAAATAAAAGCTCGAGCGCAAGATTCGATGGGCCGTGTCCACATTAACGCCAGTCAAATCGCCTGGCCCCCAGGTATCGACGTAGACATCGTCCCAATTTATAATACCGCGTGCGGTCATAGCTTGCTGCCACTCGGGGTGGTTTTTGATGGCGGTCTCAACAATGCCATATTCGACATCCATGACCGGAGGTTGGCCTTTTATCGGTGTCTTTTTAGCAATCGCGCCTGACGCCAAATCGACCAGCAATTCATAACGTTCATTGCGCGCATGATGTAAAACAACTGCATAGGCTTTTCTTGAAGCAGCGTCGTAGGCTGGATAAACACCATCAATCTTTTCGGGCTCGGCATTACTAAGCGTTTGTAGATACCAACCATCGCCCAAATAACCGGCGGTCTTCAAAATAGTCACCGCGGTTTGCAGCTCCTGCTCCGACAATGGATCCAATGCGTGGTTTGAGACCGATGCCAGGCTATAGCTAAAACTATTTTCGGGTTTTTGCGCAACCTTCGCGTTGCTACAGGAGATACTTAACAAAACCATTGCCCAGCCGAGGTGCCAAATTTTTAATGCCATAGCCCCTATTAACAGGAAGATCATTGCGATGATTCCTGTGCTCCTATGTGTAGAGTTGCTGGCTTGGGAAAATCACGCGTTACCGACAGCCCTGGCGATTCAAAAGATGCCCGAGCTAAATGCAAACGTCATGCCGGAGCCTTTAGAAAGTTTTTTGAAAGCACAAGCTTCTGGATTGTTGGCCGTGCTGAACGAGGAAGAGCGATGGGCAAGGCAACATGTTTCAGGCTACCCTGCACGCCCAGAGCCTCTTCGATTCACCGACGAGGCCTCAGACGGCCAGACACTCAAAAATCTCTTTTTAATGACCATTAGGGTGAATCCTTCAGTCCCGTTAGAGCTATATCGTCAGATTTTGCCGAATGAAGTTTCAAGCAAAGCGCTCGTGCCCATCGACCGTATTTCACTGGTACCTAACTCGTTATCTAAATCAAATCGCCGCTTCGCGCCGCTAAGCAAAAAAAACGGTGTTAAGGCGGCTCAAGTATTTATCTCGGCCGTCGATGAGCCAGATTATGGCCTAGACCTAGGTCTATGGGCAGATAGCGGCACGCCCTATGCGCAAAGCTACCAATTTGGACCCCAGCCTTTTGGCAATCCCAAATTGGAGTTTTCAAGCCAAGCGCCTTTTCATATGGGATTTTTTCACGAATGGTCTTTGATGTATCAAGTTGCGCCGAGCCTTCTGCGCACTTATCCTGAGTATCGGATCCATATGTATTACACGCTGTCACGCTTTGCATTTCAAACGGGGCATCCTTATTGGGGTTGGCGTTTTGCCGGCTGGGGGGCGCACTATATCCAAGATTTGACGCAGCCTTACCATGCAACGCTGCTACCTGGCGTTAATACCGCCAGGTTAATTGCTTATGGCATCTTAGACAAACTCGGCATTGAAGGGCCGAAAAATCATTTAGTGACTCGAGCAAGCGACGAACATTTGGCTTTAGAACACAAAGCTCATGAAGAAATGCTGCAAATCTTTGCAGGGAGGGTGAGCCCGCTGGGGCAAGCCTTGCAGCAAAAGGCACCTGAATCATTGCGCTATACACATTCATACGTCCGAAATAACTTAACCAGTCAGTCACACGATATGTCAGATAATCTAGACCTAACAAAGTTAATGCAAAATTTCGGAGTACACACCAGAGCATGGATCCGAAGCGTAGCGATTAACTGACTAAGGTCGCCAGTGCGTTTTTAGCCGCCTGCTCGGATGCTTCTTTCTTATTGCTGCCTTCACCGGTAGCAACTTCCAGATTGTTGATGAGCACGCGCACTTTAAAAACCGGCGTGTGAGCCGGCCCTGAAACAGAGATGGTTTCATAAATAGGCGCTAACGAATATTTGCCTTGAATGAGTTCTTGAAGCTCTGTCTTTGGACTTTTGATCGGAGCGTCAAGCTTATCTGGCAAAGGCCCCAGAGTTCTAAGCACAAATGCCTCAGCGGCTTCGAAACCTTGATCGAGATACACTGCGCCAATAATTGCTTCCACAACATCCGATAACACCGACGCTTGTTGCACAGCCCCAGAAAGTTTCATCGCTTTGGCAGCTCTCAGCGAACGGCCCAAATCTAGCCTCGAAGCTGCCGCTGCTAGATTGGCTTGGCAAACATATAGCGCCCTAAGTTGGGTCAATACACCTTCCGAAGCCTTAGGAAATCGCTCATAGAGATTTTTAGCCGCCACAAACCCCAAAACAGAGTCGCCCAAAAACTCAAGTCGTTCATTTTGAGCTGAAGCACCGGGAAAGCTGCGGTGCGTTAACGCCTGCTCTAATAAAGCAGGGTCGTTAAACTTAAGATCGAGCACGGAACACCAACCGGATGGGTGAGCCCTTAAACCCAAACTCTTCTCGAATGCGATTGATTAAAAATCTTTCATAAGAAAAATGAAGCTCTTCTTTCTCGTTCATGGTGAACAAGAAAGTTGGTGGCGCCACAGAAACTTGGGTGCCGTAATAGAACTTAAGCCGTTTACCTCGCACAATCGGAGGCGCATGAGCCGCTACAGCGCGCTCCAACATGCGGTTCACCTGAGAGGTTGGCACGCGCTGCGTGTAGGCTTCAAAAACTTCCCATGCCGTCTCCAGAACATCGAACACTCTGGAGCCCGTAAGCGCTGAAACGAACTTAATCGGTGCGTCCGCTAAAAACGGCATCTTATCGCGTATGTGTTGCGCGAAAGGTTCTGCTTTGAGCTCTTTGTCTTTGGCTAAATCCCACTTATTCACCACAATAACCACGGCTTTGGCCTTCTTGTGAATAAACGAAGCGACTTTTAAATCTTGTTCAGTGAGGCCGGCAGTAGCGTCAATCAGCATCAAAGCAACCTGCGAGCGATCGAGGCCGCCAAGACTTGCCGAAACAGCCATCTTTTCCGTATCTTTAGAAATGCTGCGCTTACGCCTAATCCCAGCGGTATCAATCAAGCGATATCGATGACCGGCATAACCGATTTCTTCATCCACGGCATCCATGGTGGTACCAGCTTCTGGAGACACCAAGAAACGCTCTTCACCGAGCAGCTTGTTCATGAAACTAGATTTACCGGCGTTAGGACGACCGATAATCGCCAATGGCAAAATAGGTTCAGCACCTTCTTCTTCAGCCACTATTTCTTCAGGCGGCAGCGGGAAAGCGGCGAATAAAGTTTCAAACAGATCGTTTAGTCCAAGACCATGCGCAGCCGAAACAGGAAACACGTTTTCGAAGCCTAAGCCATAAAACTCAGGCGCCGACTGCTGAGCAGCCGTGGTTTCAGTTTTATTGACCACTAAGTAAACAGGTTTTTTGCTTCGACGAAGCAGCTGGGCGATTTCGCGATCGGCAGGCAATAGACCTGCGCGACCGTCTACCAGAAACAAAATAATGTCTGATTCTTCAATGGCAATGTCAGCTTGGCGCTTGATAAAAGGCATCAAGCCTTCGCTTGATTCAAGTTCAAGACCACCAGTATCGATTAATAAGAATTCACGTTCATCAAACGAAGCATCGCCGTAAATGCGGTCTCTGGTCAGGCCTGGCTCATCATGAACCAAACTGGCCCGTCGACCTACTAAGCGATTAAAGAGGGAGCTTTTGCCCACATTGGGCCTACCGATAAGGGAAAGGGTCAAAGTCACGCTGGCAACACCCTACCCTGACGCTCGATATCCAAAGCTTCTCTTGTCTTAATTTTCGTCAAAGGCTTTTCGCGGCTCATCGTTTCACCAGCCAAAATGCGCTTGATTTCACTGCCATCCAAAGTTTCATAATCAAGAAGGCCTCGGGCAACATTTTTGAGCGCTTCGATATGCTTTTCCAATAAGCCGCGAGCGCGGTGATACTGAGCCATAATAATGCGGCGTACTTCAGAATCAATTTCCTGAGCCGTTTGTTCTGAATAATCGGGCGATTGGCTGAAGTCTCTGCCCAAAAACACTTCGCCTTCTTTGCGTCCATAAACCAATGGGCCCATTTCAGTGGACATACCCCACTCGCACACCATATTGCGTGCAATCTCGTTCGCCTTTTGAAAGTCATTGCCAGCACCGCTGGTGAGCTCTCCGAAGGTCAACTCTTCGGCAATACGGCCACCCATCAAAATGGCGATTTGGTTTTCTGCGTAAGTCTTGGTCATGGAGTAGCGGTCTTCTATTGGCAACTGCATGGTCACGCCCAAAGCTCTGCCGCGCGGAATGATCGTCACTTTATGAACTGGGTCAACTTCCGTGCCGATTAAAATCGATACCAAAGCGTGCCCTGCTTCATGATAAGCGGTATTTTCGATTTCTTTGGACGACATCACCATCGCGCGTCGCTCTGGCCCCATCATGATTTTTTCACGGGCCATTTCAAAATCGTACATCAAAACGGCTTCTTGATTTGCTCTAGCGGCAATCAAAGCGGATTCATTCACCAAGTTTTCAATGTCCGCGCCACTCATGCCTGGCGTAGACCGCGCCAACACTTCGATGTTCACATCGGGGCTTAAGGGCACTTTTTTGGTGTGAACTCTGAAAATCGCTTCGCGACCTAATAAATCAGGTCTTGGCACCACGACGCGTCTGTCGAAACGCCCGGGTCTTAAAATCGCAGGGTCCAAAACATCGGGCCTGTTAGTGGCAGCAATAATAATCACGCCTTCATTTGGCGCAAATCCGTCCATCTCAACCAAAAGTTGATTCAGGGTTTGCTCACGCTCATCATGACCGCCGCCCATGCCTGTGCCACGTTGTCTACCCACGGCATCGATTTCATCAATAAACACGATACAAGGCGCATTGCGTTTGCCTTGTTCAAACAGATCGCGCACGCGGCTTGCACCCACGCCTACGAACATTTCAACGAAGTCAGATCCTGCAATGCTGAAAAACGGTACGCCTGCTTCACCAGCAATGGCACGAGCCAAGAGGGTTTTACCGGTGCCCGGAGGACCCATCAGCAACACACCTTTAGGAATACGGCCACCCAGTTTGGTAAAGCGCTTAGGGTCTTTCAAAAACTGAACGATTTCTTCGAGCTCTTGCTTGCATTCATCAACGCCAGCAACGCTATCAAAAGTAATCTTGCCGTCACTTTCAGGCAACATGCGAGCGCGACTTTTGCCAAAGGAAAAAGCCTTGCCGCCGCCCATCTGCATTTGGCGCATAAAGAAGAACAACACGCCCATGATTAAAATCATCGGAAGCCATTGAGCCACAAAGAACCAGAAACCACCGGCATCTTCACGTTCGAATTTGTATTGGGTCTGAAATTGCTGGTTCGCTTTGTTCAGCACATTCATGACGGTGTCATTGCGTTCACCGGTCGAACGAAAATGCGTGCCGTCTTTAAACTCACCAGCAAATTCGGAACCGGTCACCACCACATCTTTCACATCGCCTTTTTCAAGCGCAGCCATGATGTCAGAGAAAGGCTTCTCCACGGTGTGAACCGCCTTTTGACCAAAAAAGCTCCAGACGCTGACGATAAAGAGCCCAAATACCAACCAAATCAACAATGTTTTTTGATATTGCTTCACAAGGGGTAGAGTTACACGTAAAACGCCTTGGTGTCTATTGGTGTCACAAAATCCACACTAACCAATGTAAGCCCCCCGGGCGGTGCGGTAATGCCTGCAGCTTGTCTGTTTTTCGCTTCTAATATTGACTGAATATCTTTAGGTTTTCGAAGTCCTGTCCCGATTTCCGCAAGCAGGCCGACCAAAATACGAATCATTTGGCGCAAAAACGCATCTCCGTGAAGCTCAATATAAATTTCCCCTGGAAACACTTGGCTTTTAACCAACTTTGCATCAAAAAGCGTCTTAACCGTTGTACCAGCTGTACAACCAGAAGCTCTGAAAGATGAAAAATCATGCGTTCCTTTAATATAAGTTAAGGCTTCTTCCATGTAGGCGAGATTTAACTCAGGCTCAATCTGCCAACTGGTGTCGGCATCTACGCCATTCAGAGTATAACGGTAGTGCTTTCCTGTTGAGTTGCCACGTGCGTGAACTTTTTGATCTACTGCAAAGCCCTCAATGTTTTTTAAGCCTGGAGGCGTCGTTGCATGGAGCCTCTCTAAAAATGCCTCTCCATCAAAAGGCCCTTTAAACCAGAAAGTCGCAATATTGTGTTCAGCATGAACGCCTTTATCGGTTCGTGCTGCAAAACATAAAGCCTTGGGCGCCATTTCAGCAGCTTCGCTAATATGATCGTAAAGCGCACCGCCCGCGGTGGGGACATCGCGTTGAGGTTGAAGACCATGGAAAAATTGACCAAAGTAGCCGAATCGAATCATAAACTGGTGGCGGGACATGCTGCTGAAGAAAGCGCCTGTCAGCTGCTTTTGTCAAAGGGATACCGAATTTTGGACCGCAATTTCAGATGCAAAATGGGTGAAATCGATATCATTGCCCAAGACGGCCCAGTACTTTGTTTTGTGGAAGTGCGAAGTCGTGAACATGCGAAACATTCCGATCCAAAAGCAAGCATTCGCGCAGATAAACAAACAAAGTTAATCAGGGCATCAACCTTTTATCTTCAAAAAAAATACTACCGAAATATTCCAATATGTCGCTTTGATGTCATTGGTGTCATCGGCTACGGACCCGATCAACGCATGAGCCTCATCAAAAACGCTTTTGAAATGCGGATCGAGCCCAGAAGGCGAAGCGGCAACCCATGGCAAAGTTATTGATTAATGTTACGCATGCTTAAATGGCAGGCCTTTTCAGTATTATCGCAACCCCTATCGGAAACCTATCCGATTTATCTCCCAGAGCAGGCACGGCCCTTAAAAACTCGGCGGTGATTTTTGCTGAGAACACGCTGCACAGTAGAAAGTTGCTTGCAGTAATCGGTGTCGATTTGACCAAAACCAAACTGGTTGCTTGCCCACCTGCCAAAGAAAAAGACCGCATTCCCGCTCTTCTAGAAATGCTCGCTGCAGGCCTTGACGTGTCTTTAATTTCGGACGCCGGCGCACCAGCCGTCAGCGACCCAGGCGGCAGGCTTATCCAAGCGGTGATTGGGGCGGGATATAAACTGGAAGTTATCCCCGGTCCAAGCGCGGTCATTGCCGCCTTGATGGGCGCAGGCCTCATGACCACCCGCTTCGCATTTTTAGGTTTTTTGCCCAAAAAAGGTCGAGAACGAGTCAGACTGATTAAACAATCCTATCAAACAGGCCTCGCGCCAGTAATTTTTGAATCGCCGCATCGCATTACCGAGACGCTTCACGAATTGTATGAACTCTTGGGCCCACAACCGGTGGTCATCGCTCGTGAGCTCACCAAACAGTTCGAAACCTTTCACCGCGGCATTTTAGGAAGTGCGCTAACACCGCCTTTAGTAGAAAAAGGCGAGATGGTAATCGTCATAGAAGCGCCTGCAGAAGCAGGAGCCCCTGTCGCCGAAAACGCCGAACCAGCAGCACCTGCCATCGGTCATAAAGCTTCAGCCAAAAAATTAGCTAAAGACCTTGGGATCAGCGTCAAAGACGCCTATCAAAAACTTATAAACGCCAAGTAGCGCCAACGAGCACTTCGATCGATGCTTCCATGACGTTCGTAGTACCTTTACCAAACAAGAAACTTGGAGTCATGGCGGTTTCAAGACCAAGCGCCAAATCTCTGGTCACGAAATACTCAAAACCTGCAGTAGGCCGGATTCCTAAGTTGAAGTGAACCCTGGCACCATCTCCGATGGTCGGAATCATCAACGAAGGCGCTAAGCCCAAACTCACGAATGGAATTAGCGGGTTGTCTTTATTGACAAAACGATACTTAGCCGAAGCGCCCAGCCCTAACGCAAGACGATTATTTGCGAAGGTAGGTTTAAACGCTCCGCCCACGCTCCAGTTGCGATCCAACATGGTTTCTACTTCAATGCCAGCAACAATATTATCGCCGATCCCCGTGGATGAGTCTTGGATAAAATAAATGGAATTCCCAAGAACACCGCGCATCAACCATTCACCTGGCTGATATTCATATGCAGAAAGCTGGGTGGCCAATAGGCCTAAAATCAAAAATCTCTTCATTTGGTTAGCTCCTCTTCTATTTCTAATAAGCGGTTATACTTCGCAATTCGCTCACTACGGCACAAAGAGCCCGTCTTGATGAAGGCCGCGCTCGTGGCCACAGCCAAATCTGCAATGCTAGTATCCTCAGTCTCACCAGAACGATGTGACACCACATGCTTATAGCCTGCTTTTTGCGCCATGTGAATCGCGCTCATCGTTTCACTGAGAGTTCCAATCTGGTTTAGCTTAATTAAAACGGCGTTGGCCGCTTTGCTACTAATGCCTTTTTGGATGAACGCTGGATTCGTGACGAAAAGATCGTCCCCGACCAATTGAACCTGTTGGCCCAAAGTGCTTGTGAGCGATTGCCAACCGGCCCAATCGTTTTGGTCAAGGCCATCTTCAATGCTGAGAATAGGATAGCTTTCCGTCAGCTCTTTCCAAAATTGAATCAATCGGCTGCTATCGACCAGTCCAGTATCTTTAAATTGGTAATTTTGCTTAGAAGCATCGTAAAACTCGCTGGCAGCAACATCAAGCGCGAGCGAAATTTGTGTGCCAGCTTGATAACCCGCCTGAGCGATAGCTTCCAAGATTAAATCTAGCGCTTGCCGTGTTGAGTTCAAACGAGGGGCAAAACCGCCTTCATCGCCCACCGCGGTCACCAAATCAGCTTTTTTCAAAATGGATTTAAGCTTATGGAAAACTTCGGCCCCTGCTCTTAAAGACTCGCTAAATTTCGAAAAGCCATGGGGCACCATCATGAATTCTTGAATATCTAAACCATTGTCCGCATGCGCCCCGCCGTTTAGGATGTTCATCATGGGTATAGGCATACTCAGGCTACTACCTTCAGACAGATAGCGATAGAAAGGCATCTTTTTAGAAACCGCTGCCGCCCGGGCCGCTGCCATCGATACGCCTAAAATAGCGTTTGCCCCAAGGTGCGATTTATTGGGCGTGCCATCCAGATTCAGCAGCGTGTCGTCCACACTTCGCTGATCGTCTGCCGGCTCTCCAATTAAGGCCGAGCGAATGATATTATTCACATTCGAGACAGCATTCAAAACGCCTTTGCCAAAGTAGCGCGCTGCGTCGCCATCACGCAGCTCAATGGCCTCATGCTCACCGGTAGAAGCGCCCGAAGGGACAGAAAAAGAGCCGCGGGACTCGTCTTCCAACCATACGTCAACATGAACCGTGGGTTGACCCCGGCTGTCCAGAATTTCTCTGGCTCTAACATCTTTAATTTCGGCGCTCATAAAGAGCAACCTAGACCCACCGAGGCCGTTAGGAAAGACCCTTCAACTGTTTTAGCCCAAAGGCCAACCACCTGCCCGCCGATGCTAGCGTACCAATTGGGAGCAAAATGATATCGAAGACCCAACTGCCCACTGACGCCCAAATTCACAGGTAAAAAATGCAACGTCGTAAACCACTCCAAATGTGGCGCCCGCATCTCATAAGTCATCGCACCGCCCAAGAGTAAATCATGATGATTAAACCTGGGAATCGAAGCCGATTCAGACATCGAAACCCAGTAAAAATACCCCGCGCTAGGGCCTAATCGCAGATTAGAGCTTAGCTCGAAATTTCTTGCGATGGAAAATGCACCCAGAAGCTGCTGATTCCAAATCACACGTTCATCCACCTGAAAGGCAGACGCGCCGAACGCAAAGGAGCCCTCCACTGCCCATAGCTTAAGCATTTTAAAACCCGATCGAATACGAAATCCTGGATACGGCTTAGTGCCAATGCCAGAATTCCAATGATCAACACTCGCTCCAGTTTCCAGCTGCCAGGCATTCATAGGTTGCTCGGCACGATACATGTCAGCACCTTCTTCACTAAACACTTCATCCAGCAACATCCCAGGTGCCTCTATGGCCGCCTCATTGGCAGGCTCAATTTTAACGGGCTCAACAAGCACACGTTTTGCTACGGCAGCTGGCATGACCTGTATTGCTTTCGGGGTTGGCGCAGTAGTTAAGCTGTTGATAAGGCGGGCCACCAATAGCTTAGCTTTTTTCTCGCTTAAAATAGCTTTGGTATTTTTATCGCTCCAAAGCAACTCTTGTGCACGGTAAGCATCAATCGACTGGGCGCCTACTTTGACCGATGCATCGACATTTTTGCTGCCGCATTTTTGAACCAGGACTTTGGCGTTCAGCTCTAACGCCATTTCCAGCTCTTCAGAGTTTCGAGAAATGCCGCATACCGAAACTTTATATGGACCCTTTGCCCATAAAGTTGTCGCGATTAACAAAAATATTCCAAGACGCCACATACCTGTCAAACAAACGACGGGCTTAAAAGATTTTCATCGCCGTCTTTAGTTTGTCTAAAGTTTTTGGGCCCACCCCTCGAATCTCCGCGACTTCCTCCCAGCGTTTAAACCTGCCTATACGTTCACGCCTTTCTAAAATCGCGCGAGCCACCCGCACCGGTAGTCTTTGGATTGTCATAAAATCTTCTAATTTCGCATCATTTAAACCGACTGGATTTTCGATGCTCCGAGGTAAAACTGGTAACGACTCCATCGACAAGAGGCTACAGATCCCTAATAACAAAAACCAACTAAGTAAAAACAACGTTCTATCTTGAGGCCATCGAATCATATGATTATATTGGACGGGCAATCTCTCAGCCTAAAGCAACTTAAAGAAATCGCTTGCCACAAAACACCCATTCAGATTGCTCCCCACTGCTTGGATAAAATCGCAAACATTCGCTTAGAAATCGACTTGAAAGCCTCTGGCTCCAAAGCGTATTACGGAATCAACACCGGATTTGGCGCGCTGTCTGAAACAAAAATCTCAACAGAAGACTTAGAAAAGTTGCAAAGAAATCTCATCTTGTCTCATGCCGTAGGCGTGGGTGAACCTTTGAGCGAAGCCGAAACCCGGGCCCTCATGCTGCTGCGCTTAAACACCTTGGCAAAGGGCTTCTCTGGCGTCAGACCGCTCATATTAGAAAGGCTCGCCGCGCTATTAAACCGTAATTTGCTCCCACAAATCCCCCGTAAAGGCAGCGTCGGCGCATCTGGCGATTTAGCCCCACTGGCCCATCTGGCCATGTTTCTCATGAAAGATCATGAAGGTGTCGAAGCCTTCGAGCTCCATGCCAAGGAAGGCTTGGCCCTTATCAACGGCACACAGGCGATGACGGCCGTAGGTTGCTTGGCCCAACTCGAGGCCGAATCCCTAAGTGATTTTGCAGATCAAATAGGCAGCTTGTCTCTAGATGTGCTGCTGGGTTCAGATGCACCTATGGATAATCGAATCCACGAAGCCAGGCCACATCCAGGACAAATTCAATCCGCCAAGCGCATCAAAGAACTGCTGGGCAGCAGCGAGCTCAACGAAAGTCACCGCTACTGTCGCAAGGTGCAAGATGCTTACTCGCTGCGTTGCATGCCCCAAGTTCATGGTGCCACCCGCGATGTACTACAATATACGCGCTCCGTTTTAGAAAGAGAAATCAACAGCGCCACCGATAATCCGCTGGTATTTGAAAACCATGACATTTTATCCGGTGGTAATTTTCACGGCCAACCCGTTGCCTTCGCCTTAGATTTTTTGGGCATTGCTACCGCAGAGCTCGCTAATATTTCTGAAAGGCGCATGGAGCAGATGCTAAATCCCATGCTCTCATCCGGACTGCCCGCATTTTTGACACCGAACCCGGGGCTCAACAGCGGTATGATGATGTTACAAGTCACGGCAGCAGCATTAATCAACGAAAACAAAGTGCTATCGCATCCGGCAAGCACGGACAGCATCCCCACGTCAGCGAATCGGGAAGATCATGTGTCCATGGGCATGACTTCCGCCAACAAAGCTCGAACCATCGTTGATAACGTCTGTCACGTGTTAGCCATAGAACTGCTCTGTGCGGCTCAAGCTTTAGATTTAAGACGGCCGCTGAAATCGAGCTCAGCGCTAGAAGCACTGCATGAAAGCTTTAGACAGCATGTCTCTTTTGCGGAAGTCGACAGGGCCTATGGCATTGATCTGGCGAAAAGCGTGCAATACCTAAAAGCGCAAGTGAACGCCTAAAGTCGTCCCGACCCCGATTTGCAACCCTTTACCGATGTCACTGTTGCCGTTATATAACCCGGCAATCATTAGGTTCCCTTCAGAAAATATGCCTACCATCGGCGTAATCGCCCATAAAAATCCGAATGCAGATTTGCTCTCTAAACGAACGAACTTGGTTAGATCGACACCGAGCTGCCCAGAAACATAGGCTTGAATCGGCTCTGTCGTATTAAAATAGTAGCGATAGCCCAAAGACACACCAAACATCTTCATAATATAGTCATCTTCACCAGTGACAGACCCTGAAAAATCCGTTCGCAGACCCAGCAACAGTTCGAGCGAATTAGTTAACCCGTAAGTTCCTTCCAACTGTAACGGCACCAACCAGCCTGCCGAAAAGTATCTGGTATAATCGGCGACAGATTGCACTTGGTTGCCATCTTTATCAGTAATTTCTCTTCGCGCCGAGTCAGCAGCGGTCCGGTTCGCCGTATTCGTGATAGCGCTGGCATAAACTCCAAAACCGCTTCCAAGCCTGACGCCTACCTTTCCCGCATAGGATGCATGAGCATTCATAGAGAGTAGCTGCGTCAAAAGACATGTGGCTAAAAGAAAAAATCGCATTAATTTGCTCCGGAGGGACAAACTAATGCGATGAATGAAACGGGTAAATCCGTCAATAGGCGGACAGACTACCAGCTGGACTTGGTCACGCCAGGCAAAAGGCCTTTAAGGGCCATATTTCTAAAAGAAATTCGGTTCAGTTTAAACTTACGGTAAACCGCTTTGGCAGCGCCAGTTGCTTGGCAGCGTCTGGTGATGCGCACGCGAGAGGAGTCTCTCGGCAAGCTATTCAATTTCAAACGAGCAGCCAACCGCTCTTCATCTGAAAGAGCTGGATCGATTTGGGCTTTCTTCAGTGCGGTACGTCGATCTTCTTGTTGACGAACCAATTTTTCTCGTTTGACTTCTCTAGCTAACTGACAAGTACGTGCCATCTTTTTTACTCACTCCTGATTTGGAGGCATTGCAATAGATCAAAAGAAGCCATTTAGCAAGCCTTTAGGCTTTTCAGGGCCAGGCTAATAAACAAAACAGCGAAAACACACAGCAAAGCCTTTCGCACCAACGCAGATCCCTGCCGCATGGCTAAATGGCTTCCGCTCCAACTGCCTATCATATTGCAAATGGCCATAGGGATTGCCACTGGCCAAACCACTTTGCCAAAAGCGCCAAAAATTATCAGCGCCACCACGTTAGAAATCAGATTAAATGGCTTAGCCAATGCCGTTGCCTGCAACAAGTTTAAGCCCAATAATTTATGAGCGCCAATCGCCAAAAACGAACCTGTCCCTGGTCCAAAAAAGCCGTCATAAAAGCTCATGCCTGTGGCAAGCGCGATTGTTTTTGGCTTTTCATGCTGAATAACACGCTCCATCTTACCATCTGGTCTAATCAACAGGCTCAAAGCCGCAAACGGCAAGAAGATCAAGACCAGCGTTCTCAGCCAATCATTATCAATTGATAAAACAGTCAGAGATCCAAGCAGCGATCCGATAACGGCAAAAACGGCACCCGTACGAATAAAGCGCCAAGAGATCATTCGTTTTCTAGCGTAGTTAGCGGTAGAGACGCAGAGACCACAGGTTGAGAAGAACTTGCTGGTTCCAATAGCCTGCACCGGTGGCATACCCGCAAAAAGCATTGCCGGAAAACTTAAAAGACCTCCTCCCCCTGCAATGCTGTCTACTAATCCAGCTACAAAGGCGGCCGCAGCAAGAAGGCCTAAATATTCTGTTTCCAATTATTCACTCCAAATACAAACGCCTTTTCATACAAACCAGTTATGGAAAAGAAAATCCCCTGCTTATTAGTCTTATGCTGTCTTTTCACGCTCTCTGCCTGCAATCATACCCGCTTAGCCCTTCCCCGGGCCAAGAATGTGGTCATGGTGATTGTGGATGGTATGGGGCCGGAGCAAGTTAAAGCCGGAAGAATCTATCTGGGAAACCAAAAACTTGCCTTCGAGAAGTTTCCATTTCAGAGCACCGTCACCACCCACAACATAGACGGAGAAGTTACCGACAGCGCCGCTGCAGCCACAGCCATTGCTACCGGACAAAAAGTGCAAAACCGCGTCATTAGCCCAGGCAAAACGCTTTTAGAAATGTTCAAAGAAGAAGGCAAAAGCACCGGAGTTGCTACCAATACCCTACTCACGGACGCCACCCCAGCGTGCTTCGCTGGCCACGCTAAAACCCGGCAAAACACCAAAGACATTTTAAACGTCTATCTCACTCAAACGCAACCTAACTTAATCGCCGGCGCCGATGAAATGTTCTACCGGGAACAGGTCAAAAATTCGAACGCCAGCTATAGAATGACGGACTCCGCCACCGGCTTAGAAAAGATCAGGCGTGAAGTCAGCGCCGGCCAAAAAATCGACCATGTCTACGCCGGCTTCGGTCAGCACCCTCTCATACCCGGCAGCTATGACCGGAAAACAGCCATGCCGATGGCCGCTACCAGCGACTCCTTTTTCATTGGCCAAGACATCCCCAAAATCAGTGACACTGCCATTGCAGCGCTCGATATCCTAAACCAAAACCCAAAAGGCTTCTTTCTAATGATCGAAAGCGGCCTGGTTGATTGGGTCGGCCATAAAAACAAAGAAATCGAAAACCCCATTGGCGTACTGGCTGCCGAAATGGCCGAGACCAACAACATGGTCCAGCTGGTGGCTGATTGGGCCAAGGCGCATCCAGACACCCTGGTCGTGGTCACCGCTGATCATGAAACCGGTGGTCTTAAAATCGATGAAAAACACACTGAATGCGTAGGCAATCTGGAATGCACTGCGAAGGGCAATTGGACTTCCGATCTCTATCCAGATCTTAAAGAAAAGTTTTCTAAACACACAGGCGTGAACGTCGGCGTCTATGCCATGGGCCCTGGTGCAGAAGCTTTCAGCAAACCCATGGACAACACCGAATTTGTTGCTCGTATCCTAGGAAAATAAAATGAAACTGGCATTCTTTATCCTGCTATCGTTTTCCTGGGCTGCCAGCAGCAAGCCGGATGCAGCTTGCCAGAATGTTCATTTAGCTGACATCGGATGGACCGATGTCAGCGCCACCACGGCTGTGACGGCTGAGCTATTAAAGGCTTTAGGCTACACGCCAAAAATTTCGCTGCTATCTTTACCAGTCGCCCTCGCAAGCTTAGACAATGGACAAGTTGACGTGTTCCTGGGTAACTGGATGCCGAGTCAAGAAGCGGATCTGAAACCCTACTTAAAGCATGGCAACATCGAAAATTTGGGTAAAAACTTAGAAGGCGCAAGATACACCTTGGCAGTGCCCGAATACGTCTACAATGCAGGCGTCAAGCATTTCGACGACCTCAAAAAATTCGCCCCGAATTTTAATCAGCATATTTATGGCATTGAAGCAGGCAACGATGGCAACCGGCAAATTCTAAAAATGCTGTCTCAAAATGCCTTCGGCCTACAATCATGGAAACTGATTGAATCCAGCGAACAAGCCATGCTCACCAGCGTCAAACAAAGCATGGCCCGCAAAGACTGGGTGGTTTTCTTAGGCTGGGCCCCACATCCCATGAACTTATTGCTCAATCTCAAATATCTTGATGGCGGCGATGCATTCTTCGGGGCTAATTACGGCGCAGCCAGCGTCTCAACCTTAACTCGTAAGAACTTGCGTACCACGTGCCCTGCCCTAGGCCACTTTCTAACCAACCTCAAATTTACTGTCGAAGAAGAAAGCGAACTCATGGCCTTGATACTTGAACAGAATTTAACGCCTCAAAAAGCGGCGCAAGCATGGCTAGGAAAGCATCCTCAAAAGGCGATGCAATGGACGGGAGATAAAGAGTCTTTAGCCAAATATCTTTTTGGCATAAACAATTTTTCAGACTCCTTCCAGCTAGAACCTATTCCCCTAGGCGCCTTTGCCGAACGCGTCGTTAATCATTTTACCAAACGTTATTCAAATGAATCGTTGATCCTTTCCAAAAGCATCGAGGCCAAGATCCAGGCTCTGATTGGGTTTTTGCTGAGCATCCCGGCCTTGCTGCTGATCTTGTTTATATCTGCGGTTATCTACAGCTGGCGGCGTTCAGTTAGACTTGGCTTTGGTGTGTGTCTCGGACTCATGGTTATCTTAAATCTTGGGCTTTGGACGCAAACCATCCAAACCCTCGTGCTGGTCTTGCTAGCAACTCTAATATCCTGCTTGCTCGGCATTCCGCTGGGTGTTTTAGCCGCCCGCAGCAGGCGCGCGTTGATGGTGCTCAGGCCCATCCTTGACTTGATGCAGACGCTCCCCTCGTTCCTATATCTGATACCGGCGCTAATGTTGTTTGGACTCGGGGTGGTTCCGGGGCTTATCTCCACACTCATCTTCGCCATTGCTGCCCCGATTCGCATGACCCACTTAGGCCTCAGCGGTGTTCCCCAAGATCTTTTGGAAGTTGGAAAAGCGTTCGGCGCCTCCAGATGGCAGACTTTTTGGAAAATCGAATTACCACATGCCTTGCCGTCCATCTTAACTGGGCTGAACCAGTGCATCTTGCTATCCCTGTCCATGGTGGTGATTGCCGCTTTGGTAGGCGCTGATGGCTTGGGCACCTCCGTGGTCCGAGCACTGAACACCGTCAATCTTAAACAAGGGTTTGAAGCCGGATTGGCCATCGTGATCCTCGCACTCATCCTCGATCGAACCCTTCAACCCCGCCCTACCCGGGAGAAGTTGCCATGAGTATTTTATCTGTTCACCACCTAGACGTCATTTTCGGGCAAACGCCTGCCATCACCTACCCGCTTTTAGACGCCGGCCATACCCGCCAGGAAATCAGACAAAAAACGGGTCATACTGTTGCGGTCTCGAACATTTCATTAAGCATCTTAGAAGGCGAGATCGTGGTCCTCATGGGTCTTTCTGGATCAGGAAAGTCTAGTCTTCTCAGGGCATTCAACGGCCTAAACCCCGCCGCTCGGGGCCAAGTTTGCTTTAAAGAGCAGCCCATCACCAACTTCCCGCAGTTTAGGCGTAGCGATATTTCCATGGTTTTCCAGCAAGCCTCGCTACTACCAAACCGCACCGTCAGCGAAAACATCGCCCTAGGTCTTGAAATCAAGCATCTCGATACATCAAACCAGACCCGAATTGTCTCAGAGAACATCGAGCGTGTCGGCCTAAGCCAATGGGCAAATAGCTTTCCCAAAGAGCTATCGGGAGGCATGCAACAACGAGTCGGCATCGCCAGAGCGCTAGCAACCGAATCCAGCGTGCTGTTAATGGACGAGCCTTTCTCAGCGCTGGATCCGCTCACCCGCTCACAGCTACAGCAAGAGCTTTTAAGACTCCAAGCGGACTTAAAAAAGACCATTGTATTTGTCACACATGACCTGAACGAAGCACTGCTGCTAGGCAATAGAATCGTCATCTTAGAAGAAGGCCGCGTGATTCAAATCGGTACCCCAAAAGACATCGTTCAAATGCCAGCCAACGCCTATGTAGAGCGCTTTGTTCAAAACGTGAAAAGCCACTGTCCTCGATGTGCCGATCAGTCTTTCGTCTGATGCTCCGAATTAGCAACTATCGGAGTATGTAAAGAATGCAAAAAGTTGACCGCAATCAAGAAGAAGCCTGGATTGACCTCTCGCTTGCAGGAGACACCAAAGCCTTCGCCAAACTCTACGATCGCTATTTTAATCAAGTGTATGCATTTTGTGTGCGCATGCTGCATGGTCACGGCGATCCGGAAGATCTGGTGCAGCAAGTATTTTTAGAAGCCTGGCGTTCTTTGCATCGATTTGAAAAGCGATCACTCTTTTCAACTTGGATTACCCGCATTGCCATCCATACCTGCTTAAGCTTCCTGCGCCGCACCAACAAAGTAAGGCCCCACAATAGCTCAAATCCAGAAGCCTTCGAAAAGCAGACGGAATTCGTCTGGATGGAACCAGCAATGCCCTTAGAAGAGCAATTGTCCCGCAAGGACCGCAAAATCGCCATTCACCAAATCCTACAAACTTTAACCCCAAAGAAAAAAACCGTCTTTGTGCTGTCCGACATGCAAGGCATGACCGCACCCGAAATTGCCGCTGTGCTAAAAATCCCCGACGCAACCGTGCGCACCAGGCTCTTCCATGCGCGCCGCGAATTTCTAGATGCAGTGAATCAAAACTCGCACTATAAAGAACTGCTAGGTGTTTAACGACTTACTAAACGGCGACCGCAGGGCGCTAGCAAAAGCAATTACCCTGGTTGAGAGTTCAGCCCCAGCTGACATGGCCGCAACCACTGGGCTCTTGCATGAGCTGGCAACTTGGCAAGCATCAAGGCCCCAACTTGCCTTCAAAATAGGCCTCTCAGGCCCTCCCGGTGCAGGAAAAAGCACCCTGATCGAATCATTCGGCCAATACCTCCTAGAACAAAACAAGTCTTTGGCCGTCCTAACCATTGATCCCAGCAGCCCGGTCACCAAAGGCAGCCTGCTGGGCGATAAAACCCGAATGCAGCAACTGGCGCGTCAACCCAACGTTTTCATCCGCCCTTCCCCGGCCAAAAGTCATCTCGGCGGGATTTCCGAGCACACGGGTAAAGCCATCAGCCTATGTGAAGCCGCAGGCTATGATATTATTTTGGTAGAAAGCGTCGGCGTAGGCCAATCCGAAGCAGAAATCGTGAAAATCGTGGACAAGTTGGTCCTGGTGCTCCCCCCGGCTTCAGGCGACGAACTGCAAGCCCTCAAACGAGGTATCTTCGAATTGGCCGATGTTATCTTAATCAACAAAGCTGACGGCGATCTGAAAAACGCTGCTGAGCAAAGTAAACAAAGCTACGCCGGCGCACTGAAACTCATGGGCAGACCCACACCCGTTTTAAGCGCCAGCGCCAAAGAGCGCACAGGCTTTAACGCCCTATGGCAAACTCTCTCCAAAGCCATGATGCTTCTTCTCTTCATCGCTACCGGATGTGCAAAATCAGGGACCACAACCTCAGAATTAATCGCGGCCCTGCAGCAAAAAAATCCAAGAATCGCACGCCAAGCGTTGGTCGCTCTGACCAGAAAGCCAGACCCCAAGGCTTTAGAAGCCATTATTAGTTACTCAGAACGCAAAGGCACCGAAGATCGCATTGCAGCCATCTTGGCCATCCGACAGCTGAACGATAAAAGGGCCATCCCTTGGCTGTATGTGCTGTCCAAAGGCCATTTAGATGAAAGCGTACAAAATGCTGCCGCACAAGCTTTGACATTTTTAGAAAACCAAGATAGGTGAGCTTTCGTCGGGGTGTAGCTCAGTTTGGTAGAGCGCCTGGTTTGGGACCAGGAAGTCGCAAGTTCAAATCCTGTCACCCCGACCACTTTTTTCCTTCAAAATTATGCGACGACTACTTCCCTTAAGCTTTCTTGCTCTATCTCTTTCTGCCCAAATCCACGAAATTAAATCCATGGCCGAAGTCGCATCCTTCGCAGATGCAGACACGGTAATATTTTTTGATCTGGATAAAACCGTCTTCGATGGCGTTGGCCCACATTGCACCGCGGACTGGATCTATCAGCAAACCGCAGGTGCACAAAAAACCGGCATGCCCATCAAAGAAGCCGCCATACTTCTAAGACCCTACTGGGAAGCGCAGCAAAGCCACTGCCAAGTTAAAGCCATTGAGGCGATCACCGCCGCCGAAATCCGCAAATTACAAAACAAAGGCCTAACCGTCATGGCCCTAACCGCACGTTCGACTCTGTCCCTCGAAAGCACCCTGAAACAACTAAAATCCGTAAACGTCGATTTCAGCAAAACGGCCTGGCCAAAAGTAGAAATCGTTGAACCCACTTTCGAAAAATCAAACTTTCAACATGGCGTCTTTCTAAGCGGCGACAGACCCAAAGGCGAATTATTCGGCTCGTATTTCAAATTGAACTTGGTCAAACAGATGCCAAAAACCATTATCTTGGTAGATGATTTAAAAACAAACCTAGAAAGCATGCAAGCCGTAGCACAAGCGCAAAACATCAAATTCATCGGCCTCTATTATCCTCTAATAGATAAACGCTCAAAACGGCCCGCAAAGCGGGCTCCAAGTAAAGCCCCGGGTGTAGCGCAAAGCGCGTAACCCGGGGTAAACCATGCCCCACCTAGGATAGCACCGAAGGTGCGACTGAATTACTCATCCGTCAGCCGAGCTTTCAGCTCTCTCATTTGAATTTTCTATGTAACCCACGGTTTCCGCTGACGCTCCAACCGGGGCTTTATTCAGGGTCAGCTTCGCAGACCAATCCAGCTAAAAAATCTACTTGAGTTTTTACCCTCATCGTATAGATTCGCATCTCCAGCGCCCTTAGCTCAGCTGGATAGAGCACCGGCCTTCTAAGCCGGGGGTCACAAGTTCGAGTCTTGTAGGGCGCACCAACTAATTTCCAGTCGCAGGCAAAGGTTCGCGGCGTTCAAAGCTGCCTAAAATTCGTTTTTTTAGAAGTTCTTCTGTTATGCGAGATGTGCCGGACACCCTCTCCTGCTCTTGAAGAGCCTCAACCTGACCCACAAACTCTCCTATAACGGATTGAATCGTTCTGGCACCAGGATTTCTCTTTGCATCTTCGTCGATTATAAATGGCAAATATTCCGTACATACTTTTCGGATTTCTTCGATCTCATCGTCTGCAAGAAATTCTGATTTCTCACAAAGTGACTGTTCCAAAGACCCCGTAGCCGCTACTTCTTTTTCTGAACGAGTAAGTTTAGAAAGAGAGAGCTGGGTAATTCGACTTAACAAAGCTGTATTTGTCAGGGGATAATTACTGGCAAATAAAAATGTTGAACGCGAAGTATCAATTTTTATGCCCAGGCCTACATGATTTAGAGTACTTGATGAAGGGTCAGTTATTTTTTTAAATTCCGCCTGGATTTGTTGCCGTTTCATTTGGTTCAAATCGAAGCCAGCGCTTTGCGACGTCGAATCGCTGAGATATTCGCCTGCTTCGTCAAAAAAGATGATGGGGTTTTTGTAGCCACTTGAAATATAACAAGATGCTATTTTTCCCACTACCTCGCTATCAGATTTTGAAAAACCATAATCTTCGTGTTCAAAACCTAAGAGTTGAGAAGGTTCGAGCGAGCTCATGCTGACATAACAAATTGGGACATTAAGAGCCTCACCTAATTGCTTAACAAATGTTGTTTTCCCTGTTCCCGGAGGTCCATAGAGATACGCCTGGACTCGACTTCCCTTGGAGGTCACAGAATTGTCTCTAATGGCCGAGACGAGAAGCTCCAAGGCAGGCTGTTGTTCCTCAGGATATCGACTAATCAAATCTCTCGCTCGATGATCCAGAATTTTTTTTATCTCTTTATCGCCATTTCTATCTCGGTGCGAAATATTTAGAATTTTGGTTGGAAAGGCCAAATAAACCTGTTCTCTTCGTTTCAAATATCTGAAGGCAGCATCAGTTTGTTTCTGCGCGAGCAGGGCCGTAATTGTACGGTCAAAAGACTGAATTTTTTGTACGATATCTTCCGGCAATTCTTTGATTCTACCTGCCGATTTTTCAATTAACTCAGTATGCACATATTTGAGCCCTTCATTTTGGTCCATAATTGATTCACGAACCGAATTAATAACGCTCGATCCGAATTGCTGGAACGCAGCTCCCAACGCTATTAATGTAGAACCTACCGCGGAGCCAAGAACTTTGAACCCAGAGCTGTGAGGCCAGTGGTCACCGACAACGTAAGGCCTTGCCAACTCAAGTCTCTTGCTATTTTGTAAAAGTCCCTTCTACCCGTGCAATAGTATTGTTGCAGTCTTTCAAATTCAAGTTTTCTTGATTCAAAGGTATTCAGATCGTTCGAATTTCTTTCTGCCCACTCTGCAAAACGTTCAACGTCATCTGCTTCAAGCGTTGTTTTAAAGTTGATGGAAGAAAATTTGGAGCAGTCGAGACTTGCGATATTCTGAGCGGCCACGGAGGAATCTAGATTTGCCATAATTACAACAAAAAATAGCAATATATTAAAAATAGACATTTTGTTCTTTTATTATGCTTTATTTATCATGTCGAACCAGGAAATCTTGGGCAGGAGCACCTAAGATTGGCCATTTGGAGAGTTACTATAATGGGCCACACGTCAGCAAATAATGCGTCATCTCGAAGAAAGCGTGGCAGCGCCAGCTGAAAGAAACCAGTTTTGCGTTTGAAGCGTTCCTCTTGTTTCGTATATGGCTTCCCCGCGAAGCATCAAACGGTTCGCGGAAATAATGGGCAAAGGGCGCTCAACTCTTGGTGAGTGGTCCCAAAAATATCGTTGGAATAACCGCTGGCAGCTCTGCGTGAGACTCAGCCTGACATCGATGCGATTTACTTACAAAACCAGGTGCTACTGCCCGAGGAAGTAGCGCTGAATCGATCTAGAAGCGGGACTTTTACTACGGAGACAATTGCTGGTGTTGAGAACAGGAAATCGATCCTGGCATCCGAGGTGTCGTCATGAAATTTATTTGTATGCTATCTGTCTTGATGTTTGGTCAGAATGTTCTTGCGGTGACTTGGGTAGAAGATGCTTACCTTTTTGGCGCACCAGAAACCAGAACGTTTAAGATTACAAATTACGATCATGACACTGACGTTGCTTATTATCAATTTACAGGTCTAGCAGATGACATGGTTCAATTGATAGTAGGATTTAGAACACCTGAAACGGTGCGAGCTCAAAATATTCCTGCTGTTGCTCTCGAACAAGAATTTAGACGATTGCTGGAAGCAGATAAAACCATCCCTCAGGACTTTATAGTCACCGTTTTAAGACGACTTGGAACAGACTCAGCTTCAACAAAATAAGTTAAGTGTAGATGTCGCATTCAAATCGGGACAAATACGGCCGCCAAAAATGTTTATTGGAGGCTATCTTTGGTTATGAGAAATCAGATCGTCTCTGTTTTATACATTTTATGGTCTTTTTGTGGCTATGCTCAAATCTGTTTTGAGGGAATTCCCTTGCCTGTTGACTCACAAGTCAACATTGAAGAAAAAGTGCATATTAAACAGTCTGCCCTTGAGAAACTCAGATCGGAGATGAAGGAAATCAGGACACAGCTCGATTTAAATAATTCCCAAGATCAAATAAAATGGCTCCACTTGAGTAAAAGATATCAAGAACTGATTGCTCTTTCAGAAAAGTCAGTCCAGCTAAACTCAACGTGTTCGCAGGAAGCCGAAACCTTTTTTCGATGTCTTGCGCTTAAGACAAAGTACATCGAAGCTGAAATGAACTATCACAAGCAAAGGGCAGCAGCAGATCTTTCTACCTCAGGAGGACAGCGAAAGTGGCTAGCGATAGGTGGACAACTCCATGATACGCTGGTTTATATTTATGCTGAACTAACGACTTGTCAGAGTTCGCAGCCTCGCGGCTGAATAGCTCAAGGGATGTGATTCCGGTGGAAAACATTAAACCAATTAGGCAAGCTGTCGAATACCAATCTTATGCTTGAGATATTCTTTGGTATTAGAGACGCCTTTTTTATGTTCTTTGTTTTTTTGGATTGAATATATCAATCAAGATATCGAGGGTGGCGAGCCTTGAGGGGTTTGTGGGATAGAATCCCGGACTTTAATAAGCGTTTCTTAAATCGAGTGCCACCAACATGAATAAAGCTGCAATGTCTCCGCTATTCGATCGCCTTGTAAGTGTCTCTACCCAAGCGTCGTCTCTGAGGTCCGCTCGGTGGTGTAATGTTTCTGACTGAATTGCTTCATCTCTGATCCTTTCTCTTTGCGCAATTATTGGGGCCAGTAGCTCGTTGATAGCTGTAGCCAGCCAGGGCCTTCTGCAATTGGGACATGGAATACTGGTTGTATGACTTGGCCTATGATTGGCTAGGCCTTCAATACAAGTTGGGCAAATATGATGTAAGCAATCACAAACCTGACGCAGATCCTCTGTTTCGAAACAAACCTGGCACTCGGCGCACTCATCGTCCCCCGGGTCTGGTTGGGCAAATAAATCTGTATTTGCGGAAATTGACAATAATAGAGCGCAAAGTATTTCTTTCATCATCTTACAGAAACTCAATGCGAAGTGAAATTATTCAGCCTCACCCAGCTAGGTTTTGAAGAAGGCATGGACCTAGGTTGTGCCCACTAAGGCACTAGGCCCATCGATTAGCGCAATTCGAGTCGTGTAGGGTGCGCCAATTTAAGGCCGGAATACTCTGCCTTCTTCGTGCTGTTTCCTCTCAGCATGACAACTACTTTATTTAAGATTTCTCTCCTTTTTTCGGTCGTTTTCCCGCTTGTTGCGGCCAGCCCCAAGGAGTGCCTAGGGGTGCGCGATGATCTCACTGCAACGCGCTGCATTACCGAATGGATGAAGCATCAGGCCTATGGCGAAAACTCCTTATCAAGCACTGAAAACGGTTGGACCTTAAGCTCCAGTGACCTAACCCGTCAAAATATGTTTCTCGTATTGGACTTCATAAAAAAAAATGGCGACCGCTCAAACCACATCTTTAGAACGGATGCCCGCATCACTCAATTTGACGCTTTTCTGGTTGTGGCGCTCATGAATGACGAAACATTACTCAAATATTACGGATTATCGTACGATGCCTCAAAACCGATGAAGCCCATTTTAATTGCCAGACTAAATGCTGTCAGTATAGATGAAGGCGAAGAATCAAAGGATATGGTCCGGAAACGCTTCACCCTGGGAATGAACTTGTGGGGTGATGAAACGGACAAAATGTATATTCTGCCGGAATAAAAAGCATGGCAAAAATTTTGGTTACTGGTGCAACCGGCTTTATCGGCAAGCGCCTCATTGTTCAACTTCTAGAGCTCGGACACCAGGTCTACGGGCTTTCCAGGATTAGAGGTGTGCCTATTTTAGCCACCGACAACCCCAATCTCCACACCCTCTATGGCGACTTAAGCAAAAAGGATGGCAAGCTTGAAGTTCCGGATGACATAGAAGCCGCATACTATCTCGTTCACTCAATGGCGCACGATGTTAAAAACTTAGGTGACCACGAAGAGAAAGTTGCAAAGCGATTCTTAAAAGCGTTAGAGGGAACTGCTTGTCAGCAAATCATATACCTCAGCGGCATTACCAGTGATTCAATCAAGCGATCCGAACATTTAGCTTCCCGGCGAAATGTCGAAAAGGTACTTCAAACCGGCCCAGTTCCTGTCACGGTCCTAAGATCTAGCATCATTATCGGTGCCGGCAGCGCCTCGTTTGAAATCATTCGAGATTTAACCGAAAAGCTACCCGTCATGCTGGCACCCAAGTGGGTACGGAGCCTGTGCCAGCCCATCGCGATTGTGGATGTCATTTTCTACCTGTCAAACATACTTTTTAAGCCAGAGGCTTACGCTCAAACTTTTGATATTGGCGGCCCTACAGTCATGAGCTTTAAAGAAGTTCTGCTGCGTTACGCGAAATTTAGAAATCTCACGCGACTCATTGTCAATGTGCCGCTATTAACCCCTCGCCTCTCAAGTTACTGGCTCGTTTTGATAACTTCAGTGCGCTATTCTATCTGCTCCTACTTAGTAGACAGTATGAAGTACGACAGCGTCTGCAGAAATCACCAGATCCAAAATATCCTACCGCATGATTGCCTGGCTTTTGAAGAAGCTTTAGAGCGAGCATTTTCAAAGATATCTCAAAACGAAGTTCTATCTACCTGGATGGACGCCTGGTCCATCAAAGGTGATAACCTGGATTTGCTTAATTTTATCCAAGTCCCCAAAGAAGGCTGTTTCACCGATATCAAGCAGCTCGAACTAAAACTCCCAAATGACGCTGTCACCAAACGCATCTGGGCCATCGGCGGCAAAAATGGCTGGTATGGTCTTAATTGGGCTTGGAGACTGCGAGGCCTATTGGACAAAATCATGGGTGGAACGGGCCTAAATACCGGCAGACGACACGCGACCGAATTCAAAGTGGGCGATTCCATTGATTTTTGGAGGGTGGTAAAAGCCGATAAAGACCCCTGCCACCTAATACTTTACGCTGAAATGAAGCTTCCTGGAGAAGCGTGGCTTGAGTTTAAAATAGACAACCGAAGCTACATTCAAACCGCGACCTTTAGACCTAGAGGACTATTGGGAAGGCTATATTGGTGCGCCATGCTGCCATTTCACTTCTTCATTTTTGGAAAAATGGCAAAAGGTTTAACTGAGCCAAAAAATCTAAATGGCCGATAGTTAACAGCATGAGCCACAATCAAATCGTTAGACAACAACGTTTCCAACAATATCGTCAAGCTGATGCCACAGAGCATCCCAACCACCAGCCCAGAAGCCGCGGCACGGACACGCAACTGACGCAGCCTGACTCCATGCGAGCAGTCAACCACGAGCTAAAGCAGATTGCTAAAGTCATGGGCCTATCGCCTACTGACTCCCGCGTGGTCAGCGTTTTGAGAGCCCGCATTTAACAAAACCATCGGCGATTTAGGCGATGGCGGGCGTGAGTAATCTACCACTGTGATGGAAGACAGACTCATGTCACCTGGCATGCTAACGGCATAACCAGGCACCGTGCTATCAGAAACCACTGGGATATCATCTTCCGCACGATCAATGCGAATGTTGCAAGTACGGAGCAGCTCTGGGAAGGTGATCATCTTATGCCGTGCCCAACTAAACATTAAGATATTCGAGTGGTATTGAGTTTGAAACATGCTCAATGACGCTGCTTCCAGGCGTTTCAAACATTCGCAGACTTCCAGCTCAACACTTAGTTGCAAGCAAGAGGCACACGCCCTAATGCGAGGGTGCCATTCGGCCATCACAAATCCGCAGCAGAAAAATATCAGCATTATTTTTGGAAGCATCAGCTGTTAAAGAGTTAGCTTAGCGAAATTATTCTGCCACAGCCGTGCCATAAGCCTTATGTTAGGCTGTTTTGATGAAAGGTAAATATTGCGTCCTTCTTATGGTTCTCGTGTTTGCGCTTGGATGCTCCCATGCGCCCCAAACTTCGCTGCAGACAGTCTCTCACGTGGATCTGAGCCGGTACATGGGCAAATGGTATGAGATCGCTCGCCTGCCCAATCGGTTTCAAAAGGGGTGCCTGAGATCCACCGCTGAATATGCTTTAAAAGATGGCGTCGTATCCGTTATCAACCGATGTGATTTGGAAGATGGTTCGATGAAAGAAGCGGTTGGTATTGCTCAAGTGGTTGATGCGCAGACCAATGCCAAGTTGAAGGTAAGTTTTCTGCCCGATTGGCTGCGCTGGACTGGTTTTGGTTGGGGGAATTACTGGATTATTGATTTGGATGATAACTATGAATATGTTGTGGTGAGTGAGCCTGAGCAAAAGTATCTCTGGATTTTAAGTAGATCGCAGACAATTAAGCCTCAGAAATACGATGAGATCTTAGCTAACATTAAAGCACAGGGATTTGACATATCAGCCCTAATTATAGATAAGAGGTAAATGAACAGAACTATCTTATTAAAGCTAGCGCTTATGTTTTTTGCGCTTCATATGGATATTTCTGCGGGTAAAAAGGTCATAAAGCCCGTTCCTAGTAAGCCTGGGAAACACGAAATGCTGCTCAATATGCCTTTGGAATATGGGCATCGTTGGGCGATGGATCCTTGGCTTAAAAAGCAGCCTGAGTATAAGCCTATGCTGGACTGGCCTGGATTTTCAGGGACTGATTTGACATGCTCGCCCGGAAAGCGCTGTCATAAAGCCAACGATATCAACCCACTCACCAAAACCATTTACCGGTTTTAACACCGGTTGCTTTAGCGTCTAAAAGCAGTACCCTTGCGGGCTGATGTTTCAACTTATTTTAGGTCTATCGATTTTAGCAGGCGCCGGCCTCGGTTATTTTGGTGGCGACGCCGCGACTTATATTAAGCCGCTGGGAGATATCTTTCTCAATTTGGTGCTGACGATTGTGGTGCCGCTGATATTTTTTAGTATCTCCGCTGCAACTTCGCGCGCTGCGCAAGTCGGACGGATTGGCAAGATATTTGGAACGATGGTGGTGGTGTTCACGGTCGGAAGTTTGGTTGCGGCCACTCTTGGTTTAATTATCGTGCAGATTTTCCCACCAGCTTTAGGCGTGCATTTAAGCCTGCCCGCGGCTGAATCCGTTGCTGCACCACATTTGTCCGAGCAATTGGTGGCCATGCTTACGGTTTCAAATTTTTCTGAGCTTTGGTCTCATAAAAATATGCTGGCGCTCATGCTTTTTGCCATCTTATTTGGGGTGGCCTCTGCCTCCAGCAGGGTACTGTCTTCGTTTTTGGAAGCTGGTGAAGAAGTGATGATGCGGATGTTTTCTTACGTCATGTATTACGCACCCATCGGCTTTTTTGCTTATTTTGCGCATTTGGTCATGACGCTTGGGCCGCAGGTTGCGGTTAATTATGGGCGGGTGACGATTATTTATTATCTGTTTGCGGCGGCTTATTTTGTGGTGGTGTACTCGGCTTATGCCTATTTGACTTCCTCCGCGTTAGGCCTTCGAATATTTTGGGCAAATATCTTTTTGCCAGCTAGTACTTCGCTGGCTACTTGTAGCAGTGCGGCCAGCATACCAGCGAACTTGAAGGCCGCTGGTGCTATGGGTGTTGAACCTGAAATATATGAGACCACCCTGCCCTTAGGCTCGCTGCTTCATAAGCACGGCTCGGTCATGGGAGGGGTTTTTAAGATCGCATTTTTGTTTGGCGTTTATCAGATGGATTTTTCGGGGCTGAGCATCTGGCTGACGGCGATCGGTATTGCATTTTTAGTGGGCACCGTGATGGGCGCGATTCCTAGCGGCGGGATGCTTGGGGAGCTTTTGATTATCAGCGCTTATGGTTTTCCGCCTGAAGCGCTGATGATTATCGCTGCCATCAGCATCATTATTGATCCGATGGCAACTTTACTGAACGTGACTGGCAATACCGCTGCCACCTATCTAATTGGGCGATTGGCTCGCTAAGCTGCCGATTGAGACACCCGACTCGCTACCGTCTGTATGAACGAGTGTTAAAGTAATAGGATTTGAGCTTGCGGAAGCGCCAATGAACTTTCTGACATCTGCTCTGGTTATCCTCGCTTTACCGTCCATGGAGGTCATTAGAACCCAATCAACGTCTTTGGCGCATTCGATTTGAAAGCTGTCAGTACTGCCGGTGACATTGCATACGGAATTAGGATGCGCGGTAAAATTGGCAATACCGCCGTGAGGCAACACATCCGCGCCACAAGCTGAAATCACCAATAACATTGAAGTTAACAATGCATAATTAAATCTATTTGCCATAATCAGGCCTCCATTAGATTTTGTAACTGACACAAATCAATCTGTCGAGTTTTGGGCCTACGGCTATAAAAGCGTGCCGCTTAAAATCATGCTGGCCACCGAGAAGTAGATGATTAGACCAGTCACATCGACCAACGTCGCCACAAATGGTGCAGACGCGCTCGCAGGATCGAAACCTAATTTTCTCAGCAAAAATGGCAACATGGAGCCGGTTAGGGTGCCCCATAGGACCACGCCTACCAAGCTACAGGCTACAGTAACTGCCACAAGCCAATAGTGCTCGCCATAGCTTGGCTTCCAGTATTGCCAAATAATCACGCGCAAAAAACCAATAGAGGCGAGCAATATACCAAGCATCAAGCCTGCAACGAGTTCTCGATGCATTACCCGCCACCAATCCTTGAGGCGGATTTCTTTTAACGCCAACGACCGGATAATGAGTGTCGTTGCCTGTGAACCCGAGTTTCCACCAGAGCTAATAATGAGGGGGATAAAAAGCACCAGCACCAACGCTTGCGCTATCTCTTGCTCGTAATGCGCCATCGCTGTGGCAGTGGCCATCTCGCCGATGAATAGTGCCATTAGCCAACCGCCACGTTTTTTAAGCATGTCAAAAAGCGAGACTTGAAAATACGGTGCATCCAGCGCTTCCATACCCCCGACTTTTTGCATGTCTTCGGTGGCCACTTGCTGAGCGGCTTTGGCCAAATCGTCATGAGTGACAATGCCCTTCATATGGCCGTCTGCATCCACCACGGGCAAGGCAATAAAGTGGTATTTAGAGAAAAGTCTTAAAACCTCTTCCCGATCCATTTGTTCGGGAACGGAAACGACATCCCGGTGCATAATGTCGCTAATCACTTCGTCTTCTTTGGCCAGCAACAAGTTTCGAAAAGATAAGACGCCTATCAAACGTTGATCTCGCTCTAACACGTAGGAGTAGTAGACAATTTCAACGTTCTTTTTGGCTTGCGCGCTCAGATATCTGGCCGCTTCGCCTACCGTCATGTCGGGCCGGATTCTAATATAACGAGGGTTCATCAAGCCACCGGCAGCATCTTCCGCATAGGCCATCAGACCGATAATTTCTCGCCTGGCATTCTCATCGAAATGCGCCAGCGTATCACTTCTTAATTCCGCCGGAAGCTTTTGAATCAAATCTGCAGCGTCATCCAAGCGTAGCAGCCGAATCCATACTCCCCAATCGGCTAGCGACAGCTCACCAATTAGCTCCATCTGCTCTTTTTTAGAAAGCTTTTCGAACAAATTTTCCGCTTGAGGCGGCGGCAGGGCGAAAAAGTGTTGCCGGCGGCCTGGCAGGTCAAGCTCGCGCCAGCGTGTTTTCCATTCGCCAGAAATTTGTTCGACGGACTCTGCCATGCCAGATTAGGGAGGCGGCACGCAGCTACCGTTCAAACGTAATCAAGCGCTTGTCCATTTGCAGGCTTTATCATTGCTGAGTAAATAGCGATATCTAGAGATAAGCCTGTAAATCACTTGCGCGATTTGTTTGCTAACCGGCAGCTGGCAAAGCTTAGACAAAATCGGATGGCCAGTGACTGACCAAATCAAGGCAAAGGCATCAACGCCAACCAGCACTCGGCCTCGCTCATCTTTCAAATGCAACCAACGCCTCAAAGCCACTGGGTCCAGGCCTTCTGCCTGAGCATTAAAGTCAGGTCTGCTGGCGTCCACCAGCTGCATTAAATTCAGGCGATCTCTAGCCTTTAATTTAGCCATTTCATTTCTACAAATTCCACAAGCGCCATCATAATAAATTGTTAGTTTTTTCATCACGAGCTATAATATCCTACTGAAATGGCGTTTGAAACAACTTATTACCTAACCGGTCTATTGCTTAAACGCAGCCTCGGACTTGTGTATCTTTTAGCTTTTATCGCTGTGATTCATCAATACTTGCCCCTGCTGGGAAAGAACGGTTTATTACCAATTGATAGGTATATCAAACGATCTAACTTCAAAGAACGACCCAGCCTGTTCTTCTTGATGCCACAGGACTCGGCTATTTTAATTTTTGGGTGGCTTGGCGTTGCTCTTTCATTGATGGTGTTGTTCGGACTGCCAGAGCGATTTGGCATTTGGGTGTCCTTCAGCGTTTGGGTGCTTTTATGGCTGCTTTATTTATCATTCGTTAATGTTGGGCAGATTTTCTATTCATTTGGATGGGAATCCATGCTTTTGGAAGCCGGATTTTTGGCCATCTTTTTGGATGGGGGCAATGTCACTATTTGGCTTTATCGATGGTTTTTGTTCCGGGTGATGTTCGGGGCGGGCATGATTAAGATCCGAGGGGACAAGTGTTGGCGGGATTTGACCTGCCTTTATTATCACTATGAATCGCAGCCCATTCCTAATCCACTCAGTTGGTATTTCCATCATCTGCCTAAGCCGGTGCATCGATTTGGCGTTTTAGTGAACCATCTTGTCGAGCTGGCGGTGCCCTTTCTCTATTTTATGCCGCAGCCAATTGCGGGCATTGCTGGGGCAGCAACCATCTTGTTTCATGGCTGGCTTTTTATGAGCGGCAACTTTGCTTTCTTGGGCTTTTTGACCATGATTTTGTGCATCAGCACCTTTAGTGACGCTCAGCTGATTTGGCTATTTGGGGATTCCTGGGGTATGCTGCACCATAGCGAGGTGTTAAGCACTTTGACATATGGCGTTGCGGCGCTGGTCGCAGCCTTAAGCATTAAGCCCATTCGAAATATGTTTTCTCGCCGCCAAATCATGAACGCCAGTTTTGATCCATTCCACCTTGTTGGAACTTACGGTGCTTTTGGGTCTATCACCAGGCCGCGTTATGAGCTGATTATTGAGGGAAGCTGGGATGGTGTCCATTGGCAGGCTTATGAATTCTGGGGCAAGCCGGGCGATTTAAAGCGCGCAGGCATACAAATTGCACCGTATCATTTGAGATTAGATTGGTTGATGTGGTTCGCGGCCATGTCATCGCCTTATCAACATCCATGGCTTTTTAATTTGATCGGCAAATTAATGCACAATGACCGTGCGCTTTTGCGCTTATTTCGCACCAATCCATTTAAAAACCGGCCGCCGGTCCAGATTCGGGTGCAACGATATGTGTACCGCTTCACAACGCCTGCCGAGCGCGCATCGAGTGGAAATTATTGGCATCGGGAGTTTATCGAAGACTTCTTACTGACATCCCCAACAATCCCAGGCGGAGTACAGGCATAGACCGCAGACGGATGGAATGACATAGGCGATGCCGCCAATAAGGCCAAAACCGAAGGTGAGCTTTTTCATAAAAGTCGATACCTGCTCCTCTTTATCCGCCATGACAAATGCTAAAACCACCAGAATTAGGGCAGATACCGACATTCCCCAGGAACTCACCAATTCCCAAAAGGTGGGCACATCGTGTTGGCCATTTTGAGATTGCATCTGAGAGATATTTTTTAAAACCAAATCAGCGATCGCGCCAAGCGGCACGCAGCCAAGCTCAGTGCCATTGCTGGACAGCCATACGCACTTGCCGGGGTCCGGATAAGCCCCGGCAGTTAAACAGACCATCAGCAGGAAAACGAAAATGCGCATCAAGGCATAAACCAAGATGGCTTTAGCCAGATTCCTTAGGCTTTGGGCGTGCTCAGCTTTTGCATGATATCGACATCAAGCGGATCCATGTTGGTACTATAGGCGCTGACGTAAGTCCCTTTAAGGCCGGAGCTGGGATCAGACAAAGCAAACAAAATCAATTCGTCTTCCAGATTGGTGTCACCTTCCAATCGGAAAGTTTCATCAACGCTCAGTTCCGTTGGTTGGAACAGCTTGTCAGCGGGTGTTGCCTTCAGCTTACCTGCGTGGGCTCTGAAATCCTCGGTATATCCTCGGGCATTGAAACGTTTTATCGCTTGTGACAGGGTTTCTGGTTCTAACATTTTCTCAAAATACCATATTTAAACACCCATGATGCAACTACCCGAAGATTTCGAAATAGATTTACTGATTGAGCTCGATGAGCCTGACGAAAATCTGGCCATCGCCCAATATATTTCTCAGAAATTAGGCGTTGCTCCAGAGATTTTGCCGCCTTTTGAAATCAAGCGAAGAGCCATCGACGCCAGACACGGCAAAGTACGATTCTTGCTTACTGTCGGCACCGTGCCCACCGGTGAAGTCGTGCTTGCTGAGCCTAAGCCACGGGCTGTACAAGGCGCGCCGGTGTTGATCATCGGCGCAGGACCGGCAGGTCTTTTTTGTGCTTATGAACTCGCACGCCAAGGCATCGCTTCGATTATTTTTGACCGTGGCAAGATGGTTCAAGCAAGGCGTAGAGATTTGAAAGGTCTCACGCAGCATGGCGTGGTGGATTCCGATAGCAATTATTGCTTTGGCGAAGGTGGCGCAGGGACTTACTCAGACGGCAAGCTCTATACACGTTCTCACAAGCGCGGTGACGTACGAGATGTCTTGGAGATTCTGGTCGCGCATGGCGCACCGGAGAATATTCTGACGGACGCTCGTCCGCATATCGGCTCCAATCGCCTGCCTAAAGTGATCACTGCCCTTCGGGAGCATCTTGAATCATTGGGCGTTCGTTTTGAGTTCGAGCGGCGGGTTGTTGATATCTGCGTTGATGGGGAATTGGCGGTTGGTGTGCGCCTGCATGATGGCACTGAAGTCTCCGGGAGATCAGTAGTCGTTGCGACCGGTCATTCAGCACGCGATATGATTGATATCTTGGCTCGCATTGGTGCGGATCTAGAAGCTAAGCCTTTCGCGATGGGCGTCAGAATTGAACACCCACAGCCGATAATTAACAAAATTCAGTATGGGCGCTTCGCAGATCACCCAAAACTTGCTGCAGCACCCTATCGCTTGGCCTATACGCCTGAAGACGGACGGGGAGCCTTCTCTTTTTGTATGTGCCCAGGGGGTTGGATTGTACCAGCGTCTACCGAAGCGGGTGAGTTGGTTGTTAATGGCATGAGCTTGTCTCGTAGAGACTCACCTTACGCCAACTCCGGCTTAGTTGTAGCAATCACCGTGGAAGATTCCGTTCGTGCGGGCCTAAGCCAGCCATTGGGAGGCATCGAGCTTCAACGACGCATTGAGCGAGCAGCCTGGAACGCCGGCGGGGGCGAGCTTTGTGCGCCTGCGGTCAGGGCTACCGATTTCGTTAAAAGACGCA
Source organism: Myxococcota bacterium (assembly GCA_040387835.1). NCBI lineage: Bacteria > Pseudomonadati > Myxococcota > Myxococcota bacterium. The sequence goes on along the minus strand of JAZKCZ010000001.1, from coordinate 264,045 downwards.
CTTCATCCACCCTACCCGCGACCAGTTATGAGCCGGGCCTAAAATCTGCCGATATGGAAGCGATTTTAGACAGCTGCGGCCTGCCGATTGCCACGAGACTGCGTGAAGCACTGCTCGCTTTCAGCAAGAAAATGCCAGGTTATCTTTGCGAAGAAGCGGTTTTGGTAGGCGTTGAAACCAGAACCTCAAGCCCAGTTAGAGTTTTGCGAGATGCGGTCTCTTTCATGTCTCCGAGCATTCGAAATCTTTACCCATGTGGTGAAGGAGCCGGCTATGCGGGTGGAATCGTCAGCGCTGCGATGGATGGGGCGATTGTGGCCAGAGCCATCGGAAAAGTTTAAACGGGAAGTCCCCACCAAAAGAAGTCTCGATCCCTACCTTTAGACGACTTCTCCTCAGCTTCCTCTTCTTCCAGGCTCTCGCATCCAGCCAAATGAAATATTTCATGTTCCAAATGAGCTCTAATCTCAACCGGCGCAAATAGGATAGCAATCAGCAAGAAAATAAACGGCATACCGTACTCCTTTGACGACGTTAAATCTCCGTAATTCGACTTAGGTAATCGAGAGGATAGCGACGGAAAAATAACAAGTCAAATTTCT